>CAVGWX010000045.1:0-16507 GCA_963633085.1 Prevotella sp. CAG:279 | reverse complement strand
TGGCCAGCGCCTTTAGGCGCGTCAGACTTTTCATAAACCGCAGCGGTGCGCCGATTGCGCGCTTTTGAATTATCTGTCGCGCCTGAAGGCGTACTTAAGTTGGGGCCGAACTTTCGCGTTAGGGCCGAGCTCTCGCTCGGCCCCACGAATATCTTGCGGTGGATTGAACGCTCCTGCCAGACCTCTGCGCACCCTTGTCGTATGCGCAATGCTTCCGACGCGAAACCTGCACCCAAATAGGAAATGCACAAAGGGTGCGCCGCTGTTTTACGCTTCCTTCTCCATCACGTAATCGTCCATGATAAAGCCGTTGCCGATGTCGGTTTCCACCGACTCGATGGTGACGAACCCCTTGCCCAGATACGCGCGGATACCCAGCTCGTTGCGCTTGTTGACCGTCAGGTACATGCTGTGCAGGTCGCGGTCGCGGCACAGCGCGGCGTAGAAGGCGATCACCTGCGACGCGTAGTGCTTGCCGCGCTCTTCGGCCAGCAGGTAGATTTTCGAGATGAAGAAGCGGCTGGTCTCGGGCTCCTCGTGCCCGCCGGTGTAGCCGACCGTCTTGCCCGTCTCGTCCACCACGAACCAGTACTCATAGGCGTTTTCGGCCATGTCCCGCTTGATGGCCTCAAGGCTCTGGAAGTTCTCGACCATGTAGTCGGTCTGCTCGGGCCCGATGAGCGCGGGCCAATATTCATGCCAGATCTCGCTGGCAAGCTTTGCGAGCGCTTCCTGGTCGGCCGGGGTGCTCACGGGGGCGAACGTGACTTCCATGCTGCTTCCTTTCCCTTGCGCGCGCGGCGCCGCAAATGCCTGAACTGGGTTTCAAGGGTGTTTCGAACTGGGATAACGCAAGAAACGAACCTCTATTTCGACATTGTAACACCGGTGATTCACCTGCGTTACAACCCGTTTCCCGCTTAGTTAACAATGCCGCATCGCGGCGTGCGGGGCCAGGCAGGGTGGCAAGATGAGACGCGTCAAAGCACGTTGCATGTTCGCTGAATCGAAAGAAGGAGGTAGCAATGCTTGACACAGGAACAACTGCGTTCATGTTGGTGAGCGCGATGCTGGTTCTGCTCATGACGCCTGGCTTGGCATTCTTCTACGGAGGTCTGTCTCGTCGAAAGAACGTGGTCAACACCATGATCATGTCCTTTGCGGTCATGGGCATCGTTGCGGTTGTTTGGGTGGTGTGCGGCTGGTCGTTCAGCTACGGCGGAGACGGCTCCATCCCGTTCTTCGGCGGTTTCGATCAAATCTGCCTGACGGATACGGTGCAGAGCATGTTGGCTGAGGCAGAGGACACCCCGAACGCCTTCGCGGTGCTTTCTGGTGCGGCCACCTTGGCCTCTGATGCGGAAGCCGGCTACCCGGCCATCATCGACATCACGTTCCAGCTGGCGTTCGCCATGATCACCACCGCCATCATCACCGGCTCGGTTGCGGGCCGCATGAAGTTCGGCGCGGTCTGCGCGTTCGTGACCATCTGGGTCGCCATCGTCTACGCTCCGCTGGCCCACATGGTGTGGGGCGGCGACGGCAGCCTGATCGGCGACATGATCGGCGCTCTCGACTTCGCCGGCGGCGACGTCGTGCACATCTCCTCCGGCTTGACCGGTCTGATCCTGTGCCTTCTTCTGGGTAAGCGCAAGGGCTTCGGCATGATGAGCTACCGCCCGCACAACGTGCCCTTCGTGGCCCTGGGCGCGGCTTTGCTGTGGTTCGGTTGGTTCGGCTTCAACGGCGGCTCCGCCTTCGCTTCCGACGGCATCGCCGGCCTGGCCCTGCTCAACACCGTGGTCGCTTCCGGCGCCGCGCTGGTTTCCTGGATGATCGTCGAGCGCGTCAAGGTGGGCACCCCCACGCTCGTCGGTGCTGCCACGGGCCTGGTCGCCGGCCTGGTCGTCATCACCCCGGCTGCCGGCTTCGTCGAGCCCTGGGCTGCGGTCATCATGGGACTGATCGTCTCCCCGGTCTGCTACTTCGCCATCTCGTTCCTCAAGGCAAAGATCGGCTACGACGACGCGCTTGACGCCTTCGGTTGCCACTGCATCGGCGGCATCACCGGCGGCATCCTGACCGGTCTGTTCTGCGTGCCGGAGCTGTCCTGGACCGACTTCGGCGGCCTGTTCTACACCGGCGACGCGAGCCTGCTTGTCAGCCAGGTGCTCGGCATCGTCATCACCATCGCCTTCGTCGGCATCGCCGACCTCATCCTCGGCTTCATCATCAAGGCCGTCTTCAAGGGCAGCCTGCGCGTCAGCGAGGAAGCCGAAGCCCGCGGCCTCGACGTTGCGGAGCACGGCGAGTCGGCTTACCCTGCCTACATCGGCCTGGACTAACCTCTCTGGATAGCTTGAAAGGAGCGAAGCAATGAAGAAGATTACCGCGATCGTGCGTCCCGAAAAGCTTGAGCCGCTCAAAGACGCCCTGTTCGCCGCCAAGGTTTCCGGCATGACCATCTCGCAGGTGCAAGGCTGCGGCTCCCAGCATGGCTGGAAGGAATACTACCGCGGCACCGAGGTTTTGCTGAACATGGTGCCGAAGGTGAAGTTCGAGATCATCACCGACGATGATCAGGTCGATGCCTTGATCGACGTCATCTGCACCACGGCCCGCACCGGCAACGTGGGCGACGGCAAGATCTTCGTCTTCCCGGTAGACGAGGTCGTGCGCATCCGCACCGACGAGCGCGGCGAGTCCGCCATCTAGCGAAAGCGCCTCGTGAGTTTCGCCCGCATCTAAGCGACTGCTGCTGCAGGGGCGAAAGATGCGACCGAGAAATCAACAGGCAGCCTGCTCTCCGCGCGGAGGGCAGGCTGCCTTCGTTTGCGCCGGCGCCAGCCACGCCGGCTGCACCAAAGCTGGCGGCAAGCGAAGAAATCATGCAGGCGGAAAAATGCGAGTTCACGCAGCCGCGCCGTGATATACTAACCAAGCTTGTGGAATAGGCCGCAAGCACAAGTACTGTAGGCCCCCGAGACATGTTTGTTGCACTGCTCAAGGGTTTGCCCCTGCAAGCGAACATGGTTTATGTAGCAATCATTCATGACGAAGGGTCCCCGACACATTTTTGAAAGGGGTCCGTTTTGACCGAAATCAAGAACACGTCCGTCATCGACTTCGAGGACATCTCCGACGATCAGATGAATCAGATGATCGACGGAACCCTGACCGAGTTCGACGAGGGCGACCTGGTCAACGGCACGGTCGTTAAGATCGAGCATGACGAGGTGCTGGTGGACATCGGATTCAAGTCCGAGGGCGTCGTGCCTGTCCGCGAGCTGTCCATCCGCAAGGATGCCGACCCGTCCGACCTGGTGAACCTGGGCGACGCCATCGAGGCGCTCGTTCTCCAGAAGGAGGACAAGGACGGCCGCCTCATCCTGTCCAAGAAGCGTGCCGAGTACGAGCGCGCCTGGATCAGCGTGGAAGAGAAGTTCAAGGCCGGCGAGAACGTTGTCGGCGAGGTCATCGAGGTCGTCAAGGGCGGCCTGATCCTCGACATCGGCCTGCGCGGCTTCCTGCCTGCTTCCTTGGTCGACCTTCGTCGTGTCAAGGATCTGGACATGTACCTGCACACCGAGATCGAGGCTCGCGTCATCGAGATGGACCGCAACCGCAACAACGTTGTCCTGTCCCGCCGCGTGCTGCTTGAGGAAGGCCGCAAGAACGAGCGCGCCGAGATCCTCTCGAAGCTGTCCAAGGGCATGCGCCTCAAGGGCACGGTTTCCTCCATCGTCGACTTCGGCGCCTTCGTGGACCTGGGCGGCATCGACGGCCTGGTGCACATCTCCGAGCTGTCCTGGAACCACGTCAATCATCCCTCCGAGGTCGTCAAGGTTGGCGACGAGGTTGAGGTCGAGGTTCTGGATGTCGATCTGCAGCGCGAGCGCATCTCGCTGGGTCTGAAGCAGACCACCGAGGATCCGTGGGTGAAGCTCGTCGAGTCCTACCCGGTCGGCTCCATCGTCGACGGCAAGGTCACCAAGACCGTCCCGTTCGGCGCCTTCGTCGAGCTCGGCCAGTCCATCGAGGGCCTGGTGCACATCTCCGAGATGGCCATGCGCCACATCGACACCCCGGCGCAGGTCGTCAAGGCCGGCGACATGGTCAAGGTCAAGGTCATGGAGATCAACCCCGACCGTCGTCGCATCAGCCTGTCCATGAAGGCCGCTGCCGCCGAGCTGGGCTTCGAGATCCCGGTGGACGAGTCCATCCAGGCTGAGGAGAAGCCGGCCAAGAAGCGCGAGAAGAAGGCCGACAAGCCCGCTGCCGAGAAGGCTGCCGAATAGCATTTCGCGCCACGAAGCGAGCGTCGCATAAAGCTACGCACCGAAAAACGCCCCCGACAGGTTCCTGCCGGGGGCGTTTTTGCGTCGCTTGCGTGTATCATAGGGAGTGCGAAACAATACGCGAAGGAGGCAGCCATGGGCATGAAGAAGCTGTTCGTCATCGGCGGCATGGGCGCGGGGAAGTCCACGGCGCGCAAGGTGCTGGCCGAGCAGGGAGTACCGTTCATCGACTTGGACAAAGTCGGGCACGATGTGCTTTTGTGGGACACGGTGAAGGAAGATCTGGTCGCAGCGTTCGGCGCCGACATCTTGGGGCCGGACGGGCAGATCGTGCGCAGCAAGGTCGCCGCGAAGGCGTTCACCACGCCGGCGGAAACGCGCAAGCTCAACCGCATCACCATGCCGCGCATCGAAGAGGCGTTCATGGACCAGCTCGAAGAGCTTGAGCGCGCCGGCAAGAAGGCCGTCGTGGTGGAATATTCCGTCTTCAAGAACCGCCAGGTGTCCATGGCCAACGGCGCCGACGTGGTCATCGCCGTGCTCGCGCCGCTTGAGGACCGCATCAAGCGCGCGGTCGCTTCCGGTTGGGAAGAGGACGACGTGCGCCGCCGAATCGCCCGCCAGATCAGCGACGCCGACCGCATCGAGCAGTCCGACGTGGTGTTCAACAACGACGGCACCCAAGAAGAGCTTCGCGAAAAGGTGCTTGCCTGGTGGAACGAGTATTCGAAGACGCTGGACTAGTCGAGCTTCCCCTATGAGCTCGCATCTCAAGAACATAGAAGGCGTCGAAATGGTTGGCAAGCTGCCCGAGGTGCGGCTTGCCAACACGCCGCTTCGCGTGGTGAGCCCCTATGAGCCGTCGGGCGACCAGCCGCAGGCGATCGAGAAGCTGGCGCAGGGAATCCAAGGCGGCATGCGCTACCAGACGCTGCTCGGCGTCACCGGTTCGGGCAAGACGTTCACCATGGCCAAGACCATCGAGGCGGTGCAGAAGCCCACGTTGGTGATGGCGCCGAACAAGACGCTCGCCGCGCAGCTGGCAAGCGAGCTGAAGGAGTTCTTCCCCGACAACGCCGTCGTGTACTTCGTCAGCTACTACGATTACTATCAGCCCGAAGCGTACGTGCCCAGTTCCGACACGTTCATCGAGAAGGACGCCTCCATCAACGAAGAGGTGGAGAAGCTGCGCCATGCGGCCACGAGCGCGCTGCTCTCGCGGCGCGACGTCATCGTGGTGGCTTCGGTGAGCTGCATCTACGGCATCGGCAGCCCGATGGACTACGCGGGCATGGCGGTGTTTTTGGGCAAGCAGGTCGAGCAGGACCGCGATCAGGTCATTCACGACCTCATAGACATCCAATACGATCGCAACGACTACGAGCTCAAGCGCGGGACCTTCCGCGTGCGCGGCGACAACCTCGATGTGTTCCCGCCCTACGCCGACAACCCCATCCGCGTGGAGTTCTGGGGTGACGAGATTGACGAGATCGCTGAGATCGACAACGTCACCGGCGAGGTGCTGCAAACCTACGAGGCGCTGCCCGTGTGGCCGGCGTCGCACTACGTGACCGCGCGCCCGAAGATGGAGCGCGCCATCCAGACCATCCAGGAAGAGCTGCGCGAACGCCTTCAGCAGTTCAAGGAGGAGGGCAAGCTGCTCGAGGCGCAGCGCCTCGAGATGCGCGTCAACTACGATCTTGAGATGCTGGAGACCATGGGCTTTTGCAGCGGCATCGAGAACTACTCGCGGCATCTCGACGGGCGCGAGCCGGGCGAGCCGCCCTACACGCTCATCGACTACTTCCCCAACGATTTTCTGTGCATCATCGACGAAAGCCATGTGACGGTGCCGCAGATCCGCGGCATGCACGAGGGCGACCGCAGCCGCAAGATCACGCTTGCCGAACACGGGTTCCGCCTGCCGAGCTGCCTGGACAACCGCCCGCTGCGCTTCGACGAATTCGAGGAGCGCATCGGGCAGTTCGTCTACGTGTCGGCCACGCCGGGCGACTATGAGCTGAAGGTGAGCCAACAGAAGGTCGAGCAGATAATCCGCCCGACCGGCCTGTTGGACCCGGAGATCATCGTGCGCACCTCGGCCAGCCAGATCGACGACATCATCGACGAGGCGAAGGAGCGCGCGGAGCGTTCCGAGCGCGTGCTCATCACCACGCTCACGAAGAAGATGGCGGAAGATCTGACCGATCACCTGCTTGACCGGGGCGTCCGCGCGCGCTACATGCACAGCGACATCGGCACGCTCGAGCGCGTGGACATCCTGCGCGATTTGCGCCTGGGGAAGTTCGACGTGCTCGTGGGCATCAATCTGCTGCGCGAGGGGCTTGACCTTCCCGAGGTGACGCTCGTGGCCATCTTAGACGCCGACAAGGAGGGCTTCCTGCGCAACCAGCGCAGCCTGATCCAGACGATCGGCCGCGCCGCTCGAAACGCGAACGGCCAGGTCATTATGTACGCCGACAAGACGACCGACTCCATGGACATCGCCATCACCGAAACGCGGCGCCGTCGCAAGATCCAGATGGCATACAACGAAGCGCACGGCATCACGCCGAAGACCATCACCAAGGCCGTCGTGGACATCATGAGCTACGTGCACGACGAGATGGGCGAGGTGTCCTCCGAAGACGTGAACCGCCAGCTCGCGGAGCTTTCGCGCGAAGAGGTGCTGCGCGTCATCTCCAACATGGAGGACGACATGGCCGAGGCGAGCCGCAACATGGACTTCGAGGAGGCGGCGCGCCTGCGCGACGAGGTGGTGCGCCTGCGCTCGGCCGTCGAGGGCGAAAGCGAAGCCGATGTGCTCAAGGACCTGAAGAAGACCGCGCGCAAGGGCAGCGCGTTCGGGAACAGGAAGCATGCGGCCTACGGCGGATCGCGGCGCAGCTAGCAACGTCGCGCTGCCCGTTTCGCGCAAGCTAGGCGCGCTGCCCGCTGAGCTGCCGTCAGCGAGCGTTCATGCTCCCGACGCGATACCCGTCGGCGTCTATCGAAACGAAGGCGAAGCCGGCATCGTGGATGCGCTTCGACAGATCGCCCGCGCAGAGCGCGTGCATGAGGGCTTCGCGCTTGTCGGGGGCGACCTCGATGCGCGCGAGATCGCCGTGGGCGCGGCAGCGCACCTCATCGAAACCCGCTTCGATGAGGGCGTCCTCGGCGGCTTCCACGGCTGAGAGGTTTGCGGCGGTGATGGGGCTGTTGCAGGGGATGCGGCTGGCGAGGCACGCGTAGGAGGGCTTGTCCCAGGTGGGAAGGCCGAGCGCGCGCGAAAGGCTGCGCACGTCGGCCTTCGTCAGGCCGGCATCAAGCAGGGGGCTTTTGACGGTAAGCTCCTCGAGGGCTCTAAGCCCCGGGCGCCAGTCGCCCAGATCGCTCACGTTGGTCCCTTCGGCAACGTAGGAAAACCCCCGTTCAGCAGCTTCTTCCATGATTGCCGAGAACAGCGCAGCCTTGCAGAGGTAGCAGCGATCGGGCGGGTTTTCGGCGAAACCGTCGATAGCGAGCGCGTCGACGGGCAGGACGGCGTGCGCGATGCCGTTTTGCCTGCAGAAGCCTTCGGCCTCCGCCAGCTCGCGCGCGGGGATCATCTGAGCGTTTGCCGTGATGGCGAGGGCGCTGCTGCCGAGGGTTTGCGAGGCGACGTGCAGCAGCAGCGTCGAGTCGACGCCGCCGGAAAACGCGATGGCGACGCGCCTCAGGAGGCGAAGGTTTTCCTGCAAGGCGGCATACTTGGCGGCCAGGTCGGCATCGAGCGCTGGTTGAGGTGATCGGTTTGGCACGGTTGCTCCTATCGGTTTTCGACACCGTAGCACATGAAGCGCGCTTCAAGGCAAACCTTCGGCACCCAGCCTCGCATCGTCTCTTCAAAGGGCATCTCGCCCCTTTTGGCGCTTATGATGCGTCGATGAAAAGAAGATCCATATCGACGGAGGTACCGATGCCGTCCACGATGCCGTCGTCGTCGTATTGCCATATCGAAAACGCCGTTTCCCAGGAAGGGTAGGCGACATCGTATTCGGCGAACCAGATGTTCCGTTCGCCGAGGTCGGAAAGGTCGTAACGCGTCAGATCCCCGCGGTTGCCGTAGATCATCGAGCGGTATCCCGCCGCCTCCACGCGCTTGCAAAACGCGATGGCGGCTGCGGTGAGCGTTTCCGTATCGACGTCGTTGCCTCGCGCGTACCGCGTCAGGTCGCGTTCGTTGTCGAACACGATGGGCAAGGAGAGCGCCTCGCCGTGAAGCATTCCGAGCACGAAATCGGCCTCCTCCTGCGCCTCCTCGACGGAAGTTGCCTGCGAATAGAAGTAGACGCCCACGGCCAGCCCCGCCGCCTTTGCTCCGGCCATGTTCGCCTCGAAGCAGGCGTCGGCCATTATGGATCCTTCCGTGTTGCCGCGGTTGCCGGCGCGCACGAAGGCGAATCGGATGCCGTCGGCGGCCACCGCGTCCCAGTCGATGGAGCCTTGGTGCTCGGAAACATCGATGCCGACCAGGGATTTCACGGTGCCGTTTTCGGTGTAGGCCATGCGTCCGTCCATGTATTCGAAACCATCGAGATCGTAGAGGGCGCTTGCCGTTGCAGGGGTTGTCGCCATCTTCACGGTGGGAGCGGGCGAGGACAGAAACGCCGACATAGCCAGGCCGGAAATGACGCCGAGAGCGATAAGCGCGACGATGAAGGCCAGGATGAGGGCGGGCTTGCGTCGCTCGCGCGCCGATTGCATCGAGCGTAGACCTGCGGCGCTTCTGCGACGCTTCGCCGCGTCTTGCCGTGCGGCACCTTTTGCCTGGGCCGCGCCGCGTCGCACGGTGCCGCCGGTTCTCCTCGTCGGGCGCGATCGGCGCGCTTGGGAGCGCGTACGGGCCGCTCGCCCGGCGGCGGCCCTTTTTCGATTTCCAGATCTGTTGTCCATAATGCCGATCGTAGCAAAGCGCGCGATTCGATCAGATCGCGCCGGGGCATTCCTGCATCGTCTTCAGATGCCGTTCACAAGCGTTTCGGGGCATTCTGCCGCTTCAGATTCCGTAACGGTTTCATTACAGGGATTTTATAGTGGATAAGCTTTATAATCTATAACCAAAGAGTAAATGGTTATACGAAATTGATTTGCTCGCAGTTCCTCATGGACTGTTACCGGGGAAGCTCTGAAGGCGTTTGGAATCGGCCCCGCAGACGCGAAGACGGGACAAGGTGCTCAATAGATGATGGTTTCAACTCGTGGACGGTATGCGCTGCGTTTAATGGTCGATATCGCCAAGCAGGGGGACGCCGGCGTGTTGGTGACCATGCGCCAAGCGGCAGGGCGCCTGGAGCTTTCCGTGAAGTACTTGGAACAGCTTGGCGGGGCGCTTGTGCGCGCCGGAATCCTCAAGAGCATCCGCGGCGTGAGCGGCGGGTATTATTTGGCGAAGGAACCGAACGATATCGTCATCGGGGACGTTTTGCGGGCGACCGAGGGCAACTGTATGCCGATACCCTGCGACGATGCCGCTGAAACGTTGAGCGCTGAAGGCCCCGAGGCCATGGCGTTTTGGCGCGGCATGGGCCGGGCGATCGCCGCCTATATGGACAGCGTGACCCTGGCGGACATGCTCGATGGGTCGCTGAAGGCGTGATCCGTCATTTGCAAGAGGGTCTTTTGAAGGCTCCCCGAATCCTTGGGTGGGATTCGGGGAGTTTTTTCTTTCGAGCGGGTTGCGGGCGCACGGTTCTTGCAAGAAAGCCTGCTATACTGAAAACAAGAACAACTGTACGTGTTCGACGCGTCGCAGGAACGCAGATGCGTGGGAAGGCCGATGACGCAGGCTGGGGCTTGCGCATCGGCGCGGCAAACGGAGGGATTCGCGATGATCGACGAGATACAGGTGCGCAACCTTGCGCTCATCAGGCAAGCCTCGCTTATGCCCTCAGCGGGGCTGACGGTGCTGACGGGCGAGACGGGCGCCGGAAAGACCGCGTTGCTTTCCGCGCTGAAGCTGCTTATGGGCGCCCGTGCCGACAAAACGGACGTTCGCGACGGGGAAGGCTCCCTCGAGGTTTCCGGGCGCTTTCTCGATGTCTCCCTGCCGGATTCGGCGAGCTCGGA
This sequence comes from Prevotella sp. CAG:279, assembly GCA_963633085.1. Lineage (GTDB taxonomy): Bacteria > Actinomycetota > Coriobacteriia > Coriobacteriales > Eggerthellaceae > Senegalimassilia. The sequence goes on along the minus strand of CAVGWX010000045.1, from coordinate 6,101 downwards.
GATGGGGGAGGGGCTTGCGTCGGCCCGCGAAGAGGGCTCTTCGCGGGATGCCGAGGGTTTCGGCGAAGTGGTGGCAATGCGGCGCGTGACCCCCGACGGTCGTTCCCGCGCGCAGCTTGACGGGCATATGGCGAGCGTGCGCCAGCTGGCCGAATGCGTAGCGCCCACGATCGATCTGTGCGGCCAGCACGACCAGCAGCAGCTGCTGCGGCCGGCAACCCATGCGGCGATGCTCGATGCATGGGCCGCAGACGATATCGCAGCCCCGCTTGAGGCCTATCGCGCGGCCTATCGCGCGGCGAAGCGGGCCGAAGAGGAGCTTGGGCGGGTGCTTGAGGCGGGTGCGGCGTCGTCGGCGAAGCTCGACGATGCGCGCTTCGCGTTGAGGCGCATCGACGAAGTGGCTCCGCGCGAGGGCGAGTACGACGAGCTTTCCGCAAGCCTTGCCCGCGCCGAGCATGCAGAGGCGCTTGCCGTGGCGGCCGATCGGGCCTATGCGGCGCTCGGGGGAGAGGACGGGGCGCTCGATAAGCTCAATGAAGCCGTATCGGCCCTGTCCGACGGCGGGCGCTTCGACGACGAGCTTGCCTCGCTTGCCGATTCGCTGCGCGAGGTCGGCTACGTGCTCGAGGACGTCTCGCGTTCGGCGTGCGATTACCGCGATGGGGTCGAATTCAACCCTGATGAGCTGCAAGCCGCACAGGAGCGCATGTCGGAGCTGCAGGGCTTGCTGCGCGCATACGGTCCGCGCATGGAAGACGTCCTCGCCGCTCGCGAGGCGGCGGCGGATCTGGTGTCTATGGTCGACGACGCCGAGGGGCGGGAGAAGGAGGCGCGGAATCGTTTTGAGGCGGCCGAGGAGCGGCTTGCCAAGGCAGCGCAGGATGTGCATGAGGCCCGAAGCACGGCGGCGCCTCGCTTCGCCGAAGAGGTGAGCGACCAGATGGCGCGCCTGGAGATGTCGGGCGCCGTTCTTTCGTGCTCGGTCGCGCTTGAGCCGCGCAAAGCGTGGACCTTGGCAGGGCCCTCGGCGATCGAGTTTCTGTTCCAGCCTGGTGCGGGGATGCAGCCGAGGCCTCTTGCGCGGATCGCCTCCGGCGGCGAGGTGAGCCGCGTGATGCTGGCCATGAAGGTGGTGCTGGGACAGGCAGACAAGGTTGACACGCTGGTGTTCGATGAGGTGGACGCTGGCGTGGGCGGTTCGACTGCACATGCTTTGGCTGACGTGCTGGTCGATCTGGCCAAAACGCATCAGGTCATCGTCGTGACGCATCTGGCGCAGGTGGCCGTTCGCGGCGATGTGCACTATATGGTGGGCAAGACGGTCGGCGAGGACGGAAAGCCCGAAACGAAGCTGAGCGTGCTCGACGAATCGACAAGGCCGGCCGAGATAGCGCGCATGCTTTCAGGAGATGCGACCGAAGCGTCCCTGGCCCATGCCCGGGAAATGCTCGATGCGGCAAAGCGATAGCGCGGACGGCCCGTATGCTCATCGGGCCGGGCGATGCTCGAGGCCCTGGAGCGTCAGGGCGGGGTAGGGGCGGTCAAGCGGGAAGACCTGGTGGTCCTGGCGCCGGCATCGGGCTTCCAGCGGCGTCAGCCGGCAAATGCGAGAAAGTTTGCAAATTGGGTCTTGCGCTTACGCGACGGTTACCGTAATATATATCGAGCGCGCTTGAAGCACGCTATTTGGTCGCTTGGCTCAGCGGGAGAGCATCGCCTTCACACGGCGGGGGTCACAGGTTCAAATCCTGTAGCGACCACCATGAATGCAAAGCCGAACCCAAAGGGTTCGGCTTTTTTAATCCCCCCAAAAGTAATCATAGGGTTGAGCGAAAGCGAAGGTCGCTTTCGGCACCGAGGCGAGATCGTCTCACCAGCTGGCAGGCGAGACAGAAGGAACCCGGCCACCGTCGTAGGCGCGGGCGAAAGCGCACAGCGCGTTGCTGCTCAAAGCAAGGGAGCCAGAGCTAATCGTCGCTCGAGAGCCGCTCTTTCGCCAAATAGATGGGTCGGCGCTTGTTCTCGATGTAGTCGCGCCCCAGGTATTCCCCGATAACGCCGAGCACGGCCAGCTGCAGCCCGCCGAACAACAGGATAAGGCAGGCGATGGTGGGATAGCCCGGCACGTCGTTGCCGTACATGGCGTATTCGCCGAGCACCATCACCAGGTACAGCACCGCAGCTGCGGCGCAGACGATGCCCAGCCACACCGCGACCTTCAACGGCCAGGTGGTGAACCCGAAGATGCCCGTGGCCGCATAGCGGAACAGCTTGCGGAAGCTCCATTTCGTGTTGCCCGAGGCGCGCTTGGCCGCTTCGTAGGGCATCTCCAACGTGTTGAACCCGATCCATGCGAACAGCCCCTTGCTGAAGCGCTCGGACTCGGGCAGGGAAAGCAGCGCATCGCGCACGCTGCGGCGGAAAACGCGAAAGTCGCTGACGTTCGCCGGGATGGAGATGTCGTCGGCCATGCCGTTGAACGTCCGATAGAAAGCGCGCTTGAACAGCTTCAAGATGAAGCCCTCCTTGCGCTCGACCTGGCAAGCGGCCACGCAGTCGTAGTCGGGGTTTTCCTGAAGCAACCGGTACATGCGCAGGGCGTCCTCGGGCGTTTGCTGCATATCCGCATCGATCAGGCACACGTTTTCCCCGCGCGCGGCCTCGAGGCCGGCGAACAGGGCGGATTCCTTCCCGAAGTTGCGCGAGAAGGTGATGGCCTGCACCGCGTGAGTGCCGCGGGCTTCCTTGACGACGCGCCGGAGCAGGCCGGCCGTGCCGTCGGAGCTGCCGTCGTTGACGAAGACGATCTCGATGTCGACGCCGGCGTCGCTGAAGCACTCGGTTGCCGACTTCAAAAACAGCGGGATGTTGTCGACTTCGTTGTAGCAGGGAACGACCAGCGTCAGATCGAACGTTTTTTGAGGGGTGTCGGTCGTTTCGGTCATGCGCTCGCGCGTCCTTCCTGCTTCGCGTTGTTCTTGGCCACCTTACGCTTGCGCGCGATGAGGCGCCATACCCCGAACAGTGTAACGCAAGCGGCGCTGATCGCGGCGCCGGTGTCAAGTCCGGGGGTTCGGTAGGTGAGCTCGATGTCGTTTTCGCCGGCCTGAATGCTCAGCGCCATAAGGCCGCCATAGGCGGGCTCGACGCACGCCGCCTGTCCGTTGATCGTGGCGCTCCACCCGTCCTCGTAGGGGACGGACAGGACAAGCTTCTCGTCGCTCGTGGCGTCAAACGTGGCCTCAACCTTGCCGTTTTGGTAGGCCTTGAGGGTAAAACCGGCCGAATCGATGCGTTTCAGCTGGCTTTGCAGCGCATCGGCCTTGAGGGTCTTCGCGCTCACGAGCGCCTCGGCCGCGGGTTCGTACAGCTGGGTTCCAACGGTGGCGATCGAGCCGTCGGGCCTTATCTGGCACGCTCCGGAGTTCTTGGGAAGCACAGACAGCGTGATGGCCTGGCCCTTCGAGAACTCGCCAAGGTAGACGACGTTGCACGACCCCCGTCCGCCGACGCTTTGGACGAAGGTTCCATCGACGCTCACTTCGCAGGGGATGCCGCCGTCGTAATACAGCTCGCTCACCATGAGCGTGGGGAAGTAGGCGTACAGCGGCCCGTCCTCGTTCGCGGTGACGGTGATCTCTCGTGCCGGGTTGCCCGAGCCCGCGCCGGCTTCCGCCACGCTCGCCGCGTTCCAGATGTCGGCTTGCACACCGGCGGCGTCGGCAAGCATGTCCTGCTGATTGGCGAAGGGGTCCGCCGACCAGGAAACGTCGCCGCTGCCAAGGCATCCCCAACCGAGCGGCAGGGCGAGGTCGTTGCGGTACAGGCGATACGTTTCCCGCAGGGCGTCAGCCCCTTCGACGGGGGTCGTCGCATAGGGCTGCGCATCATCTGCGATGTAGGTGACGCCCAGCAGCGCGTCGGCGACGGTGTTCGGGCTCATGTAGTAGGTGCCGAAGGGCGTGACCTTGCTATACCCCAGGTGCTCAAGCAGTTCCTGGATGGACGTCTCCTGCGTCGAGGTGTAGTGGTCGAACGTGCTCAGCCCCAAGGCGAGCGCCATGTTGTCGGGGCCGTTGTACTTCGACGCGCCCCAGTAGACGGACGTGTTGCCGATGCGGACGAACTTGCCGTCGTCTTCGGCCTGATGCAGGGGGGCGTAGAAATCCTCAAGCTCGCAGATGTCCTGCGCATAGTCGCTTGCGGTGTACTGGCACGGGGCGAGCTGCAGCTCGGTTGCGCGAAGCTGCTCGGCCGAAAAGACGACGAACAGGCAAACGCCGACGACGCAGAGCGCCTTCGTGCCGCCGAACAGCCTGCTCGCAAGCTGCGTTGCGCCCGTTGGCGCCTTATGCGCCTGGTCGCGGCGAGAGCTTGCGTAGGCGGCAAGGGCCCCGAGCGCCGTGAAGGCGACGATCAGCGCCGCCTCGAGCGCGACCAGGCTCGCCGAGGGCAGCCACGACCCGCTTGCTCGGCGCCAGGCAAAGGCGGAGGCGAGGTAAAGCACCGCGACCGCGCCGCCGCTTGCCAAGGCGCTCTTGACGGGCTTCGGCGAGCGCGGCAGCGCAACGAGGCCCTCGGCGGCCAAGAAGCAGATGGTGAACAGGATGGCGAAACCGTTGCGGTTGATGTAGGAGCTTTCGGCCACGAAGCCGCTCCAGATGGTGGTGACGGGCGTGATCACGACGGAGGCGAGCATGACGACGAGCAGCGCGGCGGCGCTTATGCGGCTGCGCCGGGAAACGGAAGGGTTGGCGAACAGGAAGGCGCAGCCGACGAGGGCGAGCGCCGACACGACGAGCGCAGGGCGGTTGGCCGAGGTGGTGATGCCCGGGGTGATGCCGATGCCGAACAGGTTCAAAACGTAGAGGGGGCTGCGCGAAAGCAGATCGCCTGCGAAAAGGCTGCTGATGCCCGCGCTCTCGCCTTTGCCCCCGAGCAGCGACAGCGCGGTAGGCAATAGGACGACGACGCCTGCTCCGACGGCGAGCCCGAGCGTGATGGCGAAGCGGGCGCACAGGCGAAGGCGGCGGCCCTTCAGGTCGCGTGCGCGCGCGACCTCGTAGAGGAAGTAGATCGCGCAGAACAGGCAGACCATGTAGCCGGTGTACCAGTTGAACAGGATGGCCGCCGCCGCCGCGACGAAAAGCCCGCAGCAGCTCTTGCGCTGGACAAGACGCCACACGCCTGCGGCCGCAAGCGGCAGCATGTAGACGCCGTCGAGCCACATGATGTTGCTGGCGTAGCCGACGACGTAGGAGGTGAGGGCGTAGGCGCAGGACAGAAGCACGAGCGCCGCCTGAGACTGCGCCGGCGCGCTCGCCGCCGCCGCGCGGGCCTCGGCCCACGTTTCGGCGTCGGCGGCAAGCAGCCTCGCGCGCAGGAAGAACAGGCAGCACAGCGCGCAGGTCGGGATTTTCAGCAGGTACAGGAGGCTGAAGAGCTGCGGGACGGCGTCGGGGGTGAAGAAGAACGCGATCAGGTTGAAGGGGCTCGAAAGGTAATAGGTGAAAAGGCTGAACGTGCCGCCGCCAAGACCGGCCGCGTTGCTGTAGAGCACGTCGGCCTCGCCATGCAGCGCCTCGATGAGCCATCCGAAATAGTTCACATACTGAACGGGCATGTCGTAGAGCATGACCGAAAGGTCGCCGAACGGGTAGATGCCAAGGGAGGCGAACGATGCGAGGATGACGGCGAAGGCAAGGCCGAAGGCGGCGAGGTAGGAGGCGAGGGGGGAGACGATCTTTCGACGCCTGCCTGCCTGCCCCGCGCAGGCAGGCGCGGCGTGCGTGCCGTCGTTGGCGACCGGGGTTTGTCGGTGCATGGTTATATGTCCCCTCGATTCGGGTTGATGGCTGCAGAAGAAGGGCTCGTGGTTCTTTCGTGCGAAGCCATGGTAAGGCTTTGGGCGAAGAAGGTTGTTCCCAAGCGAGAAGGGTACAATGAAAACGCAGGTTTCGTCGAACCGTTTTCCCAGTTGAAAGCCTGAAACAACAAAAAAGTTCCACAGCTTTGAAAAATTTTCCTTGACGGGCGATCTTCCGCATTGTATTTTAGCAAATTGCAACTTTTTCGCAGTTTCGCGGATGCACCTGAAG
>CAVGWX010000044.1:0-17299 GCA_963633085.1 Prevotella sp. CAG:279 | reverse complement strand
ATGCTTAGCGCTTGCTGAACTGCGGGCGCTTGCGGGCCTTCTTCAGGCCGTACTTCTTGCGCTCGACCATACGGGCGTCGCGCGTGAGGAAGCCAGCCTTCTTCAGCTCGGCGCGGTAGTCGCCAGCGGCCAGCAGCGCACGGGAGATGCCGTGACGCAGAGCGCCAGCCTGACCGGAGATGCCGCCACCCTTGATGTTGGCCAGCACGTCGAAGTGATCCTGCGTGTCCGTGACCTTGAACGGGGTCTTGGCGTAGTCGAGCAGAGCCTCGCGGCCGAAGTATTCCTTGCCGTCGCGGCCGTTGACGGTCACCTTGCCGGTGCCGGGAACCAGACGCACGCGGGCGACAGCGTTTTTGCGGCGGCCGGTGCCGTAATACAGTGCTTCATTCGCCATGGGTTAGCCCTCCATCTTGATCTCGGTCGGCTTCTGAGCCATATGCGGATGCTCAGGACCGGCGTACACCTTCAGCTTCATGCCCTGGGCACGACCCAGCGTGTTCTTCGGCAGCATGCCCTTGACGGCATGCTCGATGACGCGCTCGGGGTGCTTGGCGATAGCCTCGGTGAAGGTTTCGGACTTCAGGCCGCCCGGATGACCGGTGTGATGGCGATAGACCTTGTTCTGGGCCTTCGTGCCGGTGACGCGGACCTTTTCCGCGTTCACGATGATCACGAAGTCGCCGGTATCCACGTGGGGGGTGTACTGGGGCTTGTGCTTACCCTTGAGGATCTGGGCAGCCTTGGTAGCCACGCGACCGAGAACCTGGTCCTCGGCGTCGATGATGTACCATTTGCGCTCGACCTCATGGGGCTTGGCGTGATACGTCTTCACTGTTTTTCCTCCATGTTCTGCCTGTTTCGCTGTGCGGCCACAGCGCACAGGTTGTCGTTTTTCAAAAGTGCAAGTTCGTCAGCGGCCGGTTTCCTACGCCAGCACGCCGCATCGGGTCTGGACTTCCCTTCAGCGACGCTGCCTTCTTGCCTGCTTCTTACGGGGCTTTTGAAAGCGAACTTTTGCAGTCTACCCCGCAAAGACCTGGCCAGTCAACGATTTTCGCGGCGCGTTCGCCGGCGCTTCAAATACTCCACACGGCCTGCACGAATGCGCGGAGGGGCCGGCCGAAGCGTCGCCGAAGGCGTCGCGGCTGCGCGCCGAACCCGGGAAGCGGGCCGCCTCCTCTTCGGCGGCACGGCGGCAATCCGGCATGGCGATAACGCGTTTTCCAGTTTGCATATACCCTGGCAATCTGCGCTTTTGATATGATGCAGGAACAGACCGTTCGCCGGGGATAACGCGCCGCTTGGCCGGGAAAGACCTGATGAGCGAATCAAAAGCACTGCTTCCGTCATGAAAGGACCCCGTATGCCTATCAGGATTCCTGATCAGCTGCCCGCAACCGAACAGCTTGAGAGCGAAAACATCTTCGTCATGACGGAGAACCGGGCCATGCACCAGGACATCCGTCCGCTGCGCGTGCTGCTCCTCAACCTCATGCCGAAGAAGATCGAGACCGAGACGCAGATCATGCGCAAGCTTTCGAACACGCCCCTGCAGATCGAGGTCGACCTGCTCCACACCATCAGCCACGAATCGAAGAACGTGCCGCGCGAGCACCTGCAGGCGTTCTACCGCTCCTTCGACGAGATCAAGGACACGCGCTACGACGGCATGATCATCACCGGCGCGCCGGTCGAGCTGCACGACTTCGAAGACGTCGACTACTGGGAAGAGCTGTGCCGCATCATGGAGTGGTCGCGCAACAACGTCCATTCCACGCTGCACATCTGCTGGGGCGCGCAAGCCGGCATCTACTTCCACTACGGCGTGCAGAAGCACGAGCTGCCGGCCAAGCTTTCCGGCGTGTTCCTGCACGACGTGAACAAGCCCTCCAGCCCGCTCGTGCGCGGATTCGACGACCGGTTCTGGGCGCCGCACTCGCGCCACACCACGGTGTATGCCGAGGACATCGAGGCGAACCCGAGCCTCGAGATCATCGCCAGCTCCGACGAGGCCGGCGTCTACATCGCGAAGAGCACCGACAGCAAGCACTTCTTCGTGTTCGGCCACCCCGAGTACGATTCCGACACCCTGCGCAACGAATACGACCGCGACGTTTCGAAGGGCCTCGACGTGCCGGTGCCCGCGCACTACTTCCCCGACGACGACCCGACGCGCGACCCGGTGAGCACCTGGCGCGCGCACGCGCAGCTGCTTTACACGAACTGGCTGAACTACTACGTGTACCAGACCACGCCCTACGACCTGAACACCTTGGGGGATTAATCCGGTGCGCAAGCGCTATTACACCCTAAAGCCGCAAACGACGCCTTTGCCGAGCACCGCCGCCAAGGGCGTCGTTTGCCTTGGCGAAGAGGCAAGCAGCAAGGCGGCCGACGTGCCGGGCGGCGACGAGCAGCCCGCAAACGACCCCTTCATCCGCGCCGAAGCGGAGGACGACGACGGTTACGACCCCTATTCGGACCGCCCCGCCGCGCCCGAAGAGGCTTTTCAGGAAGATCCCTGGCGCTAAAAAGCTCGGCAAAACCCCGAGGGCCGACTGACGGCAGCTCGCCCCGCGTTCCCGCCGAGCCCGGCAACGACGCGCCTGCTACCGGCCTATTCGTTCCAGGCCAAAAACTCCTCGACGCTTATGTCCTCGAAGCTGCGAAACGCATGCTGGGCCTTTTCCGCAAGCACCTCGAACGCGCCGGCGTTGTCGTTGTCGTAGACGGCAAGCGTGCGATACCCAGCCCCGGAAAGCGTGTCGAGCGCATACGCGGAATCCTCGACGCCCCAGGTGGTGGCCAGCGATGTGCCCATGATCTCGCGCGCCCGATCCCAAACAGCCGGCTCGCGCTTCGTGGAATGCACGTCCTCCACTGAAAGGACCCTCTCGAGCATCGGGGCGAACCCGCATCGCTCAAGGCCCGCCATAAGGTATGGCTTAGGGCTCGAAGACGCCACCGTCAGATGAACGCCCGCTCGCGCCAAGCCCTCGACGAACGCGAGCGCGCCGGGACGCGCCTGGGCGCGCTTCCCGTAGAACTCGAGCATGTACTCGTCGATCATGCGCACGACGTCCGGGCCCGATTCGCCCAGGCCGTGCTTCTCGTGAAGGTAGACGCCGCACTCGGGGATGCTCATGGGGGCCATCGCGGCGACGTCCTCGCTCGTCGGCGTGCCGCCGGCGCGGCCGATCATCGCACCCTGCATCTCGTACCAAACGCCCATCGAATCGATAAGCGTCCCGTCGCAATCGAAGATCACGCCGATTTTGCTCGCGTCCATGTTTTCCTCCCGCTCACCTTGCGTCTATCCCGTTCGTTTAAACCATCGCAAGCATAAACGGACCTGATCCGCCCGACGGGCGACCAGGCGAATCGACCGCCAATCGCCACAGACCAACAGGCTCGCTCGTGTCCGGTCGGTTGCGGGGACGTTGCATGCTCGTTTCCGCTTTCGAACGATGCTGTTTCGCCGCGCGCAAGACACCGATTCGCAACATCCCTCCCGTAGCTTCAGATGAGACCAACTGACCGACGATGCGAAGGAGGCGACGTGGAGAGGGCTTCCAGCCGAGAAGATCGCGCGAAACCGAAGCGAAGAACCCGTCGCAAATCGTCGGCTTCGTACGGCGTTGCGCCCGAAGTCGCCGCCGCGCAGCTTCCCGAAGACTTCCTGCTGCACAGCCCTGCCGCCGACCACGCAACCCCCTCGCACGCATTCAGCCGAACGCCGCCCGCATACGACGATGCCACGGGAGAAACGCCGGCCGGCTTTCCCGAATCCTCGATCGCAGGCTCAAGCGGCGCGGCGCCCAAAGCACCCGGGTTGCGCATCCCTCCCCATCTTGACAGCGCGAAAGGAGCAAGCAGGCTCGCCCCTTTCGCCGCATACGGAACGGGATCCTTGGCGCCGTTTTGGCTGTCCAGCGGCGTTTGCGAGCAGTGGGAGCTGAACCTGTTCTCGACCGAGTTGCGCCTTGCGGCCGTATCGGAAAACGCCACGTTCGCCGTCATCGAGCATGGCAGGCCGACCTCCGTGGTGCGCGTCAGCCAACCCGGCTACGTGGGAGGCGCCGTTGCCGTGGCTTCCGAGATCGCCTGGCTGGATTCGCTGCGAAACCTCCCCGGCGTGCCGGTCGTGCGTAATATACCCACCGCATCGGGATTCCCCGTCGCCACCATCCGCGACGAGGGAGGGAGGGCATGGACCTGCGTGCGCATGTCGTTCGCGCCGGGCGCCGCGATGGATTCGCTCCCCGACCCGCGCCCCTATTTCCGCGCGATCGGGGCGGCGGCCGCCAGGCTCCACATCCATGCGCGTTCATGGAACCCGCCTGATGGGTTCAAGCGTTTCACCTGGGGAATAGACGACATGGTGGGAGAGTTCCCCCGTTGGGGGCGCTGGCAGGACCACCTGAGCGACCCTTCGCGGGCCAAGGTTCTGGAACAGGCGCGAAACGCCGCCGTCGCAACCCTTTCGGCCTGCCCGCGCACGCCGCAGAATTGGGGGCTTGTGCACGGCGACCTTCGCCCGGGAAACATCATCGTCGCCCCTGATGGCAGCTTCACCATCATCGACTTCGACGACTGCGGGTACTCTTGGTATCTGTACGATTTCGCGTGCGCGCTGTCGTTTTTGGAACACGAGCCAATGGCTCCGCAGCTCGCTCAGCTTTGGATCGAGGGCTATCAAGGCGTCGCGGCGCTGACCGACGACGACCTTGCGTGCGCCTGCGCGCTTTCGATGCTGCGCCGCCTGCAGCTTTTGGGCTGGGCAGCCGGGCACTACCCCGATGCGCTCCCCGCTCACCTGCGCAACACCCTGGAATCGGGCGCCGAGCTGTGCGCGCACCGTTATCTGCGCGACCCCTTCTGGCTTTTGGGCTGAGAATGCGATGGGGACCCAGGTTCTGAGGTCCCCATCGCAAAACGAGACGGCGCCTTGAGGTCGTCGCGGTTTATTTGACCCCGTACTGCTCGTAGTACTTGTCGATATCGGCCTTGATGGCATCGTCGATGACCACTTCGCCTTCCACTTCCTTGTTGTAGAGGCACTCGGTCACCTCGGCCATGCTCACGATGGAGGCAACCGGGAAGCCGTAGCGCTCCTGCACCTCCTGTTGCGCGGTCACCACGCCGCCCTTGCCGACCTCCATGCGGTTCAGGCTGACGATCAGGCCCTTCACCTCCACGTTGGCGGCGTTCTTCAGAATGGGGTACGTCTCGTCGATGGACTTGCCCGACGTGGTGACGTCCTCGACCATGATCACGCGGTCGCCGTCGTGCAGGTCGCAGCCCAGAAGGTTGCCCGCGTCGGCACCGTGATCCTTGACCTCCTTGCGGTTGCAGCAGTAACGCACTTCCTTGCCGTAAAGCTCCTGCAAGGCGATGGCGGTGACCACGGCCAGCGGGATGCCCTTGTAGGCCGGCCCGAACACGACGTCGAAATCAAGCCCGAAGTTGTCGTGGATGGCCTGCGCGTAGTACTTTCCCAGGCGATGCAGCTGGTCGCCGGTCACGTAGGCGCCCGCGTTCATGAAGAACGGGGACTGGCGGCCGCTCTTCAGCGTGAAGCTGCCGAACTTCAGCACGTGGCTCTCGACCATGAAGTGGATGAATTCCTCTTTGTACTGCTCCATTGCCTGAACTCCTTTCGGTTTGCCGCCGACGCGCGCCGGCAGGTATTCGCAAGCCCGCCGACCTTGCCGGCCGGCGGGCTTGCGCACTTGGTACTGCTGATTATAAGCCTTATGCTTCCACGCGGATGACGCTCGGCTTCGCGCGCAGCACGTCGGGCAGCTGGGCGATCTCCTCGAGCACGCTGCGCACGCTCGCCTCGCTGGCGGTGTGGGTGACGTAGCTCAGGTTCACCGTTTCATGCTCGGCGCTTCCTCGCTGCACCACGCTACGCACGCTCACGCCGTACTTCGCGAACACGCCGGCCATAGCGGCCAGCACGCCGGAACGGTCTGCCACGGCGAAGCGGATGTAGAACTTCGTCTGCAGCTGCTCCATCGGCAGGATGGGCAGGTTGTCGGTGCAGGTGCAGCCGACGATGGGCCCGACGCCCAGCTGCATGCGGCGCGCCACTTCCAGCACGTCGCCCATGACCGCGCTCGCCGCCGGGCCGGAACCCGCGCCCTCGCCGAAGAACATGGTCTCGCCCACCGCGTCGCCGGTGACGTAGATGGCGTTGTACACGCCGTTGACCGTGGCCAGCTGATGCGTCTTGGGGATCATCGTCGGGTGCACGCGCACGTCGATGCCCTCGGGCGTGCGGTGCGCCAGAGCCAGAAGCTTGATGACGTAGCCCATGTCATCGGCGGTTTCCAGGTCGAGCGTGGTGATGTTTCGGATGCCCTCGGTGAACACGTCGTCGATCTTCACGCGGCTGTTGAACGCGATGGTCGACAGGATGGCGATCTTCGCCGCGGCGTCGAACCCGTCCACGTCGGCGGTGGGATCGGCCTCGGCGAAACCTTTTTCCTGCGCTTCGGCAAGCGCGGAGTCGTAGGACATGTTGTCCTCGACCATGCGCGTGAGCATGTAGTTGGTGGTGCCGTTGACGATGCCCATGACCGAGGTGATCTCGTTGGCGATGAGCGAGTGCTTCAGCGGGTCGATGATGGAGATGCCGCCGCCGACCGAAGCCTCGAAGGCGATCTCGCGGTTCGCCTCGCGCGCCGCGCCCATGACCTCTTCGCCGTAGGTTGCCATGACGGCTTTGTTCGCCGTGACGACGTTCTTGCCGGCCGCCAAGGCGCCCAGGATGACCTCGCGCGCCACCGTGGTGCCGCCGATGAGCTCGATCACGATGTCGACCTCGGGGTCGGCCACCACATCGTGCCAATCGGTGGTGAAAATGTCGCCCAGCCCGCGGGCCTGCGCCTGCTCGGGGTTGCGCGAGCACACGCGCACGATTTCCAGGTCAACCCCGAAATGGCGCGCGAAATCCTCGCGATGCTTCTGCAGGATGTCGATGCACCCGCCGCCGACGGTTCCCGTTCCGACGAGTCCAAGCTTGATGGTCATGCTGTTCCCCTTACAGATCGCGATGGTACAGGTCGGCGTAGCTTTCGCGGCGCGTGGTCACGCGAGCCTTGCCGTCCTTGACGAAAACGATGGCCGGACGAGGCTGGCCGTTGTAGTTGCTGGACATGGTGTAGCAGTACGCGCCGGTGCCGAACACGGCCACGATGTCGCCGAGCTCGGGCGTCTGCAGCGGCATGTCGACGACCACGGCATCGCCCGACTCGCAGTGCTTGCCGCACAGCGTGACGATCTCGGTGCGCGGCTGACCAGCCTTGTTGGCGATAACCGGCTCGTAATCGGCATGATAGAGCGCCGTGCGGATGTTGTCGGACATGCCGCCGTCGATGGCGACGTACTTGCGGATATTCGGCAGCGTCTTGAGGATGCCGACGGTGTAGAGCGTCACGCCGGCGGTCGCCACCAAGCTGCGGCCCGGCTCCACGGACAGGCGCGGCAGCTTCACGCCCAAACGCTCGCAGTTCTCGCGCACCGCGTTCACGGTGCATTCGGCGAACTGGTCGATGGTCGAGGGCTTGTCCTCGGCGGTGTAGGCGATGCCCAGACCGCCGCCCATGTCCAGCTCCTCGATGGTGTAGCCGTACGTGTCCTGGATGCGCTTGATGAACTCGATCATCACCTGGACGGCCTCGGCGAACGAATGCAGCGCGAAGATCTGCGACCCGATGTGGCAGTGCAGGCCGGCCAAGCGCACGCCGGGGGCCTCGAGCGCGTCTTTCACGCAGGTGAACGCGAAGTCGTTGAGCATGGTGAAGCCGAACTTGCTGTCCTCGCAGCCGGTGCGGATGTATTCATGCGTATCGGCCTCGACGCCGGGGGTGATGCGCATGTAGATGTCCTGCACCACGCCCAGCTCGGAGGCGATCTCGCTCACGCGCGCAAGCTCGATGCGGCTGTCGACGACGATGCGGCCCACGCCGGCGGAGATGGCTTCGCGAAGCTCGAGCGGCGTCTTGTTGTTGCCGTGCACGAACACGCGCTCCATGGGAAAGCCCGCCTGCTGCGCGCAGTACAGCTCGCCGCCGCCGGAAACGTCCAGGCACATGCCCTCGTCGTTGGCGATGCGCGCGGCTTCCTTGTTCAGAAACGCCTTGCTGGCGTAGACGATGTCCGAGTTCTCGTAGCGGCTGCGAAACGATTCGCGATACGCCTCCATGCGGGAGCGCATGTCCTCCTCGTCCATGACGTACAGGGCCGTCCCCTCTTGGCGCGCCAGCTCGACCATGTCGACGCCGCCGATGAACAGGTGGTCGTCGCGCACTTCGGCGGTTTTGGGAAGCACCGCGCCCAAATCCATCGTGGTGCGGTTATCGGGCTGCTTGGTGTGATCGGATGGGGCCAGGGACATGGAGGTCTCGCTTTCCTTGCAGGCGGGCAGCGCTGGGAGGCGTCGGGTGGCAAGGCGTTCCGCGTCAAGCGAAAGCGCCTGCGCGAAGCGCCCGCGAAGACGCGACCCAGCATTCGTTTCAATCCGGTTCATAGTACCAGCAAGCAGCCCCGACGAATGCGTCGCTTGCCGCAAACCACGGTAAATTCCGCAGACAGGCAGGCGAATGCGATACGATGGGAGCAGAGTTTCGTTCAAGGGGAAAAGCGAAAGGACGACCATGGCAAAACAAGAACCGTCGATGGACCAATGGCTCAAAGAGGCCAAGCAAGACCCGAACGCCGCGCAATGCGGCATGTTCCTGGCGCACAATGGCGTCGTGCGCATCACGCCCAAGCGCGAGGTTCGCGAGGGCGTCGAAGGGCTCGGCGCGGTTTCCCAAGTCGACTTCAGCTACGACGCCGAGGGGGTCAACGAGGCTATCCGGGAGGCGCTTGGCTGGCCGGGCGTGTACTACGTGCGCGTGTGGCTCAACGAGGGCCTGCTTAACGTCGGCGATTCCATCATGTACGTGCTGATCGGCGCCGATATCCGCCCGCGTTGCATCGACGCGCTGCAAAAGCTCGTGGGGAAGATCAAGAACGACCTCGTGGTGGAAAAGGAGATCTACGCGCAATAGTGCGCAGGACGCCTCCCAAAACGAGCGGTGCGCAAAAAAGGGGCGCTGACCTTGATGGCAGCGCCCCTTTGCTTTGGCCGATCGCCCGTCTTCACCGTTACGCGAAATAGTCCACGCCGCTCTCGAACAGGGGCATGAACTTGTCGCCGGGAACGTTCTTGTACAGGCCTTCCCCGCGGCGCTCCACATGGCCCATCTTGCCGAGCACGCGCCCGTCGGGGCTCGTGATGCCCTCGATGGCCATGACCGAGCCGTTCGGGTTCACGCCCCAATCCATGCTGGGGCAGCCGGACTCGTCGACGTACTGCGTGGCGATGCGCCCGGTCTTTTTAAGCTGATCGAGCAATTCCGGGCTTGCCACGAAGCGGCCTTCGCCGTGGCTGATGGCGACCGTATGCACATCGCCGACGTTGCAGCGCGAAAGCCACGGGCTCAAGCTGCTGGCCACGCGCGTGCGCACCAGACGGCTCTGATGGCGGCCGATGGTGTTGAACGTCAACGTCGGGCAGGAATCGTCCATCGGACGGATGTCGCCGTAAGGAACCAGGCCCAGCTTCACGAGCGCCTGGAAGCCGTTGCAGATGCCCAGCATCAAGCCGTCGCGGTTGAACAGCAAATCGCGCACGGCCTCGGTCACCTCGGGGGCGCGGAAGAACGCCGTGATGAACTTCGCCGAGCCGTCGGGCTCGTCGCCGCCGGAAAACCCGCCGGGAAGCATGACGATCTGGCTGTTCTTGATGGCGCGCACGAGCTCCTTGGCGCTTTCGGCGATGGTGGCGGACGTGAGGTTGTTCACCACCAGGATATCGGCCACGGCCCCGGCCTGCTCGAATGCGCGGGCGGTGTCGTATTCGCAGTTGGTGCCCGGGAACACGGGGATGATGACGCGCGGGCGCGCGAGCTTGCTGCCGCAGGTAAGCGGCAGGCGCACGTCGCTGCTCAGCTGCTCGACCGCCTCGCCGGCCTGGCGATACGGGTACACCGGCTCAAGGGCGCTCTCCCACGCTTCCTGCAACTGCGCCAGGTCGATGGTCTCGTCGGCCGTGGAGAACGCATACGCCTCGGTGGTGGTGCCGAACACCAGCACGTCAAGGCTGTCGGTGGGTTCGGGCAGCTGCGCGTCGTCGGCAAGCTCCACGATGAAGCTGCCGTAGGCCGGCTCGAACAGCGAGGCGACCGCCACGTCGTCGAGCTCGACGCCGATGCGGTTTCCCACGCATGCCTTGAACAGCACCTCGGCCGCGCACCCGTAACCGGGGGTGGACACGGCGAGCGCCGCGCCGCTGCCGATCAGGTCCTCCACCGCCGCGAAGGCCGCAAGCTGATCTTCGGCCGCCGGCATGATGCCCGCTTCGTCGTAGCAACGCGGGGCAACCAGGGCCACGCGGTGGCCGGCGCCCTTGAACTCGGGCGAGGTGACGCGGCCCACTTTGCCGACCGCCGTGGCGAAGGACACGAGCGTCGGGGGCACGTCAAGCTGCTCGAAGCTGCCGGACATGGAATCCTTGCCGCCGATCGAGCCGATGCCCAAGTCGACCTGCGCCATCAGCGCACCGAGCACGGCGGCCGTCGGCTTGCCCCAACGATCGGCGTTGCCGCGCAGGCTCTCGAAGTACTCCTGGAACGTCAGGTACATGTCCTCGTGCCTAAAGCCGGCGGCCACCAGGCGCGCCACCGACTCGACCACGGCCACATAGGAACCGGAGAATTGGTCGACCTCGGTCAGATATGGGTTGAAGCCCCAGGCCATGCCGCTGCACGTGGTGGTCTCGCCCTTGACGGGCAGCTTCGCGACCATCGCCTGCGCCGGCGTGAGCTGGTGCCTGCCACCGAACGGCATGAGCACCGTAGCCGCGCCGATGGTGGAATCGAAGCGCTCGGACAGGCCCTTGTTCGAGCACACGTTCAGGTCGCTGACCAGGGAGGTCATGCGCTCGGCAAGCGTTGCGCCCTCCCAGACGCGCGCGTAGCTTCCCGCCGCGCCCACATGCACGTCCTGGTGCTTCGGCGCGCCGTTGGATGCCAAGAACTCGCGGCTCACGTCGACGATCGCCTCGTCGTTCCACATGATGCGCACGCGCGGCTCGGCCGCGACCTCGGCGACGACCGTCGCCTCCAGGTTCTCCTCGTGAGCGTAGCGCAAGAATTCGTCCACGTCGTCGGCGGCGATGGCGCACGCCATGCGCTCCTGCGATTCGGAAATGGCAAGCTCGGTTCCGTCGAGGCCGTCATATTTCTTGGGAACCTTGTTCAGGTTGATGCGCAGCCCATCGGCAAGCTCGCCGATGGCCACCGAAACGCCGCCCGCGCCGAAGTCGTTGCAGCGCTTGATCAGGCGGCATGCCTCGCCGCGGCGGAACAGGCGCTGGATCTTGCGCTCCTCGGGCGGGTTGCCCTTCTGCACCTCGGCGCCGCAGGCCTCCAAGCTGTCGAGGTTGTGCTCCTTGGAAGAACCCGTCGCGCCGCCGATGCCGTCGCGGCCGGTTCGGCCGCCCAAAAGCACGACGACATCGCCCGCAGCCGGGGTTTCGCGACGCACGTGATCGGCCGGCGTGGCCGCCACGACTGCGCCGATCTCCATGCGCTTGGCAACATAGCCGGGATGATACAGCTCGTTGACCTGGCCTGTTGCAAGACCGATCTGATTGCCGTAGCTGGAATAGCCCGCAGCGGCCGTGGTGACCAGCTTACGTTGCGGCAGCTTGCCGGGAAGCGTCTCGGAAATGTGAGCCAGCGGGTTGGCCGCACCGGTGACGCGCATGGCCTGGTACACATAGCTGCGCCCCGACAGCGGGTCGCGGATGGCGCCGCCCAAGCAGGTGGCCGCGCCGCCGAACGGCTCGATCTCGGTGGGATGGTTGTGCGTCTCGTTCTTGAACAGGTACAGCCAATCCTGATCATCGCCGTCGACGTCAACCGTGCACTTCACCGTGCAGGCGTTGATCTCCTCCGACTCGTCCAAGCCGGTCAGGATGCCCTTCGCTTTCAGCCATTTCGCGCCGATGGTGCCCATGTCCATCAGGCACACCGGCTTCTCAGCGCGGCCCAGCTCGTCGCGCATGGCCTGATAGCGATCCCAAGCGGCCTGCACGCGCTCGTCGTCGACGGAAACCTCGGTCATCTCGGTGCCGAAGGTGGTGTGGCGGCAGTGATCGGACCAGTAGGTGTCGATCATCTTGATTTCCGTGATGGTGGGGCAGCGGCCCTCTTCGGCGAAGTAGCGCTGGCAGAAGGTGATGTCGGCCAAGTCCATGGCCAAGCCCCGCTCGTCGATGAAGGAGGCCAGGCCCGCCTCGCCAAGCTCCAAAAATCCCCCGAGCACCTCCACCGGCTGCGGGGTCGGCTGAGGCATGTGCAGCGTCTCGCGCTCGGCGAGCGACGCCTCGCGCGCCTCGACCGGGTTGATGACGTAATGCTTGATGGCGGCAAGGGCCTCGTCGGTGCAGCCGCCCTCGATGACGATGACCCGGGCAAACGCCACATCCGGGCGCTCCCCCTGGCTGATCAGCTGAATGCACTCCGCAGCGGAGTTGGCGCGCTGGTCGAACTGGCCCGGCAGCGCCTCGACCGCGAACACGCGCCCGCCGGCCGCATCAAGCGCCGGCGAGGTGTTGTCAACCTGCGGCTCGCTGAACACCGTCGGCACGCATTGATCGAACAGGGCCTCGTCGATGCCCTCGACATCGTAACGGTTGATCACGCGCAGGCGCGCATCGCCCGCAAGGCCCTCGGGAACAGCCTCGCGAAGCTCCGCGAGCAGCTTGCGGGCCTCAACGTCGAAGCCGGGCTTCTTCTCCACGTAGATGCGGGAAACCATGGACGTCCTTTCCATACAGCGGGGACAACCCCGAAAACGAGCGCGGACACCCAAGGGGTGCCCGCGAATCCGAACTCAACCTTCAGACGAAAGCGGGCGTGATCGTGCGCCCCATCTGCGCTATTGCTTGTCCTTCTTCTTGAACAGGCCGCCGAAGAGCGCCTTCTTGCCCTTTTCCTCGGCTTCCTTGCGAGCGGCTTCGACCTCTTCGGGGCTCTTCGCCTTCTTCTCGGCGGCGAGCTTTTCGGCCCTGGCCTTCTTCTCGGCGGCGCGCATTTCCTTGGTGGGGTGCTTCATGACCTCTTCGGCGTACTTCTGGCGAGCCTTGCGGCACTTGGCGAAGTCGACGTAAAGGGCGCCGATGATGAACACGTAGGCCAGCGCCAGCGTGACGTAGGTGACCGCCTGCGGCAGGCCGAAGGAGTTGCCCGCGAAGCTGAAGCAGGTGAGCACGATGGCCGCGACCAGCATGAACCACCAGATTCGACGCAGGCGACGATATTCCTCGGTCGGCGGGTTGTAGAACTGGCGGTCGCGCTCCTGCGTTTTGGCCCGCTCGGCCTTGCGCTCGGCCTTCTTCTGCTCCTTGGTCTTTTCCGTAGGCTGCATGCGCACGGAAGCGGCGGCCTTGGTGGCAGGCTTGGCCGATGCGGCCGACTTGCGCGTGGCGCCTTTGCGGTCCTCAGAGGTGTAACGTTCGTTCAGGGGATTGCGTTGGGTCATCTTCGTCTTTTCTTGTGGGTCGTGAACTTATACGGAGGCGGGCAGGGCGCAGGCGCGCAAAGGCGGGCGCCCCACCTGGTTGAAACGCTTACGCGAACGGGAATCTCGCTCCCGTGATCTGCTCATATGCAGCGATGTACTTCCGGCTCGTCTTCTCGATGACGTCGGCGGGCATGTGCGGCGGCTCGCCCGTTCGGTCCCAGTTCGCCGTCAGCCAATCGCGCACGTACTGCTTGTCGAAGCTTGCCTGGTCGCGACCGGGCTCGTACGCATCGCCGGGCCAGAAGCGGCTCGAATCGGGCGTGAGCACCTCGTCGGCCAGGATGATCTGCCCATCGATGACGCCGAACTCGAACTTGGTGTCGGCGATGATGATGCCGTTTTCGGCGGCGTGGTCGCGCGCGGTCGAGTACACCTTGATGGCCAGGTCGCGCAGCTGCCCTGCCGCATCCTCGCCGATAAGCTCGGCGCAGCGATCGAAGCTGATGTTCTCGTCGTGCCCGCCGATCTCGGCCTTCGTGGAGGGGGTGAAGATGGGCTCGGGCAGCTTGCTCGAGTTCACCAGGCCCTCCGGCAGGCCGATGCCGCACACGGTGCCCTGCTTGCTGTACTCCTTCAGGCCGCTGCCGGCCAGGTAGCCGCGCACGATGCACTCGACCGGGAACATCTCGGCCTTGCGCACCAGCATGAAGCGCCCGCGCAGGTAGTCGGCGTACGGGGCGAACTGCTCGGGCAGATCGGCGACGTCGGCGCTCACCAAGTGGTTGCCGATGACGCCCTTCAGCTGGTCGAGCCAGAACAGAGAAAGCTGCGTCAGCACCTCGCCCTTGTGCGGAATCTCGTCCGGCAGGATGTAATCGTAGGCCGAGATGCGATCCGTCGCCACCATCAGCAGCTTGTCGCCCAGATCGTAGATGTCGCGCACCTTGCCTTGCGCGTCGGGCTTGATGTCGATTCCGCTCATGTTATCCCGCTTCCTTCCGTCCTTGCGTTTCGCGGTTGGCTCGTCGCCGGCGATTGAGACCCGGCCTGCGGCGCGATCGCCGCAACAGGGTTTCTCGCCCATTTTCGCTGCTATTATCCGACTATTTTTCGTCATCGTGGGGCTTGCCGAACGGTATCCCCGTTTTCTGCGTATGCCGCGCAACCCATTGCTCGCGCTGCTCCCGCTGCTGCGCGCGCTGGGCCTGCTGCTGCTCCTTCTGCTGCTGGCGCTCGCGCTGGCGCGCCTCGCGCTGCTCCCCTTCCTCGGAATACAGCGGCAAAAGGATGGTGAAGCAGGCGCCCTTGCCCTTCTCGCCCTCCACGAGCACCTGCCCGTTGTGCCGATCGACGATCTCCTTCACCACCGAAAGCCCGATGCCGAGCCCGCCGCGCTCGCGCGTGCGGCCGGCATCGGCGCGCCAGAAGCGGCTGAACACCATCTTCGCCTCGTCGGGCGACAGCCCGATGCCGGTATCGCGCACCGCGATGGCGCACATCTCGTCGTGGCTGGAAACGCTCACGGTGATGGTGCCGCCCTCGGGCGTGTAGCGCACCGCGTTGGAGATGAGGTTCGCCGTCGCTTGACGGATCATGTCGGCGTCGCCGCGCACGAGCACGCCGCGCTCCACCTCGTAGATGAGCTTCAGCCCCGAATCGGTCACGTAAGCCTCGTGCGTCGAGATGATGCTGCCGATAAGGTCCCCCACGTCGAGCAGCTCCTTCTTCATGGGCGTGCTGCGGTTTTCCAGGCGCGAGAGCTTCAGAATGGCGTCCACGAGGCGGCTTAAGCGCCGCACCTCGGAATTCACCGTCTCGAGGCGCTCCTGATTCGGCTCGAACACGCCGTCGACCATGGCCTCGACGGTGGATTGGATGGCCATGAGCGGCGTGCGCAGCTCATGCGCGACGTCGGTGGTCAAGCGGCGCTCGAGCTTGCGATCGCGCTCGATGCTGTCGGCCATCTGGTCAAACGTCATGCCCAGGCGCGATATCTCGTCCTCTCCCTCGATGCCGGTGCGCGCCGTGAGGTCGCCTTCCTTGATGGCGCGCGCCGTGGAGGCCATCGTGTTGATGGGGCGGACCAGGGCACGGGCGAACAGGTAGCCGATGCACGACGCCAAAACGATGGCGAGCACGGTGGCGAAGACCATGGCCTGGTAGGAATTGTTCGAGAACTCCTCGTCAGCGTGCGTCAGAAGCGCCTCGCTGCCGTAAACCCAGATGCGTACGGAGCCGACCGCCGTGCCGCCGTATTCGATGGTGGCGCTGGTGAACTGCTTGCTGGCGCTTGCCGGCGGCGCAAGCGTGCGATCGCCCGACGAAGACGAGTTGGCGACGACCCCTGCACCGGAAACGCCCGATGAGCTGGTGTCTTCCGAATCGTTGTTGATGGTGACGGCCGACGAGTCGTACACGGCCTTGCCGGTGGTGTTGTCGATGACCGCGACGCCGACGCCGCTGTTCAGGCTCTCGGCGTACTTCGCCACCGCCTCCACCTGCGGGTCGTGCAGCGTATGGGAGGTTGCGTACACCTCCTCGATGCGCGTCGCCGTGCTTTCGGCGAGCGATTTCATGTTCTCCTGCGTATAGGTATGGAAGTGCTGCTGCCACACGAAGGACAGCACGCCGATGGCCACCAGCGCCGTCATGGCGGCGATGAAGGCGAACGCCGCGGTGACGCGCGTCGTGTAGGTCAGCCCGCTCCACCAGTCGCGCACCATATCGACAAGACCCCGGCGGCGGCGCGATTCGCTGGGGCGCTCGAGCACCACCGGCCCGCTCGCATCGGGCGACGCCTGCTCGGACGCGCCGGGTGAATTCCCCTGCTCAGGATGTTCTTGCGATTGCTCCATAACGACCAGCATCCAATCTGTTCATCGAAGGTCCCGCCTGGAAAAACGAAGGCGCGGCCGACCTTGGTCGACCGCGCCTTCGCAAAAGGCGAAGCTGTTACTGACCCTGCTTGGTGGGGTCCTCGAAGCGGTAGCCCACGCCATGCACCGTGTGCAGCCACTTCGGGTTGCGCGGGTTGTCGCCGATCTTGGCGCGCAGGTTCTTCACGTGGGAGTCGATGGTGCGCTCGTACCCCTCGAAATCGTAGCCGAGCACCTTTTCCACCAGCTCCATGCGCGAATACACGCGGCCCGGGTAGCGGGAAAGCGTGGTGAGCAGCTTGAACTCGGAAGCCGTCAGGTCGATTTCCTTGCCGGAAACCATGACCTTGTGCCCCGACACGTCGATGGTCAGCTCGCCGAATTCGAGCACCTCGCGCTGAGGCTCGGAGTCGGCGTGCACGCGGCGCAGCAGGGCGCGGGAACGGGCGACGAGCTCGCGCGGGCTGAACGGCTTGACCAGGTAGTCGTCGGCGCCGAGCTCCAGGCCGATGATGCGATCCTCGACCTCGCCCTTGGCGGTCAGCATGATGATCGGCACATCGGAGTTGTCGCGGATAGCGCGGCAGACGCGCTCGCCGGGCACGCGCGGCAGCATCAGATCGAGGATGACCAGATCGAAGTGGTGCTTCGAGAACTCTTCCAAGGCCTCCTGGCCGTCGCCGACCGCGGTGACCCAATAATCGCGCTCCAGATACGCCGTAACGGCGTCGCGGATAACCTTCTCGTCCTCGACAAGAAGAATGCGTCGCGTTTCGTTGCTCATGGCTCTGCTCCTTAGATGAGTTGCTGTTCCATGCGGCACGGCCCGAGCGCTT
>CAVGWX010000043.1:0-17389 GCA_963633085.1 Prevotella sp. CAG:279 | reverse complement strand
GAAGAGCGCGACACAAATTTCGAAACAGCGCGGGATACCGCCTCCCGAACCTCTTCCGCCTCGCGTTGAAAACAGTATCGCATCCTTCGGATGCTCTCTATGACGGTGCGAGCTTTCGCTCGCACCCACGAAGGTCTTGGTGGAATCGTTAACCCTAGCCGCAAGATTTTTGTGGGGTCGAGCGAAAGCTCGGCCCTTATTCGAGAGCGCCGAAGGCGCGACGCAAAATTCAAAACAACGGCCAGCGACAACCTCAACGCCCCGCCGAAGCGGATCGCGCCGTCGTTCTTGCCTTCCGCCGAACGAAACGCCTACTCTTCCAGCGCGTCGTTGCGATGGCGGTAGAACACGTGGCATTGCTGCGGCTCGAGCGAGCAGATGCTTCCGTCTTCGCTTCTGCCGATCACCATGGCATCGAGCACCTGGCGTGTTTGCGCCTGGGCCGGGTCGTCGGGGTCCCAACCGCCGAACTGCTCTTCGAAGAACAACCTGATCAAGCGCTCGTATTCGCTTGCCGGCAGCGTGAAGCTCACCTGGTCGAGCTCGTTAGCGGGGTGGGGGTTTCGCTGCATGCCGAACGTGACCACCTCGCCGTTCTCGAAGTGGTAATCGAAGCTCTCCGCCAGCTCGGCGCCTGCGGCAAGCTCGGTGATCAGCGGGATGGGGTCGTCTTCGGCGCCCTCGCCGTCATCCGGGCCGATGCCTGCGACGGCGCGCTGATAGTTCTCGAGCTGCTGCTGGATGATGGCCCATTCCTCGTCGTCGGTGATGGGGGACAGATCGATTCTCGCCAGGCCGCCGTTGGCGGGCACGACGAGCGTTTCCTTGTCGTATGCCGACGCGAAGACGTTCGTATAGCCCTCCTCGCTTACCCCGCCGTCGGTGTAGACGACGTAGCTCTTGGAGAAAAACGGGCTGTCGAACATGAACAGCGCTTCGCACGTGGCGGTGTTGCCGTCTTGGTCGGTGATCTCAAAGCGCAGATCATAGATCTGCGGGGTATCCAATGCGCTCATGCGGCGATCCTTTCATGGGGAAAAATTCGTCGCATGCTATGGTAGCGCCTATCTGCCAAAAGAGGGTTGAGGTTCGCCTAGGCTTCTGATTCTGTTGGATTGCGCAAAGATAAAAGTCTGACGCGCCCTACGGGCGCTGACTTAATGATGCGCGAGACATGTCTCGCGCCTACATATAATACCTGTTGAGATCGCTTTCCTGAAAATTCGTGGGGTCGAGCGACAGCTCGACCCGCATTCGAGAGCATCCGAAGGATGCGACACTCATTTTACGGATGAGCATGCGGACGGTTGACGGTTGGCATAACCGGTTTCGTCCGCGCGTGAAATATCTGACGCACCTTTCGGGTGCTGACCAAGTAATGCGCGAGCTTTCGCTCGCGCCCACGAAAAACCTGGTGCAGCCGTAAAACCTGATTGCAGGGTTATCCCAACAGCAAGATTTCGTGGGGTCGAGCGACAGCTCGACCCGTATCAGAGAGCGCCGTTAGGCGCGACACATACTTTATGATGCGGCAAATTCGCTTGTCGCGTCGGCGCAAAAGCCCTTATGTCAAATTCGGCTTAACTGATCCTTCCCTTTTTGCGGGGGCGCTATGGGTTCGTGAAGCCCTGTGGTTGCTCAGGTGCCTGACGATATACGCGATGAGCGCCCAGGCGGGGTAGGCGACGAAGGAAAGCTGCATGAGGAAATTCGAGGCGGCGAGCAGATCAGCGGCCTGCGTACCGGCCGCAATCGCCGCGGCGGCATCGGCGGGGCTGCCGGCGGCACACCACAGCAGGTAGCTTGCGAACATGAGCGCGGTGTAGGTTGCCATGAACTTGGCGAAGTGGATCATGGTGTTTCTCATGGTCGGCCTCTTTCCCTTGTACGGCCAAAGCTTAAGCAGAAGGTTAGAAGCGATCTGTAAAGGAAGTGTTCGGCGTTCGTAAACGTGCTGTTCGCAACCAGCCTCATCGCGAGCCGCGCGCCGTTTGCCGCGCTCGCCGAGGGTTTCGCTTGAAAGCGCCGGAAGAATGTCTCACTATATGAGGTTGAAGACGGTTGCAACACAGCAGCAAGGAAACGCACCAACAACAACCGCGGGGGAGCCATGAACTATTCTGAGATCAAGTATTTCGACATCGCCAACGGCGAAGGTGTGCGCACGAGCCTGTTCGTCTCCGGGTGCCGCCACAGCTGCCCGGGGTGCTTCAACTCCGATCAGTGGGATTTCACGGCGGGCAATCCCTTCAGCGCCGAGGTGCAGGACAAGATCATCGAAAGCCTCAAGCCGGACTACATCGACGGCCTGACGCTTTTGGGCGGCGAGCCGATGGAGCCGGAAAACCAGCGCGCGCTCGCGCCGTTCGTGGCGCGCGTTCGCCGCGAATTCCCCGCCAAGACCATCTGGTGCTTCACCGGTGATCTGCTCGAAGACCTGCTCAACGAGCAGAGCAGCCGTCGCACTGAGGTGACCGATGATTTGCTTCGCGCCATCGACGTGCTGGTGGACGGGCCGTTCGTGCAGGCGCGCCACGACATAACGCTGAGGTTCCGCGGATCGTCGAACCAGCGCATCATCGACCTGCCGGCAACCCTGGCGGCAGGAGGCGCTATCCACCTGTGGTCGGACGACCCGCAGTTCGCCACGCACGAGATGTACGATGAGGAGCCTTGCCGCAAATAGCAGGCAGCTTCCTCGTCACCAAACCCAGCCCAGCAAAAAGCGGGGCCGGCACGTCGAATCGTGCCGGCCCCGCTTCGTCTGCCAACTCCTTTGGCGCGCGCAACCGCGCAGCCTTACGCCGCCTTCACCTCGTTGAGCTCCTGACCGGCGTTGGGGTCGTTGAACACCGTCAGGTCGATGTTGCCCGACTGCTTGGCGACCACGGTGGTGCACACGGCGTCGCCGGTGATGTTGACGGCGGTGCGCGCCATGTCGAGGATGCGGTCGATGCCCATGATGAGCGCGATGCCCTCAAGCGGCAGCCCGACGGAGTTGAACACCATCGACAGCGTGATCAGGCCGACCGACGGCACGCCGGCGGTGCCGATGGACGCCAGCGTCGCCGTTGCGATGACGGTCGCGTATTCCACCGGGCCGAGCTGCACGCCGAACAGCTGCGCGGTGAACACCACGGCCACGCCCTGCATGATGGAGGTGCCGTCCATGTTGATGGTGGCGCCCAGCGGGATGGTGAACGACGAGATGCGGCGGTCGACGCCCATCTTCTTCTCCAGCGTCTCGATGTTCAGCGGGATGGTCGCGTTGCTGGTGGCGGTGGAGAACGCGAAGGCCATGACCGAGCCGAACTTCTTCAGGAAGCGGATGGGGTTGAGGCGCGCGAACACGAACAGCAGCAGCATGTACACGACCAGGCACTGCACGGCCAGGGCCAGAAGCACGCCGAACATGTACTTGAGCATGGGCAGAAACGCGTCGAAGCCGATGTTGGCGAACGTGCGGGCCAGCAGGCAGAACACGCCGAAAGGCGCGGCGAGCATGACGATGGAAGTCATCTTCATCATGATGTCGTTGAACTGCTCGAAGAAGCGGTGCACGGTTTCGACCTTGCGGCCCATCAGCGACAAGATGATGCCGATGAACAGGGCGAAGAAGATGATCGCGAGCATGTCGCCGGACGCGAGCGCCTGGATGGGGTTCTTCGGGATGATGTTTAAGATCGTGTCGACGAACGACACGTCGCTGGAGGTGGAGCTGCCGAGCGTCGAGGTGTCGCCGCTGGCCAGGCTCGACATGTCGACGCCCTTGCCCGGGCTGATGAGGTTGCCCACGGTCAGCGCCACGCACACGGCCAGCGCCGTGGTGCAGATGTAGAAGCACAGCGTCTTCACGCCGATGGTGCCCAAGGTCTTCGTGTCGCCGATGGACGACGCGCCGCACACGATGGAGCAGAACACGAGCGGCACGACGAGCATCTGCATGAGGCGGATGAAGCCCTGGCCGATGACGTAGAAGATGCCGTTGACGAACACGTCGTCGCGAATGGTGCCGGCGGGAATGAGGTAGTGGAAGATAACGCCGCACACAAGGCCCAGGCCCAGCGCGATGAGGATGCGCCCCGTAAGCCCGATGCTGCGGCGGCGGGGCTTTTCGCCCATGTTGATTTCGGTCGACAAAGCTACCTCCTAGTTCGTCTCTTCGGCCAAAGCGGAAAGGCTGTGCGCCTTATTGAACACGGCAAGGTCGTCCTCCCAGCTGGGCATGGTGAACACGCCGGTGAGGCGCGCCATCATGTCGTCAAGCTCGATGCGGTAGCCCTGCCCCGGCTTCGCCGTGCCGCGCAGGTTTCCCGTCGGCTGCCCGGCCAGCTCGAAGGCGCGCTCGAAGAACTCGAAGCGGCTCGTGATGCCGGTGCACGCGGCGTGGAAGGTGCCGAATTCGTCGGACTCCATGACGGCCACGACGAACTTGGCGAACGTGTCGACCGAGGTGGGGCAGGCGAACTGGTTCGCGGGGATGGGCACCGTCTTGCCGGCGCGCGCTGCACGCAGGCTGCGGGCGAGCAGGTCGTTGGGCAGCGCGGTGTACACCCAGCTCGATCGCACGATGATGTGGCGTTCGGTCATCTCGCGCACGAACGCCTCGCCGGCCTGCTTCGACTTGCCGTAGATGTGAGGCGGGTTGGTGCGGTCGAATTCGTTGAACGAGCTGTCGCTGTTTTCGGGGAACAGGTCGTCGGTCGACAGGTGCACGAGCGTCGCCCCGATCATGTTCGCCACGATGGCGAGGTTGCGCGCGCCGAGCGCGTTGACCTTATAGGCTTTATCGGGGTCGGCCTCCGCCTCGGTGCGGCTTGCGAGCGCAGCGCAGTTGATGATGAAGTCGGGACGATACGATTCGGCGTAGCTGGAAATGGCGGAAAGGTCGGTGACGTCGAGCTCGATGTCGGTGGTCATGACCTTGTAGCGGCTGTGATCCAGGCAATGCTCGATGGCTTGCCCCATGCGGCCGGCGGCTCCGGCAATCCATACGGTGTCCTGTGGCCCCATCCTCATGGGCTGCCTCCTTATGCTATATACGGTGAGTGGCTGTGCTGGAATCGCGCAGCTTTCATATTCTACCGCCGATTGAACTTATTCCTAGCTAAAAGGTCGGCGAAGGGGAGCATTTAACCGGCGCGCAATTTCTCAATGGTGAAGGTACGACACCTGCTTGCTTGTCAAGGGTTATTCCCTTCCTTTTTTTCGCAAACCAACAGATACCGAAAAATGGGTATTTACCAACAAAGAAACGTTGATATTCTGCTCTAAAATCCTCGATTATTCTCGCGCAAGGCACATAAAATCGTAAATCTGTACCGAAATAACCCGAAAAGGATCGTCTCCGAAAAGGGGGAGGCAAGCCGTTTGCCGGCGAAATGCTACCGCTCGCATCGCATTAAAAATCCCCTGCCGTAAATGCGACTAACCTAGTCACAGAGGTTCCGGACCTTCATCCGAAACCGCCGCAAGCACCTCTTGCTTGCGCGCAAGGCTCTTCTGCGAGGCCCTGTGGGCAAACATCTTTCTGCAGCATGCGAGGTGACGAGACGCATGCGCTTGCGGCGGCAATTCCCGTTACCAGAAAAGATTCGCGTTTTGCACAAGCGGCAGCGAACGCCCTTATCTCATTGCATCGTTTGGCGTGGGGTCTGGCTGCGTGCGCCTTGCCTGCTTGAAGATTGCGAAAGGGGATGTATCTCATGACACTGACCCGCAGAGGGTTTTTCAAGGCCACGGGCGGCGCGCTAGCCACCACGCTGGCAGCCGAGCTTTCCATGGCCACGCCGGCTTTCGCCGAGCAGACCGAAAAGGAATGGAAGCTTGAAAACACCGAAGAAGCGACGAACATCTGCTGCTACTGCGCCGGCGGCTGCGGCAGCCTGTGCTCCTCGCGCAACGGCGAGCTGATCAACCTGGAAGGCGACCCCGACCACCCCATCAACGAGGGTGGCCTGTGCCCGAAGGGCGCCACCATGTTCCAGCTGCGCAACGTCGTCGATCCGGTGACGCGCAAGGTCATCAAGAACCAGGATCGAGCCACCAAGCCGCTCGTTCGCCGTCCCGGCGCTTCCGAATGGGAGTCGATCACGTGGGACGAGGCCATCGCCGAGATCGCCCGCAAGGTCAAGGACACGCGTGATGCGACGTTCGTTGAGAAGAACGACGACGGCCTGACCGTCAACTACACGCCCGCCATGGCAAGTTTAGGCGGCTCCCAGGAAAATTCCGAGGAACAGTACCTTATTCTGAAGATGATGCGCTCGCTGGGCATCGTTGCGATCGACAACCAGGCGCGCGTCTGTCACTCTTCTACCGTTGTCGGCCTGGCGCCCACGTTTGGCCGCGGCTCCATGACCAGCCATTGGTCCGACATGGCCAACACCGACTATATCCTGCACTGCGGCTCGAACAGCTGCGAGAGCCACCCGACCTCCTCGCTGCACCTGCAGCGCGCGCACAGCAAGGGCGCAAAGTGGATCGTCGTCGACCCGCGCTACACCCGCACCGCCGAGCAGGCCGACATCTACTGCCCCATCCGGTCCGGCACCGACATCGCGTTCTACGGCGGCATGTACCACTACATCATCGAGAACCTCATCGAGCCGGGCCTGGCCGAGTACACCGCCACGGGCAAGAACCCGGACAACTACAACTTCGAATACCTCATCAACTACACCAACGCGTCCTACCTGCTCGATCCCGAGTTCGGCTTCGACGTGAAGAGCGGCCACTTCAGCGGCTGGGATGAGGAGACGAAGACTTACGACGTCGAATCGTGGCATTACCAGACCGAGTCGGTCGAGGAATGGGACACATCTGAAACGGGCGACTACGCCTGGGTGAACAAGCCCGGCACGCCCGAGTTCACCCCGCCGAAATTCACCAAGCCGAAGAAGGATGCGACGCTGCAGGACCCGATGTGCGTCTACCAGCAGTTCAAGAAGCACTACGAGCGCTACGACATCGAAACCGTGTGCAGCATCTGCGGCATGGACGCCGAAACGCTCGAGCTCGTGTACAAGACCTACTCCGAGTCGGGCGCCCCGGGCAAGTCGGGCACCATCCTGTACGCGCTCGGCCAGACGCAGCACAGCTACGGCGGCCAGAACACGCGCGCCATGTCCATCCTGCAGCTTTTGCTGAACAACATCGGCGTGCCCGGCGGCGGCGTGAACGCGCTGCGCGGCGAGCCCAACGTGCAGGGCGCTACCGACATGGCCATGATGGTCGACGAGCAGCCCGGTTACCTGAAGTGGGCGAACACCACCGATCGCTCCACGCTGCGCAAGTGGCTGGAGTCGCAGACCTATTCCGCGGGCTACTACACCAACAAGCCCAAGTTCATGGTGTCGGCCTTAAAGGAATGGTTCGGCGACGCCGCAACGGTGGACAACGACTACGGCTTCGACTGGTGGCCGAAGGTCCCCTCGGGCAAGGGCGCGGTGAACTTCACGCACATCAACACGTTCGAGCTGATGGACCAGGGCATCATGAAGGGCTACTTCAACTGGGGCATGAACCCGTGCCATTCCGCCCCGAACGCCGGTTTCGTCCGTCGCTCGATGGCCAAGCTCGACTGGCTCGTGGTGGCCGACCAGGTGATCACCGAATCCGCTTCCTTCTGGAAGGCGCCGGACATGAACCCGGCCGAGATTGACACGACCGTCTATTACCTGCCCTGCGCGCTCATCTACGAGAAGCCCGGCATGATCCTGAACTCCGGCCGCTGGATCCAGTACCGCTTCCAGGCGTGCGAGCCGTGGGACGAGGCCAAGCCCGACTACGAGATGTGCGACCTCATCTGGACCGCCATCGTCGATCTGTACAAGAAGGAGGGCGGCGCGAACCCCGACCCCATCCTGAACACCAAATGGGACTACTACGTGGACGGCAAGATGGACCCGCGCCCGGTCGCTTGGGCCCTCAACGGCTACCGCGTTGCCGGGACGGACTGCAACACCACGACGGCGAACCCGAAGGCCGACCTGCTCACGGGCTATTCCGAGCTGGCAGCCGACGGCTCCACCGCGTGCGGCATGTGGGTGTACTCCGGCTTCTGGAACAACAACGCCGCGCCGCTCGACGCCGCCGAACAGCCCTGCGCGTCCCGCGACCTGACCGACCCGACCGGCCTGGGCCTGTACCCGAAGTGGAGCTACGCTTGGCCGAACAACCGTCGCATCCTGTACAACCGCGCTTCGGCCGACACCAAGGGTCAGCCGTGGAACGAGAAGCGCACCCTGTGCAAGTGGGAGAACGGCAAGTGGACGCTCAACGACGCCGCCGATTTCGTTGCGGTGAAAAACGGCAAGCCCGTCGAGCCGAACAACAACGCCTTCTTCATGACCTGGGAGCAGAACGCGCGTCTGATCAGCTACGGCATGGTCGACGCCCCGATGCCCGAGCACTACGAGCCCTTCGAAAGCCCGCTTGCTTCCAACATCATGAACGGCAGCCTGTCCAACCCCTGCATCAAGTTCGCCACCAACGCCTCGACGGCGCACGCCGACTTCAAGGAGTTCCCGATCGTGGCGACCACCTATTCGGTCACCGAGCATTGGCAGACCGGCGGCCAGACGCGCATGTGCCCGGCCCTGATCGAGTCCATGCCCGCGCAGTTCGTCGAGCTTTCCGAGGAATTGGCTGCTGAAAAGGGCATCAAGAGCGGCGAGATGGTCCACGTGTGGAACAGGCGCGGTTCGGTCAAGATCCCGGCCGTGGTGACCAAGCGCGTGCAACCGCTGACCGTCAACGGCGAGAAGCGCCACCTGGTGGGCATGACGCACCACTACAGCTGGGCCGGCGAGTACGCCACCGACACGAACACGGTGAACGACTTGACGCCGAACGTGGGCGACCCGAACTCCTTCATCCCGGAGTACAAGGCGTTCCTGGTCAACATCGAGAAGGCATAAGGAGGAGCTGCATATGTCCGAGAAAGCTATTCTGTTCGATTCCTCCCTGTGCACGGCCTGCAAAGGCTGCCAGGTTGCTTGCAAGTGCTGGAACGGCCTGCCGAGCCCGACCGAGCTCAACGCCTGCGCGTCGTCGTTCACGGGCACGTATCAAAACCCGCCCGACATCAACGGCACCACGCGCCTGATCATCACGTTCAACGAGTGCGAGCCCGACGTCGGCCACCCGACCAAGCCCATCTCCTGGGCGTTCGGCCGCCGCAGCTGTCAGCACTGCGACAACGCCCCCTGCGTGGCGGTATGCCCTCATGGCGCGCTTTCGCAGGATGCGGAAACCGGCTTCGTGTCGGTCGATCAGGACCTGTGCGTGGGCTGCAAGTACTGCGCGAGCGCCTGCCCCTTCGACGTGCCCCGCTACGACGGCGGCACCGGTCCGTTCGACCAGGTGGTGCTGCAGAAGTGCACGGGTTGCCTGGATCGCGTGGAGCACGGTATGGCGCCCGCTTGCGTGTCCACCTGCCAGCCCCAGGCGCTGCAGTTCGGCGATCGCACCGAGATGGTCGCCAAGGCGCGCGAGAAGGTGGAATGGCTCCATGAGCACGGCTACGCCAACGCCTGCACCGCCGGGGATTCCGACGAGTATCCGACGCATGTGATCCACGTGCTGAAATACGGCGCGGAGGCTCATGGCGTCAACGTCAACCCGCAGGTCCCGGCAACGGTCGAGATGACGCGCGTCATGAAGCCGGTCACGGGCGCCCTGTCGGGCCTGACCGTGGTGGGCCTGGCAGCGATGTTCGGCCTAGCCGCCGGCTACAAGCGCAACAAGCTGGCCTACAACGCCGAGACCGGCGACACCTTGAACGCCGACACCGGCGAGGTCGTCAAGCACGGCGACGGCCAAGACGAGCTGTCGGTCAAGGAGCATATCTTCGAGAACATCGGCAAGAAGGAGGGGAAATAAATGAGCGCTACCGTGAAGGTTTCTCCCGAGGCCGCTGCGGCCGATCAGGAGTTTTTGAAGCGCAACGCTGCCGCCGGCGAGCGCCGTATCGTCAGGCACTCCAAGCAGGCGCGTTGGACGCACGGCATCACCATCATCGCCTGCATCCTTCTGTGCATCTCGGGTCTGTTCGTGTTCGTACCCGCGCTCGGGCAGATGGTGGGCACGCAAACCGTGTTCGCCATCCGCATGTCGCATCGCGTCATCGGGCTTGTGTTCGTGCTGGTTCCCATCGTGAGCGCCATCGCAGCACCCAAGGGTGTGGCGCACATCTTCAAGAACCTGTTCGCGAAGTGGAATTCCGACGACAAGAAGTGGATGCTGCTGTTCTTCCCGTACCTGTTCATGGCGAAGTGGATCCACATGCCCGACCAGGACGAGGTGAAAAGCGGCCAGCGTTTCGCCGACGGCATGCTGTGGCTTGCCGGCGCTCTCATGGGCGTCACGGGCGTGCTGCTTTTGCTGGGAAGTTCGGTATGCAGCTTCGGCAATGGCTACGGCATCATCTTGTGGCTGCATGACCTGGGCTTTCTGCTGATCGCGGTATTCGGGCTGGCGCACATCTTCCTGGGCGCGGGCATCTTCCAGCCTTACCGCGGCACGCATCGCCTCATGTTCGGCGACGGCACCGTCAGCGAGTCCGACGCCCTGTACCATTGGGGCCACTGGGCGCGCAAAGAGCTGGAAAGCGGGGAAAAGGTTATCCGCAAGTAGGCATCCGCAGGAGGGTTTGGTCTGCTGAGCCGGCCTTGGCGCCGGAAGAAGGCGGGAGCCGCGCGATGTTCCAAGCGAACGTTGCCGGCGCCCGCCTTTTTTGCGCGCTTGGGCGCTCGCTCTTTCGCGGTTTTGCTGGGGGGTGGGGGCGTTGTTTTCGCAACGTGCGCCCCGATTGCTATAGTGGTGGGAACTTAGGCATTCGGAAAGGATCGACATGGACGCGAAAACGGCACGCATCGGTTTCATCGGGTTCGGCAACATGGCTCAGGCGATGGCAAAGGGCCTCGTTGAGCATGCGGGCGTGGAAGGCGGTCGCATCAGCGCCTGCGCGGCGCACTTCGACAAGCTCAAGGCGTCTTGCGCGCAGATCGGGGCAACCCCGCTGCACGATGCCGCCGAGGTTGCGCAGGCGTCCGACCTGGTCATCATCGCCGTCAAGCCCTACCTGGTCGCCGATGTGGTCGCTGCGGCCGGCGAGGCGCTTTGCGGCAAGGCCGTCGTTTCCGTGGCCGCGGGCAAGCTGTTCGACTTTTACGAGGATCTTCTCGGGCCGGGCAGCCATCATCTGTCCACCATCCCGAACACGCCCATCGCGGTGGGGGCGGGGGTGATCGCCACCGAGCAGCGCCACTCGCTTTCCGACGACGAATGGGAAACGTTCACGCAGCTGTTCGGCCCCATCGCGCTCATCGAGCCGGTGGCCGGCAGCTTGCTGTCGGTGGCGTCGGCCGTGGCCGGGTGCGGCCCCGCCTTCGCCGCCCTGTTCTTGGAGTCGCTCGCCGACGGCGGCGTGAAGAACGGTCTGCCCCGGCAGACCGCTTATCGCCTGGCGGCGCAGATGATGGCCGGCACGGCGCAGCTGCAGCTTGCGACCGGCGAGCACCCCGGCGCCATGAAGGACGCCGTGTGCTCGCCGGGCGGCACGACCATCAAGGGCGTCGCGGCGCTCGAGGCGGCGGGCATGCGCAGCGCCGTGATCAGCGCGGTCGACGCCACGCTGCGCTAGCGAAGAGCGGCTTTGGTTGTCTTGCCGCGCCGCTTCGCTTCCTGACGGGGCCGCTGCGGGCCGGCTTGCCAGAGCCGCAGCGGCAGTTGCGTGACGAGGGTATTTACGAGCGGAAGGTGATGCCTTCGGGCAGGTCGTTGGGGTCGAAGTCGAAGTCGTCGTCCTCGCCGTCATCGGCGGGGGCGGCGTTTTGCGTCGGGGCCGCTTCGACCTGCACGGGGGCGGCGCCGAAGGCCTCGTCGAAGGCGGCAAAGGCGGCGCGCGGCACGGCGAAGGCGATGTGCGCGATGGCGCCGGGGTGCGCGGCGATCCAGTTGCGGAACAGCTCGATGACGACGGCGGGTTCGAAGCCCTGCGGGCCGCAGCCGAACGCCCCGACGATCAGGGTTTGCACTTCGTTTGCGGCCGCGATGCGCAGCAGCGCCTCGATGCGCGCGGTCAGAGCGGCTTTGACCTCGCGTTCGCTGCGATGGTTTTCCAGCGCGCGTGCGCGGTTCGGCTCGGGGATGGCCAGCACGTCGGCGTGGCGGATGTCGCCGTCGTGCACGAACGCGACGTTAGGCAGGTACAGCGCGCGGTCGGTGAACAGCTGGCCGGAGGCGAACCCGCGGTTGGCGTCGTGGTAGAGCTTCTTGCAGCCCTGCAGCGCGGGGTAGAGGTTGCTCTCCGCGCACAGGATCTGCTCGGGGCCGAACGAACCGTCTTCATAGCCGCCGCCGGGGCGCGTGAAGGAGCACGGGTCGACGATAAGCGTCTTGCCTTCGGCCCGGCGCAGCGCGCGCGTGGCGAAATCGCTGGTCACGGAAGTGATCGTTGCGGCATCTTCTGCGGGCGCGGGTAGCGGCAGGTCGCGTCCTTCGCCGTCTTCGTACACGCGCGCGGCTTCGATGGTGGTTTGGGTTTCGACAGCGAACGCGCCGCGCATGAGGGCGAGGTTCTTGCGCGCGCTGTCTTGGCGTTCTTCACGGGTTGGCATGGGCTCCTCCTTGCTGAGGGATAATCGATACGCTGATTATAGTGGAAGCCTCGTTCCGGCGGTTGCCTTCTGCGCCGCGCGGGCAAACCGTTCCTTGCGCTTGGCCAGCGCTATTTCGACTCCCGGATCTTCTTGATGCCGCCTGCGGCTATCGCGGCGCCGGCGCCGATGGTGAGCACGCCTGGGCCGGGCAGGATGAGCATGGGAACGCCGATGGCGGCCACGGCGACGCCGGCGACGGTTTGCGCGACGCCGGCCGCTGCTGCGGGAACTGCGTGGCTTTTGCCGTCCGAGGTGGGCCTTCCGTGCTCGTCGACATAGGTGGTGTGCAGCGGCTCATTTTCGACGGCCTTGGTTTTCTTGCCGAACGAGGGCGGGATGAACGCGCCGCCTGCCGCTTCGGCTTTCGCTGCAGCGGCGGCTGCGGCGCCTCGGGCGGCCGAGATGGGCGTGACGTTGATGATGCGCGGGCGCAAGGGCATGTCGTTCACCTTCGATTCTGCATGCGGTGCGGCCAGGTGCGCGCCGCGAAGGGTTTCGTTTGGGGGCGGGCGTTGCAAGGCGCCCCGTTTCGTCGAGGGTAGCGCACCTGATGGGAGCTCGGGTCGCTTCCCGCAAGCTGTAATCGTCGCGTAACGGGTTCTCCACGCGCACCGGCGTACGCGTGATGCCGACCGTCAACCGCCCGCTCGTCCAGGGAAACGTGTGTCGCACCTTCGGTGCTCTCGATTAATGGTCGAGCTGTCGCTCGACCCCACGAAATCTTGCTGCGAAGAAAACCGATCCCTGCCGCGAGTGTATGTTGCTTCGGGTTGCAGCCGCGTCCGAGAAATATGCGCCGCATCCTTCGGATGCTCTCGAGTAAGGTTTGAGCTGTCGCTCAAACCCACGAAATCTTGCTGTCGGGATAACGAAGAGGCAAGTATTTTGTGGGTGCGAATAACGAAGCGGCAAGTTCGTGGGTGCGAGACACTATCTCGCACCTAAATAGCCAGCGCCGAAGGCGCGTCAGACTTTTCGACACGCGGGCGGGACCGGTTATGCCGACCGTCAACTGTTCGCCTGCTCGCCTGGGAAATGTGTGTCGCATCCTTCGGTGATCTCGAATACGGGTCGACTGTCGCTCGACCCCACGAGTTTTTGTTGCTAGCTTAACTATCTCACCAGGCATTATGTGTCGTGATCAAGTATTTCGTGGGTGCGAGCGAAAGCTCGCACATCAATAGGTCAGCACCGAAGGCGCGTCAGATTTTTATCGCGCGTGGGGAGGCAACAGGACCCGCACGTCGCCGCTTTGAAATAGGTGTCGCATCCTTCGGATGCTCTCTAGTAAGGTTTGAGCTGTCGCTCAAACCCACGAAAATCTGGCTGTTGGGTAATAGGAAGCACTGAAGGTGCGCCGCTCTATTCGCTCTTTCGCTCTGCTCCTGCGAGTCTACCGGCTTGCGCATTCCGGGAAGATCCCGGCCAGGCGCTTGATGCTTTCTTCCACGCGATCGGGGGAGATGCCCGCGTAATTGACCACGATCGCAAGGGCATCGGCGCCTTCGGCCAGCTCCTCGCTCCGCTCTTCGCGAACGCTTGCGCCGATACTCGCGCCTTCGCTTTCCCCCGTGCGCCCGCAGCTCCGCTCTTCGCGTCCCTGCCGGGGCGAAACGCCCGGAGCGCGTGGGCATCCGGTTTCGGCGCCCCGGCCTGCTTCGCGTTCTTGCCGGGGTGACACGCCCGGCCCCTCTCCAAGCTGGTAATCGCTCAGCAGCGAGATGTTCAGCCCCGCTGCGCTCCCGCGCGCCCGAACTTCCCCTTCGCTTAGGGCCGTGCGCACGTGGAGGAGGAAATGCGTGCCGGCGTTGCGCTCCTCAACGGCTGAGATGCCGGCAAGCGGCGACCGGGCGATCTCGCGCAGCACCGATGCGCGCTGGTTGCGGTAGAAGTTGCGCATGCGGTTCACGTGCCGCTCAAGGTGGCCCTCGTCGATGAACCGCGCCAGCGCGTATTGCTCGACGCTCGACACGGTGCACGAGTAGAAGCTCATCGTCTCCAGATAGCGCGCCAGCAGTTGCGGGGGAAGCACCAGGTAGCTGATCCGCAGGCTCGGCATCATCGTCTTCGAGAACGCGTTCATGTAGATCACCTTGCCGGCCGCATCGTCGGCGAACAGCGGCATGATCGGCCGGCCGACGTAGCGGAACTCGCTGTCGTAGTCGTCCTCGATGATGAACCGCTTGCGGGCGCGCCCCGCCCATTTGAGCAGCTCAAGGCGGCGTTTGATGGGCATCACGATGCCGGTGGGGAAGTGGTTGGCCGCCGAAACGTGCGCCACGTCGGCGCCGGATTCCTCAAGCGCGTCGATGATCAGGCCCGCCTCGTCGATGGCAACGCCTCTCCAGGGGTTTCCGTACAGCTCCGAGATGGCGGCGAACTTCTTGTAGCCGGGGTTTTCCATGGCGAAGATGGTGTTCGGGCCCATCATCTGCAGCAGGCGTCCGTACAGGTACTCGCTGCCGGCGCCGACGACGACGCTTTCCGGTGAAACGTCCATGCCTCGGGCGCGCCGCAGGTATGCCGCGATGGCCCGCCTCAGCTCGGGCAGGCCGTTGAAGGGCACGGAGCGCAGCAGCCGGTTGGAGGGCAGCGACAGCGCTTCGCGCATGTAGTGCGCCCATACGGAGGTGGGGAAGAGGTCGACGCTGGTGCGGTTGGCCTTCAAATCGACGAAGAAGTCCTGGTCATAAGCGGGTTCCATGGTTCGCGTCGCCTCGTCGCCAGGAGGTGCGGCGCAGGTTTCGGTAACCGCTTTACACCGGTATTGCGGCACGTTCTCAACGAAGAAGCCGCGGCGTTGCTCGGAGCGCACGAAGCCCTCGGTGATCAGCTGCTCGTAAGCTGCGGCCACCGTGGACACGCCGATGCCGAGATGGGCGGCAAGCGCGCGCTTCGAGGGAAGCTTGGCATTGCTCGGGATGGTCCCCTGCGCGATGTCCTCGCGGATCAACTGGTAGAGATATTCGTAAACAGAACTGGTTCCCCTGTTGTCCAGATTGTAGGTGAGCATAAGCGCTTGATTTTTGCGAGCCAAGATATTCACCTCTTATTACTTCGGTGTATCGGGAGATAAAAGACATTTCTCTCCGATATTCCGTGCGAAATGGGATCAAGATTCAGCACAAAACTGGTTCTCTGAAACAATAGCACACTGGTTCTTCCGACCAAACCAAATCATTCCTACACTGCTTACAGGTCGTTTTCTTCGCGGTCCGTAAGATGCGCCTGCCGAAAGGCTCGCCGCGCTCTTTGGCCGCGCTGGCAACGGGCAAGGCGCAATGCCTTGCCGAAGCGAGAAGGATGCGCGCGGGCTGCTTCATCGAGAAAACCGCGTGCATCACCGGCGCCGGGTTCGCCGCCCTGAAAGGCGGATCGGCCGGATCGATCGGCTACGGCATTGCGAGGGCCTTTGCCAAAGAAGGCGCGAACTCGGCCATCACCGGGCGCAGCGTGGCGAAACTTGAAGCCGCCAAGGAGCGCTTGGAGGGCGGGTTCGATGTCAAGTTCTGCCGATCTGGGCAGACGCGAACGCGCAAGCCGACAACCAGGCGGTCGTGCAGAAGGCCGCGAATCTGGTTGTCGGCGGGTTCGCCCGCCTCGACGCGCTTGCGCTATCGAGGCTTGCCCCCCCCTCGCGTAAATCTTCGTTACTTCTCTCATTGTTTCTTCAATTAGCCGGGTCGTGATGGTATTTTTCTTCTATTACTGTCTCTTATAGGGAAAGAAGCATATGGAAGAGGAAAAGCAGGCTGAAGCCCCCGCGGCTTCGCAAGACGCCCCTGCGGCCGCCGAGGCGACGGACGACTCGGCCAAGGCCCCGTCGCTCGGCGTCTTTTCGTTCGAGGGCGACATCTCCGTCGCCCAGGCCATCCCGCTCGGCTTGCAGCATGTGCTGGCCATGTTCGTGGGCAACCTGACGCCGCTGCTCATCGTGACGGGCGTGTGCGGCCTGGCGACCGCGGAATTCGCCGACGTGCAGCTGGCGCTTCTGCAAAACGCCATGTTGGTGGCGGGCATCGTGACGCTCGTGCAGCTGTTCGGCATCGGCCCCATCGGCGGCAGGGTTCCCATCATCATGGGCACGTCATCGGGCTTCATCGGGGTGTTCAACTCGGTGGCGGCCTCCATGGGCGGTGGTTTGGTCGCCT
Organism: Prevotella sp. CAG:279; assembly: GCA_963633085.1. GTDB lineage: Bacteria > Actinomycetota > Coriobacteriia > Coriobacteriales > Eggerthellaceae > Senegalimassilia. Next base: position 573 of record CAVGWX010000043.1, on the reverse strand, counting down.
ATGGCGCCATCATGGGCGCCTCCATTATCGGCGGCCTGTTCGAAACGGTGCTCGGCTTCTTCTTGAAACCGCTGCGCAGGTTCTTCCCGTCGGTGGTCACGGGCACGGTCGTGCTCTCCATCGGTCTGAGCCTCATCAGCGTCGGCGTCAATTCCTTCGGCGGCGGAAGCAGCGCCGTGGACTTCGGCTCGGCCGAAAACCTTTGCCTGGCCCTGGTGGTGCTCGTCGTCATCCTGGCGGTCAAGCACGCGACGGGCGGCTTCGTGAGCGCCTCGTCCATTCTGGTCGGCATCATCGTGGGCTACGTCATCGCGGGCATCATGGGGTTGGTCCTTCCCACCACGGGCATTTCCGCCGACGGCACCGAATACACGAAGGCCTGGGTTCTGAACTGGGATAAGGTGGCCAGTGCAGCTTGGTTCGCCGTGCCCGATCTCATGCCGGTCGCGCCCGTCTTCGACATGCGCGCCATCGCACCGGTGATGGTGATGTTCATCGTCACGGCGGTCGAGACCGTCGGCGACATCTCCGGCGTCACCCAGGGCGGCATGGACCGCGAGGCCACCGACAAGG
>CAVGWX010000042.1:15377-17494 GCA_963633085.1 Prevotella sp. CAG:279 | reverse complement strand
TCCGGCATCTTCAGCAGCAGCACGAAGCCGACGATGAACAGGATGGCGACGCTCAAAACGCCGATGCTGCTCGACCCGGTGAACTGGGTGAACAAGCTCACGAGCAGGGTTCCCATGATGGTGGCATACTTCCCGAAGATGTCGAAGAAGCCGTAATACTCATTGGCGTGCTCTTTGGGGATGAGCTTGCCGAATTCGCTGCGGGAAAGTGCCTGGATGCCGCCCTGGAACATGCCGACGCACACGGCCACCACCCAGAATTCCGTCGCCGAGCGCAGCAGGAACGCCGCGAACAGCGTGATCAGAAAGTACGCGAAAATGGCCACGAGCAGCAGCTTCTTCGTCCCGAAGCGCGCCGAAAGACGCCCGTAGGCGATAGCCGAGGGAAACGCCACCACCTGCGTCACCAACAGCGCCAGCACCAGCTGCGTCGAGCTGATGCCCAGATCGGTGCCGTAGCTGGTGGACATGGTGATGATGGTGTGCACGCCGTCGATGTAGAAGAAGTACGCGAGCATGTACAGGCCCAAGCGCTTGTCCTCGACCATTTTCCGGCAGGTGTTGACCAGGCTCTCAAGCGTGCGCTTGAACAGGTGCGGCTCGCGCGGTTTGAAGTGCGTCTGGTGCACGTCGCGCCAAATGGGCACGGAAAACGCCACCCACCACGCGGCGGTGATGACGAACGAGATGCGGATGCCGGTAAGCTGGTCGATGCCGATGTTCTCGCCGAACAGCACGATGAGCAGGCAGATGATGAACGGAACGCACGACCCGATGTAGCCCCAGGCGTACCCCTGGCTGGACACCTCGTCGTAGCGGTCCTCCTCGGTGGCGTCGACCAAAAACGCGTCGTAGAACACCAGCGAAGCGTTGAGCATGACCGACGAGAACACGTACACCACCAAAAACACCATGCCGTCGTCGGGCACGCCCATGAGCGCCAGTGACACCGCGCCCGTGCCGATGGTGCCGGCCAGAAACTTCTTCTTGTTGCCCTTCAAATCGGCCAGGCTGCCCAGAAACGGCATGAGCAGCGCCAGCAAAAGCGAGGAAATGGTGGTTGCATAACCCCAGGCCACCATGGCGGACGAACCCGGGTCGACGATAGCGGAAAAATAGATGGGGATAAGCGTGGAGGCGAGCATCACGTATGCCGAATTGCCCACGTCGTACAGAACCCAGCTGCGTTCGCGCTTGGAAAGGCTGCGAAGGCCGAAACCCATGGGTGGGACGCCCCTTCCGTTGATGATATATGCATGTCCGCCGAACGCTGAGACGGCCGCGGCGGTTTCCTCATTGTATATGAAGGCTATAATGCTTCCACGTAAAATGAAGGTTAGAACACGGAAACGGGGGATTCGCCATGCCGGCCATCATCACGCACGATTTCTTCGGTCGCGACGTCTACGATCAGCTCTTCGCCACCATCGGCGGCTCTCGCGACGAAGCCGACGCGTTCCTTCTGGGAAACCAGGGCCCCGACCCGCTGTTCTACGCGGTCGTCAGCCCGCACCTGTACCCGCACCATCGCCTGGGCAACACCATGCACGCCAAAAAACCTGCCGAGCTCATCGCCGCGCTGAAGGCGTCGTTTGGCGTGCTCAACCCCGAGGAACAGCGCATCGGGCGCGCCTATGCGCTGGGCTTTCTGTGCCACTACACGCTTGACAGCTCCATGCACCCGTTCGTGTACAGCCAGCAGTACGCCATCTGCGACGCCGGCGAGCCGGGGCTGACGCGCGACGACGGCAGCGAGGTGCACGGCGTCATCGAGGCCGAGTTCGACGAGATCATGCTCTACGCCAAGCGCGGCGAGAGCATCGCGACGTTCGATCCTTCGCGCGAGATCCTCCGCGCAAGCCGCGCCGTGCTTCGGGCCGTCTCGAAGATGTACTCCTATATGGCGCTCAACGTGTACGGCGAAATCGTGCCGCCGAGCCTGTTTGCCATCGCGGTGTACGATTTCCGCTTCGTGCAGCGCGTGTTCTATTCGCCGGTGGGCCTGAAGCGCGAGGTCATCGGCCGCGTCGAGCGCCTGGCTCGCTCGCATTCGTTCTACCAGTCCATGAGCCATCGCCCGGTGGAGCGCGCCGAATGCGCCTTCGACAACCGCGACC
>CAVGWX010000042.1:0-15090 GCA_963633085.1 Prevotella sp. CAG:279 | reverse complement strand
GCCATGAGCGCGGTGCGCGCCCGCTACGACATCTTCGGCGTGTGCTGCATCGCCATCGTGGTGGGGCTTGCCGGCGGCATCCTGCGCGACGTGCTGCTGCAGGATTACGGCATCTACGCATTTCAGAAGCCGAATCTGATCATCGCCTGCATCGTCGCGGGTGTGGTGGTGTTCTACTTCGGCAAGCTCATCACCTACTTCGACCCGGCGGTCGACTTTTTGGACAACGTGTCGGTGGCGCTGTGGGCGGTCATCGGCACGGGCAAGGCCATGTCGGCGGGGCTCGACATCGTCCCGGCGGTCATTTTGGGCACGATGACCGCCAACGGCGGCGGCATCGTGCGCGATATCTGCATGAACCGGGAACCCGAGGCGTTCCAAGCGGGAACGCTGTACGTGAGCGCGGCGCTTCTGGGGTGCTTCGCTTACGCCGTGCTGCGGCAGAACCACATCATCGACACGTACGCGGGCATCATCTGCGTGCTGTTGGTGCTGGCGGTGCGCTACGCGTCCATCGTGTTCGGCTGGCGCACGCGCCCGGCGCGCGACTATTCCGACGTGGTGGTCAAGCCGGTGCGCGCGGCGGTGCAGAAGGTCAAGCCGCTTGCGGGCGAGCGCGCCAGCCGCGACAAGGGCGCGCGCGATGTTGCGCGCGACAACGCCGCCGCCGGCGCGAAGGTGCTCAGGCGCGTGCGTCGTCGGCGCGGGAAGCGGGCGGGGGAGGGCGCTGAGGCGGTTGAGGTCGACGCTTCAACGGCATCCGCCTCAACGGGCAGCTCCGTGATGTCGACCGATTCCGTCCCATCGTCCGCCACGCCGTCGGACAAGTAACGGCTCGGTCACGAATCCGCCGAAAAGCGACACTGCCGCCGTTTGTGTCGCAGCGTGTGGGCATGAAGTGCGTTACACTGAGACCCCGCACGTCATCGTGCGTTTGTACGCGTTGCGTTCGATAAGGGGACCTTATGGGCAAGAAGCACAAGTACGATTATTTCGACGCCTTCGAGAAGCATTCGAAGATCGCCGTTGAGGAGGCGGGGCTGCTGGTCAGCACCATCGAGCAGTTCACCGAAGCCGCCGCGCTGAAAGACAGCATCGAAAAGGCGCACGAGCTCGAGCATTCCGGCGACGACATCAACCACGCCATCTTCAAGACCGTCGCCACCGATTTCATCACGCCGATCGACCGCGAGGACATCATCGAGCTGTCCCAGGCGCTCGACGACATCCTCGACGACATCGAGGAAGTCATCCAGCACTTCTACATGTACGACATCCACTTCATGCACAGCGACGCCATCGAGTTCGCCAAGATCATCGAGGACAGCTGCGAGGCGCTCGACGACGCCATGTGCGACTTCCGCAACTTCAAGAAGTCGAAGAACTTCAAGCACCTCATCGTCAAGGTGCACGACTGCGAGGAAAAGGCTGACCAGCTCTACATCAAGGTCATCCGCGCGCTGCACACCGTCGATCGCGAAAACCCGATGCGCGTCTACGTGTGGTCGAACCTCTTCGATAGGATGGAGGCCTGCTGCGACGCCTGCGAGCACGCCGCCAACGTCATGAGCACCATCATGCTGAAGAACGTGTAGGCAAGCGCGTTCAACCGATATCGCAGCCGGGGCCCTTTTGGGCCCCGCTTTTTTTGGTAGGTCGGCGTGCGGCTGCGGCGCTGCTTGCCGCCTGCCGCACATTCGCTGTGAAAAACGGCCCCGTTATCGTTTCGTGTGCAGGCGGTCGCGGGGTTGTTTGCTATAGTGGCAATCGACTGAAACCCGTAACGCAAGAGGAACCGCATGTCGCTTATTGTATGCAAATTCGGGGGCACGTCCGTCGCCAGCCCCGAGCGCATCCAAATGGTTGCGAAAAAGCTCATCGCGAAGAAGCAGGCCGGCCATGATGTCGTGGCCGTCGTGTCCGCCATGGGCAAAACCACCGATGAACTGGTGGGTCTGGCCGCGTCGCTGAATCCCAACCCGCCCGCGCGCGAGATGGATCGCCTGCTGTCGACCGGCGAGCAGGTGTCCATGACGCTTCTGGCCATGGCCATCGAGGCGCGCGGCTATCGCGCCATGAGCTTCACCGGCCGCCAGGCGGGCATCGAAACGGACAGCATGCACAACAAGGCGAAGATCGCCATGGTGCACAGCGAGCGCGTCCGCGATGCGCTTGAGCGCGGCATGATCGCGGTCGTCGCCGGCTTCCAGGGTATGGACGCCAACGGCGACATCACCACGCTCGGGCGCGGCGGATCGGACACCACGGCCGTCGCCGTGGCGCACGGCCTGGGCGCCGACGTGTGCGAGATCTATTCCGACGTCGACGGCGTCTACACCGCCGACCCGCGCATCTGCCCGCGCGCCAAGAAGCTCGACTGCATCAACTACGAGGACATGCTGGAGCTTTCGGGCGCCGGCGCCGGCGTGCTGCAGATGCGCGCCGTCGAGTTCGCCCGCAAATACCACGTGGTCATCCATTCCCGTTCGGCGTTCTCCGACGCCGAGGGCACCTACGTCAAGGAGGAAACCGACATGATGGAGGAAGCCGTCATCACCGGCATCGCGCACGACACCTCGGAGGTGAAGGTGACCATCCGCGGCGTGCCCGACATGTCCGGCGTCGCCGCCCGCCTGTTCGGCGCGCTGGCCGCCAACCAGGTCAACGTCGATATGATCATCCAGAACGTGTCGCAGGACGGCATCACCGACATCAGCTTCACCTGCCCGGGCGCCGACAAGAAGCGCGCCATGGAAACCATCGAGCGCATTGTCCCGGAAATCAACGCGCGTGAATACGTCGTCGACGACGACATCGCCAAGGTCAGCCTCGTGGGCACCGGCATGAAGTCGAGCCCCGGCGTGTCGGCGAAGGCCTTCCAGACGCTCGGCGAGAACAACATCAACATCCTGGCCATTTCCACGTCTCCCATCCGCCTGTCCGTGGTGGTCGACGGCGCGCAGACCGCGGCCGCCGTGCGCTGCCTGCATACGGCCTTCGGCCTGGATTCGGACAGCGTGTTCGAGGAAACCCAGCTTTCCGCCGAGGAAATCGCCGCGAAGATGAACAAGGGACGTTAGGAGAACGCTATGACGTGGACGAAGGTTATGCCGGCCAATCCGGTGGTTGCGGTGTGCGGCGCGACGGGCGCCGTGGGCAACGAGTTTCTGAAGGTGCTGCACGACCTGGACTTCCCGGCTTCGAAGGTCATCGCGCTCGCCTCGGCCCGCTCGGCCGGCAAGACGCTGCCGTTCGAGGGCTGCGGCCAGGTGCCCGCCGGCGACCTCGTGGTGCAGGAGATGACCCCCGAGTCGTTTAAGGGCGTGGACATCGCGCTGTTCTCCGCGGGCGCGGGCGTGTCGAAGGCCATGCGCGAGGCCGTGGTGGCCGCCGGTGCCGTGATGATCGACAACTCCAGTGCGTTCCGTATGGAAGAGGACGTGCCGCTGGTGGTTCCGGAAGTGAACCCGGGCGACGTTTCCTGGCACAGCGGCGTTATCGCCAACCCGAACTGCTCGACCATCCAGATGGTGGTGGCGCTGCACGCGCTCGAGCAGATCGCCCCGCTCAAGCGTGTGGTCGTGTCCACCTACCAGGCGGCTTCGGGCGCCGGCGTCGCCGCGATGAACGAGCTGTTCGACCAGACGCGCGACTACCTGGACGGCAAGGACTTCACACCGTCGGCCTTCAGCGATCAGATCGCCTTCAACATCATCCCGCACATCGACGTGTTCCTGGACGACGACTCCACCAAGGAAGAGTGGAAGATGGTCGTGGAGACGAAGAAGATCATGGGCCATCCCGACCTGGGCGTTGCCGCGAACTGCGCGCGCGTGCCCGTGCTGCGCTGCCACGCCGAGTACGTGAACGCGGAATTCGACGGCCCCATCACGCCTGATCAGGCGCGTGAGGCGTTCGCTGCGGCGCAGGGCATCACCCTCAACGACAAGCCTGCCGAAAACGGCTATCCCATGCCGGGTCTTTTGGCCGGCTCCGACGACGTGTACGTCGGCCGCGTGCGCCGCGACGCGAGCGTCGAGAACGGCATCTCCTTCTGGTGCGTCGAGGACCAGATCCGCAAGGGCGCCGCGCTCAACGCCGTGCAGATCGCCCAGCTGCTCCTGCCGTAAGGGGAGCTGGAGCCCGCATATGTTTTCGAGGGGCGATCGCAAGGTCGCCTCTTCTGCTGCAACAAGAAACTAGGGGAAGGGAAGACCCATGGGTAAGGAATACGGACAGGGATGCAAGCTTCTTTGCGCAGGGTGGCGTGCGCGCGCCGCGTTGTTCGCCGCGTTGCTGTTCGGCCTGCTCGCAGCTTGCTTTCAGGCGGTGCCGGCCGCTTATGCGGCGCAAGATGCGTCTCTGGGCACCCCGGCGGTTGCTTTCGACCGATCGTTCTCCTCGCTGGCGGGCGACTCCCTGTGCTCCAGCGATTGGCTGTGCGCCTACGATGGGAATGGCACCGCTGCCCGCACGTCGGACGGCTATCTTGCGGTCAAGGGCGATCGAGACTACACGATGGCGTACCAGGTGCTCGATTTGGTGAACCAGGAGCGCGCGAAGCAGGGGCTGTCGGCCCTGACGATGGATGCCGAGCTGCTTTCCGCCGCCATGCAGCGCGCGGCGGAGACGTCGGTCATCTTCGATCACACCAGGCCGACCGGGCAGAGTTGTTTTTCGATTTCCGCCAAGATGACCAGGGAGAACATCGCAGCAGGCAACACCAGCGCCGAGACGGTCGTCGCTTCATGGATGAGCTCGCCCGGGCATAAGGCGAACATCTTGAGCGCAGATTCGAAGTCCATCGGCATCGGGTGCATGAAGGTGTCCGGCAACTATTGGTGGGTGCAGTGCTTCGGCAGCGAAGGCGCGGCGGCGGTTTCGAAGCCCGCCGATACGACGGATACGGTCGTGCGCATGCCCTTCGTGGCAAGCAAGCTGGCCGACCTGGGGTGCGAGTTCGAGCTGTGCTCCCTTGACGAAACGGGGTCGCGGGTGATCGCCAACCAGGACACGCTGTATGTGGGGGAGTCGCAGCGTTACGGGTTCTTCTCGAAGCCGGTCGCGGGGTTCTGGTGGCAGACTCGGATCGACGACTCGTGCGTCACCTGGGCGCTTGATGGGTCCGGCTGCGCGTCGTTTAACCGTGACACCGTGACGCTTACCGGGGTCAAAGAAGGGCGATACACCTTGTCCGCGAGCGTCGGCGATGCGGCCTCCGTGGTAAAGTCGCTGCAGCAGAACGTGGCATGGCGCTATTACACGGTTTCGTATGGATCGCTCGTGCCGGATTCCGAGGTTTGGGGCGCGTACAACTTCGAGGAGATATCCCAGCAATCGGTTCGCAAGGGCGATGCCCCGACGCGCCCGTCGGACCCGACGCGCGAGGGCTATACGTTTACGGGCTGGTTCGTTAACGGGACGTGCACCGAGGCATTCGATTTCTCGAAGCCCATCGGCGAGGATACGCAGGTGTATGCCGGGTGGAAGGAAGCGGAGGCGGTTGAGCCCGAGCCTGAACCTGAGCCCGAGCCCGAGCCCGATCCCGATCCCGAGCCCGATCCGACGCCGAGCCCCGATCCCGCGCCGAACCCCGACCCCGCTGACTCGACGTCCGCTTTTCCCGACGTTTACGCTTCGGACTGGTACTTCGATTGCGTGGGGCAGGCTGCGCAGCTGGGCTACATGAAGGGATACCCCGACGGAACCTTCGGCCCTAACCTGGGCCTTAACCGCGCCGAAGCGGCATGCACGCTGCTGAACATGGCGTGCGGGTCCGACGCCGATGTGGCCGCAGGGTTCCCCGACGTGGCCTCTTCCGATTGGTTCGCCGGGTCGGTGACCTGGGCGCGCACCGCCGGCGTCATGAACGGCTACCAGACGGGCTTCTTCGGCCCTTACGACGCGCTCACCCGCGAGCAGGTGGCCTGCACGCTGTACAACTACGCGCGCTCCATTGACGGCAAGGACGTGTCGATGCCCGCCGGTTCGGAGCTTATGTTGCTGCGTTATGCCGATGCCGGCGACGTCGACGACTGGGCACTCGATGCTGTGACCTGGGCGGTTGCCAACGGCGTCATGGGCAACAGCGACCTTTTGAACCCGCGCGGCTCCATCACCCGAGCCGAGATGGCAGCCATGACCACGAACTACCAGCCCACAGCGCGCGGGTAGCTCGCGGCCCAGCGCTGCGCGTTAAGCACGCATGCTTGTCCGCAGGTCGTTGCTGTGGTTAAAAAAAGTGACGCGCCAGGGCGCAACTGCCAAGGCGTGAGCTTTCGCTCACGCCTGCTCTCGTAGCTGGAGATGTGTCCCTGCAGCAGGGATACAGGGGCTCGCAACAAGAATCTGTGGGGCCGAGCGAGAGCTCGGCCAGGCCGCCGGCGATGCGGGGATGCCTCAAACTGCTAAGGCGTGCGCTTTCGCTCATGCCTACTCTCATAGCCGGAGGTGTGTCCCTGCAGCAGGGACACAGGAGCTCGCAACAAGAATCTGTGGGGCCGAGCGAGAGCTCGGCCAGGCCGCCGGCGATGCGGGGATGCCTCAAACTGCTAAGGCGTGCGCTTTCGCTCATGCCTACTCTCATAGCCGGAGGTGTGTCCCTGCAGCAGGGACACAGGAGCTCGCAACAAGAATCTGTGGGGCCGAGCGAGAGCTCGGCCAGGCCGCCGGCGATGCCGGGGATGCCTCAAGCTTGCCGGCCGGCGTTTAGCAATCGCGGCAGCGTCTCTCCTTTTTGCGGAAGGTCGCAACGAAGATTGGACGCAGGGTCACCTGGTAAAGGGGTCGCGTCGCGTCCCTTCGCTATAATGGGCCGCATGACTAAGAAGCCGAAGAAAATACGCCTTGACGAGCTGCTCGTCGACCAGGGAACTTTTCCTGATGCGGGCAGCGTGCTACGCGCCGTGTTGGCGCATGAGGTCAAGGTCGACGATGTGTACGTCACCAGCGCCGCCGTGAAGGTTGCGCCCGATGCCGATATCGTGGTGCGCGGCCGCAAGCGGTTCGTGTCGCGCGGCGGACATAAGCTGCAAGGGGCGCTCGATGCGTTCGCGCAGGATGTTGCGGGCATGCGCTGCATGGATATCGGCAGCTCGACGGGCGGGTTCTCCGATTGCCTGCTGCAGGCGGGCGCGGCGAGCGTGGCCTGCGTGGACGTGAATTACGGCCAGCTTGCCTGGAAGCTGCGCCAAGACCCGCGCGTGAGCGTGTTCGAGCGCACGAACATCAAGCTGGCCGATCCGGTTGCACTCGGTGCGCCGTTCGACGTGCTGGTGGCCGATTTGAGCTTCATCGGCCTGGCGTCGCTCGCGCCCATCTTCGCGCGCTTTGCGCAGTCCGGAACCGTTTTCATCGGGCTGATCAAACCTCAGTTCGAAAGCCGTCACGACGAAACGGACCACGGCATCGTGCGCGACGCCGACGTGCGTGCCCGCACCGTGCAGGAAGTGCGCGATGCGCTCGATGCCGCAGGGTTTGAGGTTGTCGGCGTCGTCGAAAGCTCCATCACCGGCACCGAGGGCAACATCGAATACCTGGTGAAAGCCGTTTTTCGCTAGGAAAGAAGCTTCGCGGGTGCAAGGCTGCACCTGCTGGCGCTTTCGAGCGAACCCCTTGCAGCCGCCATTCGGCTACCGCTCGTTATCCTTGAGAGCGGTCTGCACGATGGCGGCTATTGCGCGATGAATGTCGCTCACGCTGAAGCGGCCATTCGACTCCAAAAAGAACTTCAACGACGCGGTGGCGACGGTCGCATATAGGCGCGCTTGCAGCTGCCTGCTCGAATCCGTTTGCGCATCGTGCGGGCTTTCGGGCCCCTGCGAGGGTTCCCCTTGCGGGCGGGTCTGCGTTCGGTCCAGGTACATGTCGGATAAAATGCCGGTCAGAAGGTTGCTCAGGCTTTCCTCCCGATCAGTTTTCACGTCCCACAGCGCAAGCACCTCGGTGCGGTACCCTTGCAGGGCCGCGTACGTTTCCTGCAAATGGTTTGCCCCTCCCATCGCTTTCGCCTGCTCAGCGATCTGTCGCAGATCGTTTCCGATCCCGGTCATCACCTGTTCCGCCAAATCGTATTTGTCGCGAAAATGGTTGTAGAACGTTTTGCGGTTGACCAGCGCGCGATCGATGATGTTCTGCACGGTTATGCTTTCGAAGGGCTTTTCGGCGAGCAGCTGCATGAACGCTTCGCGAATGGCCCGCTGCGTCTTCAGGACGCGCAAGTCGGTTTTCGCCTTGCTTCGAATCCGAGAGGTTCCGTCCGCGTTTCGCGCGCTTTCGCTCATCTCTTCTCCTTATTTGCGCCTGCGCATGTGCCGGTTATCTGTGTTGCGCAAACAAAAGTATATAGCATGTGTAATAAGAAACAAATCATTCCATTTTATCGGTTGGGAAGCGGCGGCCTTTGCGGCAGAATCGCTCGCGTTGCAAGACGTAGCCGCGTGCCCAAAGCGCCGCGGCCCAATCGAAAGGAGCATCATGTTCGAGAAGATGGGGAAGAAGAAGTACGCGGTGCCGCTTGGTGCGCTCTGCGGGTTTTTGCTGCTCATGAGCCTGCTTATGTACCCGATGCTGCACAGCGAGCCCGCGAACGTCCCTTTTGCCATCCTGTCGCTTGACCAGGGGGTGGAAACGGCGGGTGGCACCGTGAATGCCGGCGACGCGCTGGTGGAGAAGGTATCGGGCGCCCAGCCGTCCGAAAGCGGCGAAGCGGAGAATAGCGCTTCGCCCATCGCTTGGACCGTCTTCACGTCGCAAAGCGAGTTCGACGAGGCCGTGGAGAGCTCCGAGTTCTACGGCGGCGTGGTGATCCCCGAGGACTTCACGCAAACGCAGCTTGCGACGCAGGCCAAGCCGACCGTGCAGCTGATCACCGACTCAGCCAAGAATGCGAGCTTGGCGCAGAGCTTGCAGGCGTCGCTGACCTCCACGCTCAAGGATGCCGGGATCGCCGTTGAAACCTCCGCTGTTCACGATGTCGATCTGGGCAACAGCTCCGCCGGTGCCATGCTCGGCCAGCTTTCCGTCGCCCCGCTTCTGGCCATGTCCATGACGGGCAGCATGATCATGTTCCTGGTCACCCGCGCGAAAAAGGGCGCATCGCGCAAAGAGCGCGCCAAGACGTTCGGTATTCAGATGGCGTATGCCGCCGGCCTTTCGCTGTGCGTGGCGGCTGCCGACATGTTCATCGCCTGCGTGGTGGGCGGCATGGACCTGCCGCTGATGACGCTGCTGCCGTACCAGTGGCTGTGCAGCTTCAGCATCATGGCGCTGCTGGTGGGCATCATGAACGTGGCGTTCGCGCTCGGCACGGTGGGCATGATGGCGTGCATGGGCACCATGAGCTGCGCCTACATCGCGCCCGAGATGCTGCCGGCCGCCTGGCTGGACTGGGTATACCCTTGGTCGCCGGCGCATTTCGTGGTGGAAGGCGTGCGCCAGGTGGTGTTCTTGGGCGCTGGCGTGCTGAATTCCGACTCTCTCTGCATGTTGGTCATCGCCGCTCTCGGCCTGGCGTTCGGCCTGGTGGGCGTGCTGATGGCGAAAGGAGAGCCGGCAAGCGCGAAGCAGCCGGCAGCCGTTGCCGCGCCCGCCGCAGCCTAAAGGGAGCCGGCAACGCCGGGCGCGAATGCTGGCGGCGAGCGGCTTCCCCTCGATGGGCCCAAGCCGCTCGCCGCTCATTCCTGTCACAATGATTTCCAACGTGTTACATGGCTATCAAGCGCATGTTACGAAAAACCTTCCCCATCGCCGCGCCCGCTACACTACTATCTCAGATTGCCATACCCATTTCCCGGCAATCGGCGAAGACGAAGGACGAACCATGGAACATCATCAGATGACCTGCGCAGATGCTGCTACCGATACGGCTGCGACCGCCGTCGCGCCTGCCGCAGCCCCTGCGCGCGGATTATATAGATCTTCCTACGAGCACGATGCGTGCGGCATCGGCGCCCTGGCGCACCTGAAAGGCCAGCGCAGCCACGCCATGCTCGACGACGCGCTTTCGGTGCTCGTGAACCTGGAGCATCGCGGCGGCACCGGCCTTGAGCGCAACACCGGCGACGGCGCGGGCGTGCTCTTTCAGATCCCGCATCGCTTTTTCCGCAAGGAAGCGCAGAAGGAAGGCCAGCTTCTGCCCGACGAAGGCGACTACGGCGTGGCCATGCTCTTCTTCCCGCACGACGACGAGGCCGGCGTGCGCGACGCGAAGCGCACCTTCGAGGAGGGCTGCGCGAAGTGCGGCGTGCCGCTGATGTTCTGGCGCGAGGTTCCGGTCGACCCGCATGACCTCGGTTCCACCGCCATCGCCTGCATGCCCACCATCCTGCAGGCGTTCCTCCGTCGCCCCGACGACGTCGCCGCAGGCCAGGACTTCGAGCGCAAGCTGTACGTGTGCCGCCGCACCATCGAGCGCGCCGCCGACGCGAACCCGGCGCTTGCCGACAAGATCTTCTACGTGTGCTCCATGTCCAGCCGCACCATCGTGTACAAGGGCATGCTCGTGGCCACGCAGATGCGCCGCTTCTTCACCGACCTCAACGACGCGGCCGTGGAAACCAGCCTGGCGCTCGTGCATTCGCGCTATTCCACGAACACCACGCCGAGCTGGGAGCGCGCGCACCCGAACCGCTACATCATCCACAACGGCGAGATCAACACGCTGCGCGGCAACATCTCCTGGACGCGCGCCCGCGAGCCGAAGCTGTACAGCCCGGCGCTCGGCGAGGATCTCAAGCAGGTCCTGCCGATCATCAACCGCGAGGGTTCCGACTCCGCCATCCTGGACAACGTGCTGGAATTCCTCACGATGAACGGCCGCCCGCTCGACCGCGCCGTCACCATGATGATCCCCGAGCCGTGGGATCACAACGACCGCATCTCCGACAAGCGCCGCGCCTACGACGCCTACCAGTCCATGCTCATGGAGCCGTGGGACGGCCCGGCCGCCATCGCGTTCACCGATGGTCGCATGCTCGGCGCCGCGCTCGACCGCAACGGCCTGCGCCCGGCCCGCTACTACGTCACGCGCGACGACTGGTTGATCCTGTCTTCCGAGGTGGGGACCATCGACGTCGACCCGGCAAACGTGCTGCAGGCCGGCTGCCTCGGCCCCGGCGAGATGCTGGAGGTCGACCCCGCCCAGGGCCGCGTCATCTGGAACGACGAGATCCGCAACCGCTTCGCCAACGAAAAGCCCTACCGCGACTGGCTCGACGAGGAGACGCTTTCCGTTGACGACCTCGACGCCCCCGCGCCCGGCGCGCTGGCGGTGGAACGCGACGCCGGCGTGCCCTTCACGCGCCGCATGGCGAAGCTGGGCTACCACTTCGACGACGTGCAGGAGCTCATCCGCCCCATGGCCGAGCAGGGCAAGGTGCCGCTGGCCTCCATGGGCACCGACGCGCCGCTCGCGTGCCTTTCGGCCAAGCAGCGCAGCTTCTTCGATTACTTCAACCAGCTGTTCGCCCAGGTGACGAACCCGCCGATCGACGCTCTGCGCGAAAGCTTCGTCACCAGCTCGGTTTTGTACGTGGGCAACCACGGCAACATGCTGGAGGACTGCCGCGACACGTGCCGCCTGGTGCGCCTGGAAAGCCCGATGCTCACGCACGACGAGTTCAACCGCCTGTGCGCCATCGATCGCGTGGGCTTCAAGATGGAGCGCTTCGTGTGCGCCTACGACCGCGCCGGCGTGCCCGGGTCGCTTGAAAACGCGCTCGATGAGCTGTGCGAAGACGTCGAGGCCGCCGTCCGCGAGGGTGCGAACCTCATCGTGCTGTCCGACCGCACCGCCGAGGGCGAGGTGCCCATCCCGAGCCTTCTGTCGCTCGGCGCGGTTCACAACCACCTGATCAAGGTGGGCCTGCGCACCGACGCCGATTTGCTCGTTGAAACCGGCGACGCCATGCGCGCGCATGATTTCGCCTGCTTGGTGGGCTATTCCGCTTCGGGCATCTACCCGTACGCGGCGCACGAGATCATCCGCGACCTGTGCGAGCGCGGCGAGATCTCCATCCCGGGCGACGAGGCCGTGGCCAACTACGACCGCGCGGTGACCGCCGGCATCACGTCCATCATGTCGAAGATGGGCATCTCCACGATGCAGGGCTACCATTCCGCGCAGATCTTCGAGATCCTGGGCCTGGACGATTCCCTGGTCGACGCCTACTTCACGCATACCTCAACGCGCATCGGCGGCCTGGACGCCGCCGGCGTGCAGCGCGAGCTCAACGAGCGCTACGACCGCGCCCTGGCCATCGACAAGACGCCGGCGCCCGACCAGCTGCCCACGCTCGGCGTGACCTCGTGGCGCCCGATCGACGGTGAAGAGCACCTGATCAACCCCCAGACCATCTACCTGCTGCAGCGCGCGGTGCGCGAGGGCGACTTCGAGCTGTTCCGCGAATACAGCGCCGCCTGCCACGTGCCCGGCCGCGCCGTCACCCTGCGCGACCTGCTCGACTTCGCCCCGCAGGGCGCCCCGGTGCCGCTTGACGAGGTGGAGCCCGCCTCCGAGATCGTCAAGCGCTTCAACACCGGCGCCATGTCCTACGGCTCCATCTCCAAGGAAGCGCACGAATGCCTGGCCATCGCCATGAACCGCCTCGGCGGCAAGTCGAACACCGGCGAGGGCGGCGAGGACCCGGCGCGCGAAACGCCGCTGCCCAACGGCGACAGCAAGCTTTCGGCCATCAAGCAGGTCGCTTCCGGCCGCTTCGGCGTGACGAGCCGTTACCTGTCGAGCGCCATCGAGATTCAGATCAAGATGGCCCAGGGCGCCAAGCCCGGCGAGGGCGGCCACCTTCCGGGCAAGAAGGTCTACCCCTGGATCGCCGAGGTGCGCCGCTCCACCCCCGGCGTGGGGCTCATCTCTCCGCCGCCGCACCACGACATCTACTCCATCGAGGACTTGGCCGAGCTCATCTTCGACCTGAAGAACGCCAACCCCGGCGCACGCGTTTCCGTGAAGCTGTGCGCGCTGGCGGGCGTGGGCACCATCGCCACCGGCGTGGCGAAGGGCGGCGCGGACAAGATCACCATCTCCGGTCACAACGGCGGCACGGGCGCGGCCCCGCGCGACTCCATCTACCATGCGGGCATCCCGTTCGAGATCGGCCTGGCCGAAACCCAGCAGACGCTTCTGCGCAACGGCCTGCGCAGCCGCGTGGTCGTCGAAACCGACGGCAAGCTCATGTGCGGCCGCGACGTCGCCATCGCGGCGCTGCTCGGCGCCGAGGAATTCGGCTTCGCCACCATGCCCTTGGTGGCCATGGGCTGCATGATGCAGCGCGACTGCCAGCAGGACACCTGCCCGGTGGGCATCGCCACGCAGAACTGCAAGCTGCGCGGCTGCTTCGCCGGCAAGCCGGAATACGTCGTCAACTTCATGATGTACGTGGCCGAGGAGATGCGCGAGATCATGGCGCGCCTGGGCTTCCGCACCGTCGACGAGATGGTCGGCCATCCCGAGTGCCTGCGCCAGGTGAGCGTCGAGGGCAATTGGAAGGCCAACGAGATGGATCTTTCCGACATGCTCGCGAGCGTGACGAACGAGTTCGGCCGCGCCATCCCCGGCGCCGACGGCAAGCACTTCCTGCCCTCCATGGCCGCCGATTGCGGGCTTGACAAGGCGCTCGACGCCACGCTGTTCATCCCGTACACGGCAAGCGCGCGCGAGCACCTCGAGCCCATCCGTTTCCGCGCCGACATCGCCAACGTCAACCGCTGCGTGGGCACCATGCTCGGCAGCCAGGTGACGCGCCAGCACCCCGAAGGCCTGCCGGAGGGTTCCATCACGGTGGACTGCGACGGTTCGGGCGGCCAGAGCTTCGGCGCGTTTCTGCCGCGCGGCGTGACGCTCAACATCACCGGCGACGCGAACGACTACTTCGGCAAGGGCCTTTCCGGCGGCATCTTAACGGTGCGCCCGCCCGAGACCGCCACGTACAAGTTCGACGAGAACGTGGTCATCGGCAACGTTGCCTTCTATGGCGCTACCAGCGGCAAGGGCTTCGTGAACGGCCTTTCCGGCCAGCGCTTCGCCGTGCGCAACTCCGGTGCCACGGTGGTCGTCGAGGGCGTGGGCAACCACGGCTGCGAGTACATGACCGGCGGCGTCGCCCTCATTCTGGGCGAGGTCGGCCCGAACTTCGCGGCCGGCATGTCCGGCGGCGTGGCCTACGTCTACGACAAGTACGGCACGCTCGCCGACAACTGCAACCTGGACATGGTCCGTTTATGCGAGCCTTCGGCCGATGAGATCGAGTTTATCCACGAGCTTATCGAGGAGCATGCCGAGCGCACGTCCTCGCCGCGCGGCATCAAGCTCTTGTACCAGTTCAACACCCTGAAGCATCACTTCGTCAAGGTCATCCCACGCGATTTTGAGCGCGTGATGGACGCCGTGGCGGCAGCCGAGGCGCAGGGTAAGTCGCACGAAGAGGCGTTGCAGATCGCGTTCGACGCCATGACGGAAGGGAAGTAGGCAATGGGTAAGCCAGGAGCGTTTTTGGAGCATGGGCGCGTCGCCCACAGCCTGCGTCCCGTCGCCGAGCGCACGCAGGATTTCAACGAGCTGCACGTGAGCCTCACCGCCGCCGACCAGCAGGTGCAGGCGAGCCGTTGCATGGCGTGCGGCGTGGCATTCTGCCAGTTCGGCGCATCGTTCGGCAAGGCGCGGCCGTCGGGCTGCCCGCTGCACAACCTTATTCCCGAGTGGAACGATCTGGTGTATCGCGGGCAGTGGGACCAGGCGGCGAAGCGCCTGTCGCTCACGAGCCCCATGCCCGAGTTCACGAGCCGCGTGTGCCCGGCGCTGTGCGAGGCTGCCTGCAACCTGGGCCGCAACGACGAGCCCGAGACCATCCACGACAACGAGCGCGCCATTTCCGATTGGGAATGGGCGCACGGCGGGCCGCGCCGCTTCGAGCCGGCTGCCGAGGGCGCGCCGCGCGTGGCCGTGGTGGGTTCCGGCCCGGCCGGCCTGGTGGCGGCGTGGGATCTGGCCCGTCGCGGGGCGCGCGTGACCGTCGTCGAGCGCCACGACCGCGCCGGCGGCCTGCTCATGTACGGCATCCCCAACATGAAGCT
>CAVGWX010000041.1:15520-17769 GCA_963633085.1 Prevotella sp. CAG:279 | reverse complement strand
CCGGAACGTTCGCTTCCTGCACCGTGTACGTGATGGCCTTGCCGTTGGCGTCGTTGAGATTCAGGTCGTCCCAGGTGTATGCCCAGTTGTTCGCAGCGGAAAGTTCGACGGTCTTACCCGCCACCGGATAAGCAGCACCCTGCGCGTCAACCGTGCACAGCTGCGCGGTCACGGAGTCGGGGCGCGAACCGTCGGCGTTGTCGGAGTCGCTCCACACCTTCGCAACGCTCACCTGCGTCTTCGCATCAGCAGTGTTCGTGATGACGAAGCTGTTGGCGGCCTCGCCGTCCGTCACCTTCGACGTGTAGCCGGCAGGCACATCGACCTCGGCAACCGAATAGGTGATGGTCTTGCCGTCCTGCTTCACCGGCAGGTTGCTCCAACCGTCCTTCCAGCTGTTGGCCTGGGAAAGCTCAACCGTGTAGCCGTCCATCGGCTCGGCCTTGCCGCCTGCCACCTGCTTGCACAGCTGCACGGTGATGGCGTCGTGGTCGGAAGCGTCCGGCGTGCCGTCGGGGTTCGCCCACTGCTTCTCGACGCTCACGCTGGTCTTTTCGACCTTGTACGTGTTGATCAGCCGGTAGGAGAAGCTGCCATCCACGGCGTTATTCTGAGGCTCGTTCGGGGTATACCCCTCGGGAACACCGATCTCTTTGATGGTGTAGTTGATAGCCTTGCCGTCAGCAGCGTTCTTATCCAAGCTCTCCCAGGTGTAATCCCAGCCATTAGCAGCAGAGAGCTCGACCGGATCACCCCAGGCCTTGCCGTCGGCGTAGAGCTGAACGTTCACCGGTGCCGGACGCAAGCCGTCAGAGCCCTCATCGCCGACCCATTCCTTATGCACGGAAACGCTCGTCTTCTCAGTCTTGTGCTTGTTGGTCAGCGTGTAGGAGAAGCTGCCATCGGCTGCCGGGCCGCCACCGACCTTGGCGTCGTACCCGGCTGGCCCATCGACCTCTGCAATCTCATACTTAATAGCATTGCCATCGGCGTACTTGGCCAGCTTGCCCCAGGTGTAATCCCAGCCGTTGGCGGCGGAGAGCTCGACCGGGTCGCCCAAGGCCTTGCCGTCGGCGTAGAGTTGCACCTTTACAGCAGCATGGTCGCCATCCTCCGGCGTGCCGTCGGCGGCCTTCCACTCTTTCTTAACGCTCACCTGCGTGGTTGTCGGCCCCTCTTCTTTATTCTTAGTGTTGATCAACGTGTAAGAGAAGCTGCCATCGGCGGTGTCTTTTTTCGTCACCGAGGGGGCGTAGCCTTCGGGCGAGCCAACCTCTTCGATGCTGTATTCGATCTTATTACCGTTTTCTTTTACCGGCAGGTTGGTCCAGCTGCCCTTCCAGTTGAGCTCCGGCTTCTCGGACGCTTTCAGCTCCAGCTTGTAACCCTCCATGGCGACCTTCTCGGAATCGCCAACCTGCTTGTACAGCTGCACGGTGATGGCATCGTGATCGGAAGTGTCCGGCGTGCCGTCAGCGTTTGCCCACTTCTTCTCGACGTTCACGCTGGTCTTGGCAGCCTCGTGCGTATTGATCAGCTTATAGGAGAAGCTGCCGTCCTTGGCGTTATTCTGAGGCTCGTTCGGGGTATACCCCTCGGGAACATCGACCTCTTTGATGGTGTAGTTGATAGCCTCGCCATTGGCGTTCTTGGCAAGCCCGCTCCAGTTCGCCGTCCAGCCGTTGCCTTCGGAAAGCGTCTTGGTGCTGTCCTTGACCTCAGCGCCGTTCGCGAGCAGCTTCACCTGCACCGAACCGAGACGCAAACCATCCTGGTTTTCCGAGTCGTTCCACACCTTGCTCACACCCACCGAGGTGGTTTCGGGCGTGTGCGTGTTGGTCAGCGCAAACGTGTAGTTCCCACTATCATCCTGCGTGGTTTCGACTGTGCCGGTATAGCCATCGACCGCAACCTCGCTCACGGAATACGTGTAGGTGTCGTTTCGCTCCCACTTGGGAAGCTCGGTCACCTCGACAGTCCAGTCGTTATCGGCGGTAAGCGTAAGCGTTTGCACGATCTGGGCAGAGCCGCCGTTCACACTGCGCTTCAAATCAACCGTCACGCTCTCAGGGCGCACGTCATCCTGGTCGTTACCGTCAGCCCAATCCTTCGTCACCTTCACGTTGATCTTCGATGACTCGTGCGTATTGGTCAGCTTGAAAGCGTAGGTTGCTTTGCCGGACTTGTCGGAAGAGGATTCGGATTCGATCTTGCTGCACGTATATTTATCTACCAGGCTCCCTTCCAGC
>CAVGWX010000041.1:8672-15037 GCA_963633085.1 Prevotella sp. CAG:279 | reverse complement strand
GCCGTGATGGCGTCGTGGCTCACGCCAGACTCGGCGCTACCCTTCGAATCGAGCCACTTCTTCTCAACGCTCACGGCCAAGTCCGTGAACTTGCCATGGAACGGGCGCGTATGCGTTTCGCCGTAAACGGTAATGTTGTCAGCGATGAACGTACCGCACGCATTGCCCTGCAGGTTCAGCGTTGCCCCTGGGGCGAGAATGCTGCTTACCATGGCGGTACCGGTAATGGTTGCACCGCTGGCATTGTAGAAGTTCCACAGCACGTAGCCCGTATCAGCATCGACCTCGCCCACGCCAGCTTGCCTTCCGCCAGCGGCGTTCAAGATGATCTGATCGGGCATCGTAGCGGATGCCCCCGCGCAATTCACGTTGATGACCAGAGCGCCCGTCCCATCCGTAGGAACGTCGTTAATGCGAATAGGATTGCCATTGCTCGTGATGTCGGACAACGACAGATCGATGTAAGCGCAACCAGACCCCTTCGTGTAAGTAATCCGCTTGTTGTTCATGTCAGAGAAGTCACAGGTGGCCCCCTGGCTCGGGGTGGAAGCAAGGGTGTTCGAAAGCGTCGTTACCTGATTCTTCACATCATTCAGATCGATGAACGGAGCCGTGCTGGAGTCAAGATCCTGCCCAATGGTTTTCGGCCACTCGACCTTCGTTGCCGAGGTCTTCCCGTTTCCATAGTTGATGATGTTGTGGCCGTTCTCGTTCACCGTGAACAGGCTGAAGGTATCGGTGTTGCTGCCGAACACGACCGCCTGATTGTTGTTGCTATTCGCGGCGAAACGAGAGTGCGTACCCTGATAGTTCTGGATATAGGTAAGCGTTGAGTGATGGTAAAGGCTCTCGAAACGGTCATCGGTGCCATAGTCCTGGTTGCCCGTCATGTTCTTCGCCAGCATGTTGCCATACACGTGGCTACGCGCTGTGTTCAGCGTGTCGAACGCCACCAGATGGAAGCTGCCGGCGATGCCGAGCGCGTTGCCGGAACCGTCGTAGCCGTTGTCACGGTAAGCGTTCCATGCACTCGACGTGAACGTGTTGTTCGCGTCAATGGTGGTGAAGTTGACTTCGCCGTTATACCAATACTGGTGATCCTTATCGCTCGAATGCAACTGAGTAGTCGAAGTCGAAGCCGAAGCCTCGCCTTCCCCAGCCGTTGCCGTCGACACCTTCGTCAGCGGCGAGAGGCCGACGACCAGGATGGCCGACATCACGATGGAGAGCGCCTTGTCGGCGAACACGCGCGCACGACCGCGACGCGACGTCCCGCACGTAGTGTGGTTTGAGGAAGCAGTGAAACGTTTCATGGTGGTATCTTTCGTCTTCATGATTCCTTACGCCTCCTTCGAGCCGTTGCTCGAATCCGCGGCCGCTTCCTTGCGACCGCTTCTGCGCACAAACGCCAGGGCCGCGGCGCACACCGCAGCTACCGCGGCGATGGCCGCAGCCGCAATGCCTGCCGGCGCCAGGGAAGGTGCCTGCTCGGCAGCGGCCCCTTCGTCAGAGGAAGCCAACGGCGTCTCCTCGTCAGCGATTCGCTCCTCGTAGGCGCTTTCGCCGTTCGGCGCGATCACGTCGGAAAGCGAATCCGCGGCAGCACCGGTGCCGTCGCCGCTTCCGGTGACGACCGTCGTGTACGGCGTGGAAGCCGCAAGGCCGCCTGTGGTGGTGCCCGTCGCGTTCGTGGTGGTCACGGTGCCGGCGGTCGGGTTGACCTCGTAGTAGCGCACGCCGCCGTCGATGACGTCGGTGCGCACGACCGTGGTGTCGCCTTCGGAAACCGCGCCCGGCTGCGCGTAGTAGATGGTGTAGGTGCGGTACGGTGCGAAGTAGCTGTGCGTGATGGCCGCTTCCTGCCCGGTCAGGCGCTCGTAGGCGGCACCTTCCACCTCAAGCGACTCAGGACCGGAAATGGAGAGCGCCTCGCCGTCGGGCGAGCACGAAAGCACTTCGCTTCCCAGCTCGTTTCCGCTGATCACATCAACATAATGCACGGTCACGTCGTATGCGGCGGACGGCTGCACGTCGGAGCGCGTGTAGTAGACGGTGTCGGAAAGCGCGCGTCCGGCAGAGAAATCAGACCATGCGTAGGTGAGCGTATCGTCGGAGGAAGCGCGCGCGTAGGTTTGCCCGTCGCGCTCGATGGTCGCCGGCAGCGCGACGCTTGCGGCAGCGGAGGCGGAGACGGTCGCGCTTTCGGACGAATCGAGCTGCACGGCGTAGCCGCCGCCGTCTGCAGGCGTGACCAGCGCGAAGTTCACGGTGTAGGTGAGGTTCGCGTCCTGCGCGTCGTAGACGAGCGTGACCTCGGGGGCGCCGTCGAAGGCCAGCGTCAGCGAGGAAGCGGCGCTTGCGTCCCACGATGCGCCGCGGCTGTCGGAACCGCCGGCGAGCGTGTAGCGGTCGACCGAGCCGTCGCGCGCCTGCGAGAACGTGGTCGGCGGCGCGTAGACGTAGCCGCCGACGCCGACCTCGACCTTGTCGCGCATCAGCTGGGTGCCGCTTGCGGACACGTAGTTGATAGTGACGGTGCGCGTTTCCATGCTGGCCTCGGTACGCGGCAGGCAGCGCACGATAACCTCCGGGGAAGCGGCGCTCACAGTGACGGTGGGCATCTTCGAGACGGGAACGTACACGCGGCCGTTGGCCTCGACGGTGTCGCGCACGGTGGCCGTTTGCTCCTGGCCTGCGGAAAGCGTTCCCAAATCGTCGCGCAGAAGCTCGGCGCCGTTTTCGTCGACGTAGGTCACCGATGCGGAAACGCCCGCTTCGTCGACCAGCTCGTAGTCGACGTAGAGCACGCCGTCGACCAGCTGCGGCGTGGCGGTTGCCGCGTTTGAGGCAAGGCGGTAGGTTTGGCCGTTGCGCACGATGAGGCGCGGAGCCTCGAAGGCCTGGGTGGCGTCGGCGGCCTGGCACGTGCGGATGCCCACGAGGGAGTCCGCGACGCTGCCGATCGGCTGGCCGCCCACGCGCATGGCCACCGCGTACACCGTGGCGTCCAGGAGCGCCTCGGAGCTGCCGTCGGCCGCTTTGGTGTGGAAGGCGATGTCGATGGACCCGGAATGGGCGGCCACGTAGCTTGCCTTCGCGTTCAGGGAAACGACGCCGGCCTCGTCGGTGGCGCGGTCGTAGGTGTAGGGCAGATCCTTCTGCTTGACCTGCCCGTCGACGGACACGTCGGCGTACAGGGTGTTGCCGCCCAGGCCCACAACGGTCGCCAGGTCGAACGCGTCGCCCGCCACGGAAAGCGTGTCGATGCCGCGCAGGGACACGCCCGACGCGGACTGCGAAGCCGCAGCGGTTGCGCTGGCGGAAGCGTCGTCAGCATAGGCGAGCACAGGCGCCGGCGCCAACGACAGCGACAGCACGAGCGCCATACCGGTGCAAGCGGCAGCATGCGGCATCGGCTGCGATTTGCAAACCCGAAGATCGGTATTCATGAGAGCAACCTTCCCTCGTCTTTGCGAGCCTTGCGGCCCGCCCCGCCGCCTGAGGGAAACCCACCCGTTCCCTTGCGGCAGCAGCTACTCAATCCAAACGCACGAAAACGGCCGAGATCTTGCGAATATCAGCCAAATCATGCAACTTTATAATCGTTTTGAATTTTATCAGGGTTTGACCTGCAATTACAGCCTTTGAACGGGCGGCTAAATATAAGTTTTACTTGTCCATTTTGAGAATAGTCTTCAGCTGCGTTTGTTACGGCGAAACGGCGCGTTCGTTTACTGCGGGGCCGGGCCGAATCGCTGGATTGCGAAGCGTTTTGTTGCGTTGGTGAAGTATCTTTTGGGGAGGGGTTGTGAGGCGGAAGCGACGGCGTGACTGTTAGCCGACCGCATGCTCGTCCAAGGGAATTTCTGTCGCGCCTTCGGCGCTCTCTTGAAAGGGCCGAGCTTTCGCTCGACCCCACGAATTCTTGGGGTCGAGTCAACGCAGTCGGGGCAGGTTGGCTCTGTCGGGGCAGGTTAATGCTGTTGGAGTTGGGATAACGCTGCAGCCAGGTTATTTGCAAGCGAACCGGATTCTCGTGGGTGCGAGCGACAGCTCGCACCGCACTTGGCCAGCGTCCGAAGGACGCGTCACACTTTTCAAAATGCGGGTGGAATCAACAGTCAGTCAGCAACCGCCTGCCCGCCTGTCCATGAAATTATCTGTCGCGCCTTCGGCGCTCTCTAATTGGGGTCGAGCTTTCGCTCGACCCCACGAATTTTTGTTGTCGGGATAACGTTTCAGCCGTTTTTTCGTGGGTGCGAGCGAAAGCTCGCACCGCACTAGTTCAGCGTCCGAAGGACGCGTCACACTTTTACTGAATCGCTCGGATCTGGTCTGCCAACCAGTTGGCCCATTCTTCGACGCCTTCGCCTTTGGTTGCCGCGATGGGGAAGATGGGCGCGTTGGGGTTGAGCTGCTGCACCGATGCGTCGAAGGCGGCGCGGTCGAAGTTGAACACGGGCATGGTGTCCACCTTGTTCAAGATGACCACGCGCGACGCCTGGAACACGCCCGGGTACTTGAGCGGCTTGTCGTCGCCTTCGGGCACCGACAAGATCATGACCTTGGCGTTCTCGCCCAAATCGAAATCGGTCGGGCACACGAGGTTGCCGACGTTTTCCACGATGATGAGATCGAGGCGCTCCAAATCCAGCACGTCGACGGCGCGGCTGATCATGTTGGCCTCCAAGTGGCACGCCCCGCCCGTGTTGATCTGCACGGCGGCGATGCCCTGCGCCTTGATCTTCTCCGCATCCACGTTGCTGGCGATATCGCCTTCGATAACGGCGATGTTGAACTCGTCGCGCAGCGCCTCGATGGTGGCCAGGATGGTGGACGTCTTGCCCGACCCGGGGCTTGCCAGCAGGTCGACCACGTACACATGGTTGTCGGCGAAGCGCTTGCGCAGCTGCGCCGCCAGCTGGTCGTTCTTGTCCAAAATAGGCTGCTTGATGTCGATTTGCATCAGGAATCCTCCTCATCGGGCAGGTCGACCTCGATGGAGTCGATCTGCAAGTCGCGCCCGGCCAAAAGCTCCGTCGCGAAGCTTCCGCACGCCGGGCAAGCCATATGGAATCGGTCGTGCTCGTATTCGTTTCCGCAGTCCAAGCAGCGGCTCTTCGGCTTCACCATGTTGATGACCAGCTCCGCCCCCTCGCTCATGGTGCCCTCGGTGAGCACCTCGAAGGCGAAGCGCAGGGAATCCTCGATGGCCTCGGTCATCTCGCCGATGGACAGCGTCACCTTCAGCACCTTGAGCGCGCCGGCCTGGCGCGCCGATTGATCGACGGCCTCCATCACGCCCGTCATGATCCCCAGTTCGTGCATGGACCACCTTTCGTTGAAGCGCAGGCGAAGGCGCCCGCGCGGGAACAGCTCCCGTTCATAGTAGACCAAAACGAACGGCCCACGGATCATTTTCCGCAGGCCGTTTGGTTTCACTCGTAGCCGGCGAACCGGCGGGGTTTCGCGCCTTCGCGGCTACGCGGCGCGCGCCGATTACTTGCGCTTGGCGACCTTCAGCTTGCGCGGCTTGTTGGCGGCGGCTTCGGCGGCCTCCTCCTTGGCAAGCTCCTGGTTCTGCTTCTGGATGCGGCTGCGCAGCACCACGCGCGCGATGAGCAGCGACAGCTCGTAGAGAACGATGAGCGCGGCGAACATGAGCAGCATGGTGACCGGGGAGGCGTCGGGCGTGATGATGGCGCACAGCACCAGCAAGCCGACGTAGATCTCGCGCCACTTCCCGCGCAGCGTCTTATACGGGATGATATCGAAGATGACCAGGTAGAACACCACCAACGGCAGTTCGAAGGCAACGCCGAAGCCCAGCTCGAACTTGATGATGATGTCGACGTAGGTAGACATGCGCGGCGTGACGGTGCCCAGGCCCATGGCCTGGTCGGTGAGCCACTGGAACGCCGGGTTCAAAATGACGGCGTAGCAGAACACCGTGCCGATGATGAACAGCACCACGGCGATGGCGAACGTCGGGACGAACCACCTGCGCTCGGAGGGCTTGAGCGCCGGCAGGAAGAAGGCCAGCAGCTGCCACAGGATAACCGGCGAGCAGGCGACGATGGCCGCCCAGATGGATATCTTGAAGCGCGTGGCGAACGCCTCGAAGGGGTCGAGCGCCACGAACGAGGTGAGCCCCTGCGCGTCCTTCGGCAGGAACTCGGCGATGGGCTGCATGAGGAACTGGCCCATGGTGGGCGTGGCCATGTAGAACACGCACACGCCGATGAGCAGGCACACGACGATGCGCACCAAGCGCATGCGCAGCTCGCCCAAATGGTCGAAAAGGGGCATGCGCGCCGGTCCGATAGGCATCGGTTATTCCCCCTTCGTTTCGTCGGTTGCGGAAG
>CAVGWX010000041.1:0-7797 GCA_963633085.1 Prevotella sp. CAG:279 | reverse complement strand
TCCGCCTTCTGCTTGGCGGTGAGCTTTTGGTTCGTTCCCATGCTAAGACCTCAATTTCGAACGAATCTCGATGATGCGGGCGATGTTGCGGGCAACCTCCACGCCCACGTGCCAGCGGTTCTTCTCGTACAGCACCTTGCCGGCGACCATCGTCATGAGGATGTCGGTGCCGTTGCAGGCGCTGACCACGTCGGAGATAGGATCCGACGTGGGGGTTTGATGCGAGCCGGACATGTCGACGGCGATGACGTCGGCAAGCTTGCCGACCTCCAAGCTGCCCACCTTGTCGTCGATCTTGAGCGCGCGGGCGCCGCCGATGGTGGCCAGCTCCAGCATCGTCTTGGAATCGATGAAGCCGGTGCGGCTGACCGCGCGCTGCAGCAGCATGCCGATGCGCATCTCGATGAGCATGTCGGTGGAGTCGGTGGCGGCGGGGCTGTCGGTGCCCAGGCCGACGCGCAGGCCGGCGCGGCGGAACTCCTCGAGCGGGGCGACGCCCATGCCCAGCTGCGCGTTGATGCGCGGGCAGCTGGCGACCGACACGTCGTATTCGACCATCTTGCGGATGTCGCGGTCGTCGGCGTAGACGCCGTGCACCACCATGACGTTGTCGCTTTCGAAGGCGCCCCAGTTCAGCGCGTAGTTGATGGGCGTGGTGCCCGTGGGCAGCCACGGCGGGACCTCCACGAAGCCGCGCTTGTTGTCCATGGTGTGCACGGAAAACGGCGACGAGCCGTAGCGCACGAAGTCGCATTCCTCGCGGTCGCCCGCCAGGCGCAGGGCTACCGGCACCTTTTCGCGCACGGCGAAATCGGAGATGCGGCGGAACACCTCGGGGTGGCAGGCGTACACGGCCGCCGGGGACACGCCGATGGTGATGCGGGAGCCGTCGACCTCCTCGCGCCAATGGGTGATGTCGTTTTCCGCCATGCGCATAGCGAACTCCACGCGGCGGTGGTCCATGGCGCTGACCTCGCGGTAGATGACGCCGCGCATGCCGATCTTCTGCGCCGCGGTGCAGCTGGCGCCCGTGGCGGTGACGTCGGCGACGGTGGTGATGCCGCTCGAAAGCGCCTCAAGGCCGCCGAGGATGGCGGAATCGTACCAGTCGGCAACGTCGAGGCGCGACGCAAGCTCGCGCATGGACATGATCCAGGTTGCGTAGGGGACGTCGTGCACGATGCCGCGCATGACCGCGTTTTCCAGATGGGTGTGCAGGTCGATGAAGCCGGGCAGGATGGCGCTCGACCCGAAGTCCTTCGACTCCTCGTCCGGGTAGCGCAGCTTGAGCATGCCGGCGTCGCCGATGTCGCGGATAACGCCGTCGCGGATGAGCACCGCGCCGTTTTGTATGGGTTCCGCCGTGATGGGGAGCACGTATTGTGCGCACAAAAGCATAGGCAGCCTCGCTTGGTCACTCGCTTGGATTGTGGCGTATAACTCGTAACCCCGTATGATAGCACCGCGAAAGACCCGCCCCGCACCGGCCAAGGCGCGTTCATGAAAGCAACGTGCGGGGGGCGGCTACGGAAAGGGGCCGGCAAACGCCGAGCGCGCACCTCGCGCCGGCTTTTGCGCGCCTGCCGCCGGGCGCGCCCGCCTACTTCGCCAGCGGCAACACGGCCGTGAACGTGGTGCCCGCCTCCTGCGTGCTCGCGACCGTCAGGCTGCCGCCGTGCTCCTCGGCGATGGCGTGCGCGATGGCAAGCCCCAGGCCATGCCCGCCGGTGCCGCTCGTGCGCGCCTTGTCCGCGCGATAGAACCGGTCGAACACGTGCGGAAGGTCCTCGGGAGAGATGGGCGTGCCGGTGTTGCGCACGGCAAGGCAGGCGTTTCTGCCCGCCACCTGCAGCGACACGTCGATGCGCCCGCCCTTGTCGGCGTACTTGCAGGCGTTGTCGATGAGCGTGGTGGCCAACCGGCGCAGGCGCTTGACGTTGCCGCGCACCGAAACCCCCGCCGCCACGTCGCTCGACAGCTCCACCCCGCGCTCGAACGCCACCGATTCGAACTGCAGAAGCTCGCCTTCCACCAGATCGGACAGGTCGATCTGCTCGACGGCGGCCTTCGGGGCGATGGCCCCGCCGATGCCGCCGGCCGCCGCGGCCGCGGCCTCCTCCTCGTCCATCTTCGCCAGCGTCAGCAGGTCCGCCACCAGCCCCTGCATGGATTCGGCCTCGTGCTGCGTGCTTTCGAGCCATTGCGCCTGGCTGGCCACGCTGCGCTCGGGGTGCTCGAGCGCGATGGCGGTGTTCGCCAGGATGACCGTGAGCGGTGTTTTCAGGTCGTGCGAGGCGTCGGCCACGAAGCGGCGCTGCTGCGCCCAGGCATCGGCCACGGGGCGCAGGGCCCAGCGGCTGAAGAACATGCTGATGATGAGGAACACCACGAGCGTCGCGAGCCCGACCACCGCCAAGGTCAGCGCCAGCGTTTGCCAGCCGCTCGCGTTGGCGGTGTCGGCGAACGCCAGGTACATGGTGCCGCCCATGCTGCGCTTCAGGTAGATAAGGCCCAGGTCGGAAAGGATGCCCGACCCCTCGCCGGCGCTCGCCAGCTCGCTGGTCGCCTGATCGAGCACGTCCTCTGAAATGGACGCGGTGTTGGTGTCGATGGAGCTGACGGTGCCGTCGGAGGAGACGGTGAACACCGCCATGGGCGTGGACTGCCCGCTGCTGCGCTCGCGCCCGCCGATGACCGGCGGCGTGCCGTGCGCCGACTTGCCCGAGGACGATTCGCCGGAAGCGGAGGCGGAATCCGCCTTGACCGCGTTCGCATCAGACGAGTCGTCGCAGGCGGCGCCCGCGTCGCCCGATGCGACGGCATCGAAGGCCGACGCGTCGGGGAGGCTTTCTCCCGACATCGATCCTTCGCCCAGCGCGTTATCGGCAAACCCGGCAAGCGCGCCGTCTATCCCCAGGCTCTTCGCGTCCAGATCGCCGGCGTCCCCGTCGCCTTGCCCGCTTGCGGGCTTCTGCTGGCGATCGGCCGCCTTCGACACGGCGCTGTCGAGAGAATCGGTGACCTGCGAGACGCTTTGCTGGTAGTTCACGAACACGACGAACGTGAACACGGCGACGAGCACCACGGCAACGGTCGCCATGTTCAGCGCGATGAATTTGATGCGCAGCCTTTTCAGCATGGGGTTCCCCGGAAAGCGGCGCTAGGCGGCCTGCGCGCCGTCGGAGACGAAGCGGTAGCCGGCCTTGCGGATGGTCTCGATGCGCGCGGCCGACCCCAGAAAGCGCATCTTCTTGCGCAGAAAGCTCACGTACGCCTCGACGTTGTTGTCCTCGGCGCTCGATTCGATGCCCCAAACCCGTTCGATGAGCAGCTCTTTCGACACCACCTGACCGGGATTGCCCATCAGCACCTTCGCCAGCGAGAATTCCTTGAACGACAGGTGGATGGACTTGCCGTTGCAGGCCAGGTCGTAGCTTTCCAGGTTCAGCGTCAAATCGCCCGCGGTTATCTTCTCGAACTGCACCTCGCCCTGGCGGCGCGTGAGCGCGCGCAGGTGCGCGAGCAGCTCGGCGGGGCTGAACGGCTTGGTCATGTAGTCGTCGGCGCCGGAATCGAGCCCGGTGATCTTGTCCGGCACGGCGTCGCGCGCGGTCAGCAGCAGCACCGGCGTGCTCACGTTTTTGCGGCGCAGCTCGGCCACCACGGAAAATCCGTCCATCTTCGGGAGCATGACGTCGAGGATGACGACGTCGTAGATGTCGCTTTCGGCATACGCGAGGCCGTCGGCGCCATCGTGGACGACGTCGGTGCCGTAACCGTTTTCCTCCAGGATGTGCGCAAGGGCGCGGGCGAGGCGGACGTCGTCTTCAACGATGAGTATCTGCATGGGTGCTCCCTTTTCAGCCGTCCGGGTATATCCAAAGCGCGAACGCGAGAGCGTGCGCGCACCAGTTCACACCACCATTATAGGATGCACCCTGAAAGCAGGCTGAAAAGGCGCGCCGCTAGCGCTCGTACACCTGGTCGCAGCCGAGCAGGTCCTTCATGGTGTACCAGATTTGGTGCGGGTCGTCGATGGGATGCGCCAGCGGCTTCATCTCGTAGCGCTCCACCGCGCCGGACAGCAGATCGACCGCGAACACCTCGTCGGAAAGCGTCAGCGCGTTCTGCCGGCAGATGTCGGTGCAGCAGCGGCACTTCACGCAGTCTCCCGGGAAGTGCTCCACGCCGAACGTGCCGTCTTCGTCGGTGAACTTGGAGATGGCGCCGGTCGGGCAGAACGTCGCGCACATCTGGCAGCTCGTGCATTTGTCGGGGTCGATGATCACGTGCCCCCACAGGCGCGTCTCGATCATCACGTCCTGCGGCTCGCCCAAGCTGGCCAGCGCGTTGAGCAGGCGCTCGCGGCGGTCGGGCACGAAGTGCGGCAGCGTGCCGTCCTCCATCACCTTCTGGAACCGCTTCTGCGTCGGGTCCTCGATGCCGAGCTTTTCGGTGATGGCGTAGTCGGCCGTGGCGTTGGCGGCCAGCTTCGTCTCCGATTTCACGTCACTGAAGAACTTGCGCTTTTCGGCGTCGAACGCGGACTTGCCCGCCGCGCGCACGCTTGCCGGGAACTTTTTCACCAGGTCGACGTGCATGGAGCTGTTCCACGTTTCCAGCAGCGTGTTGGCGGTGTCGCGAACCAGCTCGGCCATATGGAAGCCGGTCGCGTGCTCGCATGCGGGGCATTTGCCCTCGATCAGGCTCACGTGCTTGGCGCCGGCGACGGCCAGCATGACGAGCAGGCTTTCCTCGACGCGGCCCAGGCAGGTCACGGAAACGACCTTTTCGGCATCGAAGAGCCCCTCGGCCGCGCTCGTGATCTGCTCGCAGGCGATGACCACCTCGCCGTCGGCGGCGCGCATGGCGCCGAGGCACCGATGCAAAAGCTCGGCGTCGTTGGGCCGGTGCGCCTCGAGCGCGCAGGTCGGGCACACGGTCGCGCACGTTCCGCACCCGATGCATTTTTCCGGGGAGATGATCAGCTCGTTATCATCGTAGGAAATGCACCCGGACGTGCACACCTCGGCGCACTTCATGCATTTCGCGTTGCGATTGCGCACGACGGCGCAACGGTTCTGATGAACCGTGATATCGGCACTCTGAAGTTTTTCGAGCAGACCGAAGAAATTCTTGGCGCTTGGCATTGCTGCCCCTTTCTCGTCTACCCCCTTGCAGTTTTTCAGTATAGCGGTTCCGCCCGCAAGCCGCGCCGGCGGGCCGCCACGTTAGATGCGGCGAACCAGTTTCGCAAAACGTCTTCGCACCGCCTTAAAGCCACTGGCGCGCCCTGCGGGCGCTTCCGATTACGGTGCGAGCTTTCGCTCGCACCCACGAAGTCTGGACGGGGACGTTAAAGCGGCGGCAAAGATTCGTAGGGTCGAGCGAAAGCTCGGCCCTAAATAGAGAGCGCCGAAGGCGCGACACAAATTTCAGAAAGCGGGGCACGTCAATCTCGCACCATGCTTCCGCCCCGCGTGAAATCATGTGTCGCGCTGACGCGCTCTTGATTATGGGTTGAGCTTTCGCTCAACCCCACGAATCTCCAAGAAAGGCATCCTCAACAGGCATTTTTCCGTAGGGCTGAGCGAAAGCTCGGCCCTTACAAGAGAGCGCCGAAGGCGCGACGCAAGATTTCAAAACGCAGGCCGGCGCAGTTCGGAATCGCGTATCATTCCTCTGTAGCGAACTCATGCGGAAAGGACCGGACATGCGGGCTTTGATTCAGCGCGTCACGAGCGCGAGCGTATCCGTCGACGGGCACGCGATCGGCCAATGCGGCAAAGGATACCTTATCCTGCTCGGCGTCGGCGGCGAAGACGGACCGGAACAGATCGAGCGTTTGTGGAACAAAATTTACAAGCTGCGCATCTTCGAGGACGAGGACGGCAAGACGAACCTGTCGCTTGCCGACGTCGGTGGAGAGGTGCTGGTGGTTTCCCAGTTCACGCTATACGCGAACTGCAAGAAAGGCAACCGCCCCTCGTTTACGCAAGCCGGCGCGCCCGATAGGGCCGAAGCGCTTTACGAGGCGTTCGTCGAACGTGCCCGCCGTGATGTCGCGCACGTGCAAACCGGCAGCTTCGGCGCGATGATGCAGGTGAGCCTCGTAAACGACGGCCCCTTCACCATCTGGCTCGACACCGACCAGCTGTAGCAGGGCCCCGGGCAACAAAAGGAAGCGGTAGGCGTCGCGCCTACCGCTTCCTTTTTTATGCGTCGTCCTTTTCGGGTCTTGTACCCAGGACGCCGCCGATTGCTAGATTTTAGCGCCCTGGCGCGCTATTTCGCAACGATGTTCACCAAGCGTCCGGGCACGACGATGACCTTCTTCAGGTCCTTGCCGTCGATGGCCGTCTTCACCGCTTCGAGCGCCACCGCCTTCACCTCGTCGTCCGCTGCGCCGGCAGCAACCGTGATGCGTGCCTTCATCTTGCCGTTGACCTGCACCGCAAGCTCGACCTCGTCGGCCTTCGCCTGCTCGGGGTCGAACTCGGGCCACGGCTGCGCGTACACATTGCCCTCAAAGCCCAGCGCATCGTGCCACAGCTCCTCGCACATGTGCGGGCACATGGGAGCCAGCAGCTTCACCAGCACTTCGGCGATCTCCGTTGCGAACGCCTGCTCGTCGGCGTTGGCGGCGCGCTGCTCGGGGCCGCACTTGCGCAGGTAGTCGCCCGTCGCATTCGCCAGCTCCATGATGGCGGCGATGGCCGTGTTGAAGTTGTTGCGGTCGAAGTCGTCGACCACCTTGCCGGCAACGCGATGGCGCTCGCGCAGCAGCACCTTGCGAGCCTCGGCGATGTCGGCCTCGCTTGCGCCCGCCTGGTAAAGCGAGTCCTCGTCAGCCTTGCCCACCAGGTCGTACACCATGCGCCAGGCGCGGTTGAGGAACTTGTGCATGCCGGCCAGGCCGTCCTCGTTCCACTGCAGCTCCTTGTCGGGCGGCGCCATGAACAGGATGTAGGCGCGCACCGCGTCGGCGCCGTAGCCGGCGATCATGTCTTCAGGCGAGATGACGTTGCCCTTCGACTTGCTCATGACATCGCCGTGCTCGTCGAGCACCATGCCCTGGCACAGCAGGTTCTTAAACGGCTCGTCGAAGTTCACCAGGCCCAAATCGCGCAGCACCTTCGTGAAGAAGCGGCTGTAGAGCAGGTGCAGGATGGCGTGCTCGATGCCGCCGATGTACTGGTCGACCGGCATCCAGCGGTTCGCCTTGTCGGAGCTAAACGGCGCGGAGTCGTTGTGCGGGTCGGTGTAGCGCAGGTAGTACCAGCTCGAGCACGTGAACGTGTCCATGGTGTCCGTTTCGCGGCGAGCGGGCTTGCCACACTTCGGGCACGTGCACTTCGAGAACTCCTCGTGCGCGGCGAGCGTCTCGCCTGCGGAAAGGTCGATGTTCTCGGGCAGGCGCACCGGCAGGTCCTCTTCGGGGACGGGCACGACGCCGCAATCGTCGCAGTAGATCATCGGGATGGGGTTGCCCCAGTAACGCTGGCGGGAAATGAGCCAGTCGCGCAGGCGGAACTCCACCTTGCGCTTGCCGCGGCCGGCCGCCTCAAGGTCGGCGACGATGGCCGCCTCGCCCTCGGAATGCTTGCCGCCGATCAGCCCCGTGTACTTGCCGGACTGCACGAGCACGCCCTCGGCCTCCATGGCCGCTTCCCAGTCAACGTTCGTGATCACGCGGTTCTGCTCGCCGTTGAGCTGGGAGAACAGCGGGTCGTCCTCACCCAAGATGATCGGGATGATGGGCAGGTCGTACTTCTTGGCGAACTCGAAGTCGCGCTG
>CAVGWX010000040.1:0-17870 GCA_963633085.1 Prevotella sp. CAG:279 | reverse complement strand
CCCCTTGCCGTGAAGGTGTTCGGTGTGCTGAGCCTGGTTGCCGGCGTGGTGACGGCGGCGGCATTCGCGCTGTTCGTCGTCACGATGGTCCTCGCTGTCGTCAACCGCACCTTCGACTATGAGGCCTCGACGGCAACGCTGGTCATCTTCGGCATCGAGGTTGTGCTCTACCTATCGCTGTCGGTGATGTTCGCCGTCTTCGGCATACGCCTCTTGCGCAACAAGCGCAAAAACGCCGCGCAGGGCACCGAGGTCATGATCTTGCTCTTGGCAGGCGTCATCATCTGCGACATCATGCTGACCGGCTTGGGCAAGAACCTCATCCCCGCCGCCATCGTCGCCGTTTTCCTGGTTGCCATGCAGTCCTACTTGGATCCGGCGCTTGCCGGCGAGCGCGAGCTGAACCGCAAGCTGCGCGACATGGAGGTGCGCGAGCAGGCCGAGGAAGGCACGCTGGGTCTCGATATGTCGGGGCGCGGCTACATCACGCTGAACTTCTTCAACCTGTTCTGGATATTCGTGGTCTGCAGCTTTTTAGGGCTGATCATCGAGACCATCTACCACATCGCCGTGGTTGAGCCGGGGGTGTACCAAGACCGCGCGGGGCTTTTGTTCGGCCCGTTCAGCCCCATTTACGGCGTTGGCGGGGCGCTGATGACCATGGCGCTCAACCGCTTCCACAAGGCGCCGCTTGTGGTGGTGTTTTTGGTCAGCGCGGTTATAGGCGGCGCGTTCGAATTCGCCGTAAGCTGGTTCATGCAGTTCGCGTTCGGCATTGTGGCCTGGGACTACACCGGCACGTTTTTGTCCATCGGCGGGCGCACCAACGGCATGTTCATGTGCATGTGGGGCGTGCTCGGGCTGTTCTGGATCAAGCTGTGCCTGCCTTGGATGCTGAATCTGGTGAACCGCATTCCCTGGAACTGGCGATACACGCTCACCACCGTCTGCGCCGTGCTTATGGTCGTCGATTGCGCCATGACGCTGATGTCGCTTGACCGCTGGTACCAGCGGCAGACCGATGTCGCGCCCGACAACGCCATCTCGCAGTTCATCGACGACCACTTCGACGATGACTACATGGCCAACCGGTTCCAGAGCATGTCGATGGACACCAGCAACACGACGCGTACGCTGTAAGGCGCTCGGACCGAGGACCGAACCGGCAGAAGACCGAAGGCGGGCAGCATGCGGCATGCACTGTCGCGCGTTGCCGCGCGGTCTTTAACCCTCGTGGAGCGCTGGCGCCGTTGTTGGCAGCTCGTCGCGCACTTCGAGGATGTTCTTCCAGAACCGTTTCGGCATGAACTGCCGGCGAAGTTCCGGATGGTATCGAACGGGAATGGACACCGCGTCGTAAAACCCCTTCCACGCGGCCTGCATGCAGGCTTCTTCGGCGCTGCGACCAGGCAGCGTGACCTCATCGGTTTCCGCAAGCACCCAGTTGCTGCCGTCGAACACTCCCGCCACGCAGTGCACCTCGTCGTAGATGATGAAGCGCTGCGTGTTGAAGCGCCCGGCGAACCAGTCCATCAGCAGCCCGACCACGTTCGCCTTCGGGTTGCATTGCGCGAACCACACGTCGCCTTGCAGATGTTCGAAGCGCAGGAACTGCAGCATATGGTGCCGCTCGTTGCGCACGAAGCGGTCGAGCTGCATCACTCGACCAACTACCGGATCGGTCAACTCATGCGCCAACAGGGCGTTTGCCGCCGCGGGGCGCCCCATGACCTTGCGCACGAAGCGGTACACGGCGATGGACGCGTCTGGTTCGTCGGAAAGGGAAGCGTGCAGCGCAATGATGGTCGAGATGTCGCTCGACCCCACGAAAATCTTGTTGTTTGCTTAATGCTTCCACCAGGCTTTTTGGTTTCAAACCAACAAGCAAAACTTGCTGTCGGGATAACGCCTTCCGTCAGGCTTATACGGTTGCAAGCTGATTTTCGTGGGAGCGAGCGAGAGCTCGCGCAGCACTAGATCAGCGTCCGAAGGACGCGTCACACTTGAATCGGGGGGTTTAGGGCTATCGCACGCCGGTCAGGTCGAAGGCGGGGATGAAGCTTTCCCTTGCCGTTTCGCC
This sequence comes from Prevotella sp. CAG:279, assembly GCA_963633085.1. Classification (GTDB taxonomy): domain Bacteria; phylum Actinomycetota; class Coriobacteriia; order Coriobacteriales; family Eggerthellaceae; genus Senegalimassilia. The sequence goes on along the minus strand of CAVGWX010000040.1, from coordinate 15,790 downwards.
TTCTTGCCAGAAATAATCCTCGATACCTAAGGAATCCGCATAATCCAGCAGCTCCTCGTATTCGCCATCTGGCACCCGTTTTGCCAGTTCAGGGCATCGCTCAAGCTGACGCGCAGCCCAACGGTCGCCCCCCTGAGCCGATTGCGCGAGCACCGGAGTGTACTGATTCATCAGCGACAACATCACCGAATCGCCGAAACGTTCCCAGACCGTGCGCACCACGCGCTTGGAATCCTCCAGGCAACCGGGGAGCAGCAGATGCCGCACCACCACGCCGCGCGTCAGGCGCGGCTCGCCCGCGACCTCGTCGAAGGCAGGCTCCCCCACCGCATCAACCATGGCCTCAAGCGCGGCGAGCGCCACGTTTGGATAGTCGGCCGCATGGGAGTATCGAGCGGCAAGCGCGGGATCGGCGTACTTGAAGTCGGTCAGATACACGTCGACCGTCCCTCGGTTTTGCCTGATGGCATCGACCGTTTCGTACCCCGAGGTGTTCCATACCACCGGAAGGGAGAGCCCCTTGGTGCGCGCAAGCGAAACCGCGGTGCGAACAGGGGGCGCGTAATGCGTCGGCGTGACCATGTTCACGTTGAGCGCCCCTTGGCCCTCGAGGTCGAGGCACATTCGCGCAACATCCTCGATGCTCACCGAAACGCCTGCTTGACCTGCGGCGATAATCTGGTTCTGGCAATAGACGCACCGAAGGGGGCAGTTGCCGAAGAAGATGGTTCCGCTGCCGGCCTGCCCGCTGATGGGCGGCTCCTCCCAATGATGCAGGGCCGCGCGCGCCACCACGAGCGTGCCGTCGGCCCCGCAGAAACCGCGCTCGCCCGCCGCGCGGTTCGCCCCGCAGGCTCGGGGGCACAACGCGCATGCCGAAAGCTCGTTCGCGAAATCCATAGTGCCCCCTTTACGTGCGAACGCGGCGGAATCGTATCCGCCGCGCCGCTGCCACCCGATGCTCCGGCTTCGCCGGAGTGCGCGAGCTTTCGCTCGCGCCCACGAAATCTTGTCGCAAGCAAGATCCTTCTGCGCGCGGATTCCTCGGTTGCAAGTAAGATCCTGCCGCACCCTTCACGGTAAAGACACCGAAGCCCTCATCACTAAGCAGCCCGCGCAGGCGTCACGATCTTTCGGACGATCGCCTCATGCGGTGCTCTCCCCTACCTGATGCTCCGGCTTCGCCGGAGTGCGCGAGCTTTCGCTCGCGCCCACGAAAATCTTGGTTGCGGGCACGATCTTCTTGCGTCGACGGTGTTCTTGCCACGGAGCCTTCATCATCAAGCAGCCCGCGCAACCGGGCGCCAGCGTTTCCCTTAATGCCGGCAAAGCGAGATAAGAACCCACAACCCAGCGGCCCTAATTCGACGAGTATGGCAGGCCGTTGAAGCCTGGGTAGGATCCCGTCATGCCGTCGTCTTCCAGAAAGCCCGCCTCGCCGAAATCGTCGTAGTCGGCATCGCCATCACCGTCGTGCGCGTGATCGTGCTCGCCGTAGGCCTCTTCCGCACGCGACCAGTCCAGCCCCGCGTCGGCGCAGACCTCTTCCTCGCGATACACGAGCGAAAGCGCGCTGGGCGCCTTGTCGGTGCCGCCGATGATGGCGAGCAGCGCCAGCAGATGCTGGGCGGCCTCGGCCTGCGGCAGGATCAGATCGGCATCGTCTGCCGTGGTCAGCGCCGCGGTGAGCTCGGCCATGAGCATCTCGACGGTGTAAGTGCCCTCGAAGCGCCCTTCGGTCACCGCGGCCAGGAGCGCGTCGCCCGAAGGGGTGATGGCGCCGGCGCGCATGCCCGCGATCTCGCCCATGTCGGAAGAGGTGCGCACCGCATGGTAGAGCGCGTCGGCCTCGATGGCGGCGATGGCCGCGGCCACGTCCTGCAGGGCGTAGGCGGCGCGCGCCAGCTGGGCCGAACCCGGGCCGCCCGCGTCGGTGACGTGCGCGAACAGGATGTCGAGCACGGGCTTGGCGGCCTCCACGCAGTCCTGCTCGCCGCCGACGAGGCACGCGAGGTTCTCGCGCGCGGCGAACGCGTCGGGCACGGAAGCGTCCTGGACGATCATCGGCGCCTCGACCGCCACCAGATCGACCACGGTCGCCATGGCGGCGAGCTCGCGCGCGAACGTCGGCGTGGTGCAGGACAGGTCGATAAGCAGCGCCCCCTTATGCGCCACCGACACGATGCCCTCGTCGCCGAAGTACGCGTCCTCGAGCGCCGTCTGCGCGGTAAAATACGTGAACACCGCATCGGCGGCGCCCGCATCGCTCACGCGCTGCCAGCCAGCATCCACCAGCCGCGCGGACACCATGTTGCCAACGGTCGCGTTCCCCCTGTACGCGAATGCTTTCCCCATTGCCTAGCCCTCCTTCTTGATCTTACGCGCGATGCGATCGGCCACCGACAGATCCTCGCGCTTGTCCTTGCCCCAAAACACCACGGCCAGCATGCCGGGACCCACGTGGCTTCCGATGACCGGCCCGATGCTGCTTTCCAAAAACAGCAGGTTGTCGTCCTCTTTCTGCAGCAGCTCCTTCAGGCGCGCGGCATCCTTCGGGCAGTCGGCGTTGCCGATGACCACGCAGCGCCCGGGCATGTGGTCGCTCATGCGCTTGGAAGCGTATTCCGCGAGCTGCTTGACGCCCTTCTTGCGCCCGCGCGCCACGCCCGTGAGCGCAAGCTTCCCCTCGAGCGAGATGTTGAGCAGCGGCTTGACGTCGAGCTTCGAGCCGGCGTAGGCAACCGAGTTCGGGATGCGCCCGCCGCGGCGCAGCGACTCCAGGTCGTCGACCATGAATTCCGCGTCCACGAAGTAGCGCGCCTCTTCGGCCCATGAGGCCAGCTCACGCGCGGTCATGCCGTTGTCGCGCTGGTTGATGGCCTCGTAGACGAGCAGCGCCTCGGCGATGGAGGCCAGATAGGTGTCCACCACGTACAGCTCGGCCTCGGGATGCTCGGACAGCAGCTGGTCGCGCACGAGCAGCGCCGTGTTGAAGCTGCCGGAAAGGCCGCTCGTGAAGCTCAGGTACACCGTGGGAACGCCGCTTTCGATGGCGCGCGTGAACACGTCGGTGAACGTTGCGACGGGCACCTGCGCCGTGGAAGGCTTCGACCCTGCGCGCATGCCCTCGTAGAACTCGTGCGGCGTGATGGTTTGGTACAGGTCGTCGGAATGCTCTCCGGCCTCGTCGATGTAAGGGAACTGCAACAGCTCGACCCCGGGGCGATCGACCACTTCGAAGGGCAGATCGCAGCAGGAATCGATGATCAGATTGCACTTATGCTGAGCTTCCATCAAGCTCCTTTCGATTTCGCGCAACCGAACAAGCGGCGCGCGGCTTTTTTCGCCTTAAAACAAGCGGCGAAGGCAGATGAGCACCTTCGCCTTTTCATCATGCCCGTCGCGCGCGGGCGCGCAACACGCATGGTTCGCTCCGTTGCCGAAGCGTTTCCCGCTCGCCACGAACGCTACGCGCCAAGCACCAAATGATCGCTGGGGCCCGTGAGCTTTCCCGCGATGGCGTGCGCGCACTGGTAGGCGATGCCCACGGCGGGGCCCACGTGCAGCCCGATGACGGGGCTGACGGGAAGCACCTGCACCGCGCGGCCGATCATGGGCTCGATCACGTCGTGCGCCCACTTCACCGCAGGGGTCTTGTCGCCGATATAGTGCACCACGATGTCCACCAGCCCGTGCTCCTCCATGTCCTCACGCAGCTGGGAGGCGATTTTGTCGAGCGCCTTCTTGCGCGTGCGGACCTTCGCGGGGGTGATGACGGTGCCGTCGCGCACGCTGAGCACCGGAGCAAGCTGGATGAGGTTGCCAATGAGCGCCGCAGCGGCCCCGATGCGGCCGCCCTTCTGCAGAAACGTGAGCGATTCGGGCGTGAACAGAAAGCGCGTGCGCCCCACGGCCTCGGCGGCGACCTTCGCGCATTCGTCCAGGTCGGCCCCCACGGCGCGCGCGGCGGCGGCCTCAAGGATGGGCCACGCCTCGTCGTAGCCGCACGAGGCGGAGTCGACCATGCGGAAGCGGAAGCCCGCGTTGCGCGCGGCGACGGCGCGGATGGCGCGCAGGGCGCCGTCGTAGGTGCCGGAAAGCCCGGTGGAAATGAAGATGCCGAGCACCTCGTCGCCCGCCTGGGCCGCCTGCTCGAAAACCTCTTCGAGCGCATGCTGCGATGGCTGGCTTGAGGTGGGGATATCGTCGACCATGTCGTAGATGTCGGCGTAGAACGCATCGAGGTCCATGGTGGCGTCAACGTATTCGACGCCGTTTCGCTGCACGTAGAGCGAAACAACCTGGATATCGAGCTTGCGTGCCAATTCCTGGGGAATGGAAGCGACCGAATCGCAAACGATCCTGATCATGCTCACCCCTTCCTCGTCTCATGCGCCGCGCGTTGCAGCGAGCGATTACCTATTCAATCATCCTACGCGATACCGCGAAGCTTGCCGACAAGCGCCCGGCGGCGCTCACAAAGACCATACTCCAGCCCGACCGGGTAGGTATGCGGGTTGAGCATGCGCTTCTGGCTCTCGTCCAGGCGCGCCAGCCCCTCGGCCGCCCGCGCCTGCGCGGCCATCGCGTCGCGGCGATCGGCTGGCAGCACCACTTCGCCTGCGCGCGCAAGCGGTTCAAGCAGAAGCTCGTAGCGCTTGCCGGCGAGGTTTTTCTGCCGCAGGTCGTCCATCGGGTCGACGATGACCTCGCGCGCGCCCACGCCGGCGTTCACGTCGAACACCATGTCGCCGGCGATGGTGCCGTCTTCGGCGTAGTAGCGGCGCACGCCGAGCACGCCGGGCACGGTGAGCTTCGCGGCCGATTCGCTGATCTTCAGGCGGTCGGTCCAGTGCTGCTCGCCCGGGGCGCGCGTGGCGGAGAGCTTGTAGACGCCGCCGAGCGTGGGCTGATCGAACGCGCAGGCCAGCTTCGTGCCAACGCCCCAGCTGTTCACCGGCGCGCCCTCGTCCAAGATGGAGCGGATGGTGTGCTCGTCAAGGTCGTTGGACAGCACGATGCCGCAATCGGCAAGCCCCGCCTCGTCGAGCATGCGCCGCGCCATCTTCGCCAGCCACGCCAGGTCGCCCGAGTCGATGCGGATGGCGGCGAGCTTCTCGCCGCGTTCGCGCATCTCAAGCCCCACGGTGATGGCGTTGCGGATGCCCTGTTCGACGTTGTAGGTGTCGACGAGCAGCACGCAATTGTGCGGGAACTCCTTGGCGTAGGCGCGAAACGCGGTGAGCTCGTCGGGAAACGACATCACCCACGAATGCGCGTGCGTGCCGGAAACCGGGATGGAGAAGAGCTTGCCCGCCAGGATGTTGGAGGTGGAGGCGCACCCGCCCACCACGGCCGCGCGGCTGGCCCAAAGCCCACCTCCTGCGCCCTGGGCGCGGCGCAGGCCGAATTCCGCCACGGGGCGCCCCGCGGCCGCCAAGCACACGCGCGCCGCCTTGGTGGCGATGAGCGTTTCGAAATTCACGCAGTTCAGAAGTGGTGTTTCGATGATCTGGCAATCCATGATGGGACCGGTGACGCGCACGAGGGGCTCGTGCGGGAACACGATGGTGCCCTCGGGGACCGCGTCGATGTCGACGCTTAAGCGATAGGTGCGCAGGTAGTCGAGGAAGTCGGCGTCGAACAGCGCGCCGCCGGCGGGGGCCTCAAGGCCGGAGAGGTAGGCGATGTCGTCGTCGGTGAAGCGGAAATCCTCGATGAGCTCGGCGAGCTGGTCCATGCCGCAGGCCACGGCAAAGCCGCCCTTGAAGGGATAGTCGCGGAAGTAGGCATGGAAGCATGCCTGGGTTTTGCCCTGGCCGGTGCGCCAATAGCCCTGCGCCATGGTGAGTTGGTATAGGTCGGTGAGCAGTTCGTATCCTGCGCCCATGTTGCACATCTCCTTCAACGGCCGCCGGGGCAGCCTTCGCTGTTGGCTTGCGTGCGTGTTGCCGGCCGCGCGCGGCGCGCTCTCGCCGAGCACGGCCCGCCGCTGCGTTACGCGGGCTGGTCGCCGCCCTTGCCCGGACCGCGCTGCTGGCCCGACTCCTTGGGCGCGGCGCCGTCCTGGGAGCCGCCGGCCTTATGGGTGCGCTTGCGCGTGCGGCGATGCTCGCGAGAGGGCGAGGATCCCTCGGACGCGGCCGGCGCGCCGGACCCGGACCCGGCCGCCCCCTGGCGCGAAAGCCCCGAGGACTTCTGGCCCGGACGCGGAGCGGACCCTCTCTCCTGCTGCTTGCGGGACGGTTTCTGCTTGGCGGCGTCGCCGCCTGCGCGCGCGCCCGATCGTTCGCGTTTGCGCTTGTCGGAAGCGCCGTCGCGGCCCTTCTGCGCCCCGCCTTGCTGCTTGGGCGAGCCGCCCTGCTGCTTGGCGCCGCCCTTGCCCTCGCCGTCGCGCCCGCGGCGGGAATCGGCCTTGGAGCGGCGCGGCTTGCGCGCGGCGGGAGCGGCTTGCGCGCCCTTCGAGCCCTGCTGCGCCTCGGGTGCTGCGGCGTCGTTTCGCGCCTCGGCGCCTTCCGCGCCGGCGGTGGAAACCTTCGTCGAGCGGCGGCGGCGCGGCTTGCGCGCGGCCGACTCGGCGCGCTCGGAAGAGCGATCGGAGCGGCCTTCGCCCTTGCCGCGCCCCTTGCCGCGCGAGCGCTTCTGCGAGCCACCCTCCTCCGAGGGCTGCGAGCGCCTCTTCCCGCCGGGCACGTGGCGCACGGCGCTGCGGTCGGCGAGCTTGTCCGACCCCGAAAGCTGCGGGGTCGCGAGCGCGGCGGCCGCCGCCGCAGCGCCGAAGAGGCTCTCCTCGGGCGCGCAGGCGCGCTCCCATGCGTCGCAGCCGATGCACTTCGGGCGATTGCCCTCTTCAGGCGCGTCGAAATCCGCCAAGGGCACGCGCACCGGCTTCTCGCCCTCCAGGCGCACCGACACCACCTCGCGCGGCACATCGAGGTCGACCACCTTCGCCGGGCCCTCGGGCGTGGAGACGGTGGCGTTCTTCTTCGGCGCTCGGCCCTTGAAGTCCTTGTAAGCCTCGTATTCGTAGCGCAAGCAGCACATCAGGCGCCCGCACACGCCCGAGATCTTCTGCGGGTTGAGCGAAAGGTCCTGCTCCTTGGCCATGCGGATGGACACCGGGCAGAACTCCCCGCCCAAGCGCTTGCAGCACAGCTCCTGGCCGCAGTGGCCCAGGCCGCCGACCATGCGCGCCTCGTCGCGCACGCCGATCTGACGCATGTCGACGCGCACGTGCAAGCGGCTGGAGAGCGACCGCACCAGCTCGCGGAAGTCGACGCGGTTTTCCGACTCGAAGTAGAAGACCGCCTTTTCGCCGTCGAAGAGGTACTCCACCGACACCGGGCGCATCTCCTCGGAGGTTTGCGCGGCAAGCTCCTTGAAGACGGGCATCGCGTCGGCGGCCTTCTGCTCAAGGGCGGCCTGTTCGGCCCGATCATCGTCGTCGGCGACGCGAACGACCGGTTTGAGCTGGGATTTCAGTTTCTTCATCTGCTCGGGCGTTGCCTCGAAGACCTCGTGGGCCACGTGCCCGAACTCAAGGCCGCGGGCGGTTTCGACCACCACATCGTCGTCGGCGGAGATTTCCAGGTCCCCCGCGTCGAACCACAGCGTCTTCGGGTTGAACGGCAAGTCAACAGGCGCAATGCGAACCATAGCGCACCTCATTTCTGTATCGTCGGCACGATCGGGCGCCCTTGCGCGAAGGGTGCGGGACCGTACAGCGTATCTCGAACCTGAAACAGCATCGCGTCGATGCACGTTTCGGGGGAAACATTATAGGAGAGCGCGGCCGAGCTTTCATCGACCGCAACGAGCGCCGCTGCGACGCGGGCCTCGTCGGTGCGGGCGGCCGCAGCGGCGATCGCGTCGGCCGCGTCGGCGTTGACGGTAAGCTGCGAGGCGCCGGCGCACGTCACGGCCACGTCGCGCAGCCACGAGCGCACGATGCCGGCAAGCTGACGCAGCGACTCCTGGGTTTTCGCGGTGATCTGGCGCTTGTTGCGCGCCTCTATCTGGCGGATGGCCGACTTCGCCAGGAAATCGGCGTTTTCGGCCAGCTCCTGCTCCTGGTCGGCGCGCACGGCGTCGAGCGGCAGCTTCACGCGCGCCACCAGGTCGGAGGCGAACCCGATGATGTCCCAGTCATCGGCGCGGGAAAGCGCGTCGAGCACCTCCAAGATGCGGGCGCGGAACTGCATGCGCTCGTTCGATTTCAGAAACTCCACCGCGCGCGTAAGCGACCCGTCGCAGGCGGCGAGGGCGATGCGCGCGTGTTCGGGAGATGCCCCGGAGTTCTGCACGACGATGCCCGCGGCCTCGCTTTGCGGGATGGTGCGGAAGGGCACCACCTGGCAGCGCGACACGATGGTGGGAAGCACCCCTTCGCGCGTGCGCGCCAGCAAGATGATGACCACGTCGGCCGGCGGTTCCTCCAAGGTTTTCAGAAACGCGTTGGCCGCCTGCACGCCCAGCTGGTCGACCCGATCGAGGATGTACACCTTGCTTTTCGCCTGGATGGGGGCAAGCGCCGTGTCGGAAACGATGTCGCGCACCTGCTCGACCAAATAGCCGGCGGCGCCTTCGGGGGCGAAAAAGCGCACATCGGGATGCTTGCGGCGCATCACCTTGCGGCACGCGTCGCACGCACCGCACGGGATGGGGCCGCACTCGCACACGACGGCCTGGGCGAGCGCGTAGGCGGCGAGCGTCTTGTTGGAGCCGGCAGGCCCGCAGAACAGGTACGCGTGGCTTACGCGCCCCGCCGCGACCGTCGCGCGCAGAAACTCGCGCACCTGCGGCTGGCCCAATATGCTTTCAAACGCGTCGCCCATGAGCGTTAGCGCCCCGTTTCCTCATCGGGCGCCCCGTCGGCCGAAACCGTGCGGCGCTCCTTGGCCTGCGCGCCAGCGCCGTCGTCGCGCAGGTCGATGCGACCCTCGTGGCTGCGCTGCACGTCGAGGCGTTCGAAGTAGGGCTGGTTGGCGCGCGCGAAGTCGGGCATCCAGGGGAACAGGTCGGACAAGGCGGCGAACACCGACAGCGCCGTCTGCGACTTCATCCCCGCCGATCCCACGACGCGGATGCGCTCGGGGTTGGCGCGCGCGATTTCCAGAAACGCATCGTTGACGCGGGAATGGAAGCCCTCGCCGGCGCGTTCCATGCGGTCGGCGCCGGCGCGCAGGGCCGCGCGCTCAAGACCCACGGCGGCAGAGCCGGCCACTAAAAGAATGGTTCGATCAGGCACGATTCCCTGACAGGCGAAATCGTTGGCGCGGTTGACGAAGGAAAGGTCGATCCCGCGCCCATAGCCCTGATAGGCCACGGTGGAATCGCAGAAGCGGTCGCACAAAACCACCGCGCCACGCGAAAGGGCCGGCTTGATGACCTCAGCCACCAGCTGGGCGCGCGCGGCTTCGTACACCAGAAGCTCGGAGGCGTCGCACATCGACTCGTTGGCAGGGCTGAGCACCACGCCGCGCAGCTGCTCGCCCACCGGCGTGCCGCCCGGCTCGCGCAGGCACAAAACCTCGCGCCCCATCGCGGACAGGGCGTTGGCCAGAAAGCGGATATGGGTGGTCTTGCCCGCGCCGTCGCCGCCCTCGAAGGTGATAAAGACGCCCGGCTCCTGCTCGTCGGCGACGATGACCTGGCCTTGGGCCTGCGATGCGCGCCCATCGATGCCGAAACGGGCCTCCTCGGCCGCCTGTGTGAAACGATGCTGATCCATCGAGGCTAATCCTGCACGGCGTTGGCCACGGCGGCGGCCACGACCTCGACCGCGCGCGGGTCGAACGGCTCGGGCATGATGAAGTCCTCGCACAGCTCCTCGTCGGACACGAGCGCGGCAAGCGCCTCGGCGGCGGCGAGCTTCATCTGCTTGGTGATGCGCGTGGCGCGGGCCTCAAGCGCGCCCTTGAAGATGCCGGGGAACGCCACGACGTTGTTGATCTGGTTCGGGAAGTCGGAGCGGCCCGTGCCGACCACGCGGGCGCCCGCCTCGCGGGCCACATCGGGGAAGATTTCCGGCGTGGGGTTGGCCATGGCGAACAGGATGGCATCGTCGTTCATGGACTTCACCATGTCGGCGGACACGATGCCCGGGGCCGACACGCCCACGAAGATGTCGGCGCCGCGCATGGCGTCGGCGAGGCTGCCCTGCTCGTCGTTGAGGTTCGTGGTGGCCAGCATCGCGCGCTGCGGCTCGTTGATGCCCTCGGAGGCCGACGAGATGATGCCGCACTTGTCGCACAGGATGAGGTTGCGGAAGCCGTAGTTCAGCAGCAGCTTGGCGATGGCGATGCCCGCCGAACCGGCGCCGTTGACCACCACGCGACACGCTTCCTTCTGCTTGCCCGTCAGGCGCAGCGCGTTGATGACGCCGGAGAGCACCACGATGGCGGTGCCGTGCTGGTCGTCGTGGAACACCGGGATGTCGAGCTCGTCGATGAGCCGGCGCTCGATCTCGAAGCAGCGCGGGGCCGAGATGTCCTCGAGGTTGATGCCGCCGAAGCTCGGGGCGATGCGCTTGACCGTTTCCACGATCTCGTCCACATCCTGCGTGTCCAGACACAGCGGCACCGCATTGACGCCGCCGAACGCCTTGAACAGCGCGCACTTGCCCTCCATGACGGGCATGGCCGCCGCAGGGCCGATGTTGCCCAGGCCGAGCACGGCCGATCCGTCGGAGACGACGGCGACGGTGTTGGCCTTCATGGTGTACTTGTACGCATCAGCGGGGTTCTCGGCGATCTTGCGGCACGGCTCGGCCACGCCCGGCGTGTAGGCAAGCGCCAAATCCTCGCGCGTGGCGATGCTCATCTTCGGTACGGTGTCGAGCTTGCCCTGCCACTGCTCGTGCAAACGAAGCGATTCCTGTGCGATATCCATGCTGATGCGACGTTCCTTCCGTATTCGCGACGCGGCCCGCGCGCCGCTTGGCGACACGTGTTCGCGCCCTGGGAAGCGTTGATCGGTTCCGCCTCTCCCGCGCGGGGCGGGTCGGCCGCGACCGGCGTTTCCCCGGGCGACGAAGTTTTCCCTGACGGATTATACCCCTTGGACCTGGGCGGCCCCCCGCCCCGCCCCGCTCTCCCCGAAATACACCCATCAGGTGTGTTTCGCCCGCTGATGCGGGGAGGTACAAATGAGTCCACAGGGCGAGCGCGCACTTGCCGCTGGGTCGCCCGCAGCTGCCGCCGGGTCGCCCGCGCTGCTGCGCTGGCCTCTCGCAAGCAAACGGAACGGCGCTAAGGGGCAACGGCGCGGCGCCATCAACCGGCGACCATCACCGCTCGATAATCGGGCGGCAACCGATACGGAGGAAGAGCATGGGGGATTCCCACAAGCGCGTTTTCGCGGCGATCGACGGCGAAAAGGGCACAAGCGTGATCGAGTCAGCAGCGCGCGTCGCAAACGAAGAAGGGGGCGTTTTGAGAATAGGCCACGTTGTCGACATGCTCCCAGCCGACGCCAACGGCGCAAGCTACGACGTACTGTGCGATGCGGTTCGCGAAAGGCTTTGCGAAGACCTTGCCGACATCGTTGCATGGGCGGAAAGGCTCGAGCGCATCGAATCGGTGGAGATATGCGTTGCCGCTGGGCCGGTAAAGCAGACGCTGGCAAGGCAACTTATCGATCCGTGGCACCCCGATGCGGTAGTGTGCGGCGCGAGCAAAGAATACGGACCAGGCGCGGCAGGCAAGTTCAGACGCACCGTGCGCCCCTCGATGGAAACCTATCTCGCACACAACCTAAGCTGCCCCGTGCTTGTGATTCGCTGAGTAGCGGCCCTGTCGTTCCGGCGCCGGTCCTCGGCGAGGCGTTCCGGGACTGTTCCGAGCTCACTCCGAGGGGCGTGCCGAGGCCTTACCTTCCGATGAGGGCTTCCACCATGTCTATGATCTCCTGCTTGCTGTGCACGTCGAGCTTGGTGTAGATGTGCCGGATGTGCATCTTGAGCGTGTTGCGGGAGATGACGAGTTCCTGCTCCATGAACGGCATGTTGCGCCCGTGGGCGATGAGCTCGAGCACCTCGCGCTCGCGCGCCGTCAGGCGGTACGTGCGCGCGATGGTGTCGCACGGCACCGCCACCGGATCGAGCGGAACCTGCGTGGCTGCGGCCGCGGCCGCAGCCACGAACGGCACCGGCACGCCGCCTGAAACGACGGTCGTTCGCGCCGATTCGGAAGGAGCGAAACCTTCCGGCGCATCCTTCTCACGAACGGTTGTCGACCCATTCGCCGATGCGGTGTCTTTCGTGCCACTATCAGACGAAGACGGGCGCGCGACCTCGCTTTTCGCCGATGCGGAACCCGTGACACCAAGGGTCTGCCCCGAGATCTCCGCTCCACCCGCGCTCGTGGCCAGATCCGCCGCGCTGCCCGCGCCCGGCACGCCGACCGCGGCCACACCCTGCTCCGCCGCGCCGGCCACACAGGCAAGCGCAACGGCAGATTCGAAATCGTACTCGGAAGCGTCGCTCGCCGAGGCGAACGGCGCTTGCAGGCCGGGAAACTTCAGCAGCACCACCAAAAGCACCATGTAGATGAACACCATCAGCTGCTCGCTCGCGAACAGGGCATCGGCGGCAGATGCGGCGAAGAGCATGCCCAGCGCCACCACGATCGTGCCCAGCAGATGCCCGACGGTCGCTGCAAGGCGCATGCCCGCCGCGGCCCGCAGCGTCTCGATGCTGTTGCGCGCAGCCCATACCACCAGCGCCCAGGAAACCACTTCGAACAGCGCCGTCCCCAGACCGCACAGCATCTGCTCCAACCCCGGCAGAGCCCATGCGAAGGGGCGCACCAGCAAAATGCCGACGGCGGTGCACAAAAGCGCCCCGTAGAAAACATGCTCGATGCGCAGGCCTCGCCAGGCGAAGGCCAGGACAAGCAGCGCGATCAGAGCCACAAACGACACGGGGTCGTTATGGTAGTCGCCACCGGTGAACCCGTTGCGCAAAAACCCGAGCATCATGGCCGAGAACACCAGCATGATGACGAAGCCCGGCGTGACCACCTTGGCATGCGGACGCTTCACCACGCCCGGTACCGAAAGCGCACCCGGGGCTAAGGCCAGCCGCCCCGACTCCAAGCGCGTCGGGATACCGCCGAATCCAACCATGGCCAGCATCAGCGCCACGGCAAGGGCCGCCCCCGCAAGCGCAACGGAGCCGAGCGACCCCAAAAACGCAGCAGCAGGATTTTGCGAGGTGAGGGAGTACAAGGCGAACGCACCGAGCATGCCGAGCGTGCAGGCGCGCATCACCATGCCCGATTCCAGCCGGGCGAACAGGCACACGAAGCCCATGCTTAAGGGCGCGCCGATGGTCTTGATCATGACAAGGGAGCATATGCCCGCCACCGACCACGCAAGGCCGCCCCTCTCGAGTTGGGGAATGGCAAACAGGGAAAGGCAGGCTCCCGCGACGAACAGGACAAACCCCACGACCGTCGCCACGCCGAAAAACCAGCGCACGTCGCAGTCGCCCTTTCGAAGGAAGCGACGTGCCGCAAGATAGAAGATAAGGTAGACGATGCACGTGCACACGCGCATGGAAAGCGTGCCCGCCTCCGACACGTTCGCGCCGAGCAGCTGCCCGTCGGCAAGCCAGATGCCCGAGAACATGCACGCCAGGCCCACGATCGCGCATACAACGGTGCGCACGTCTTTCGCACCGGCCGCGCCTTTCGCACCGTCCATTTCCGCCCCTTTGAACGATCGCGCGCCTTGGCGCGCAAGGTCCGCCGATGGTATGCCCGCCGGCGGACTTCCTGAAATCCCGCCTATGGTAGCATGAGGCCGCTTATGGCCCCTTACGCACTTCTGCGCTTCTGTGCAAAGCGCTCAAGCTCGCTCACAAGCTCGGGAAACTCCTCCAGCGAATCGCGCCACGCGATGGCCGGCCCCGCCAAGCAGGCGCGCCCGCGAACCACGCGCACCCAGCGCCCATCGAAGTCGGCCTGAAAATAGCCGTCGATGCAAGCGTCTCCCGGCAAAAAGGCCTCGCCGTCGGAATACACCATGCCGGCAACCACCGCCGCATCGCCGAGCGCATCGTGCGCCCAATCCTGGCTCGACGGCACCACGTAGGCCCCCTTGACGCCCTCCATCAGCACAAGCTTCGCGCGCTGTTCGAACACAAGCTCATCCTCAAGGCCGCCGTCGGGAACGCGCACCGATCCGTTTCCGTCTATCTCGCCAGCCTCGCGCATATGCCGGGCAAGATCGTCCACGAGCCAAGCGATGCGCGCGGCGGCATCTTCGCCCTGCGAGTTCGACGGAACCGCGGCCGAACCGGCAGCCCCGACCGCACCCGCACCGCCATCCCCGGAAACAATCGACCACTCCTCGTTCGTCGCGATTCCGAAAGCCCGGCTCGGCAAGGCACCTGGCGCAACGACGTCGGCTCCTTCGCCCGCCATCATGACGCCAGCCGCTTCGAGAGCATCTTGGTGGCGTTGACCATATGGCGGTTGATGGCCATTTCCTTGGCCGAGAATCCCAGCGCCAGGCCCACCAGCTGCGGCAGGTGCAGCGTCGGCATGGTGATGTCGTCCTCGTAGCGCTTCTGCGCGTCGGCCTGCCACATGTCGATGGCCATATGGCATAGCGGGCACGGCGTCACCAGGCAATCGGCGCCCGCTTCCTTGGCCGTCAGGCACGAAACGCCGTTGGACAGCAGCGCCTCGCGCTCGGCCGGGTAGATGCTGTGGAAGCCGCAGCAGGCAAGGCGCTGCTCGAAGTCAACGTTTTGCGCACCGAGCGCCTCGGCCAGCATTTCCATCGAGCGCGGGTTGCGCGGGTTCTCGAAGCCCATCACATCGGGCGGCATGAGGATATGGCAGCCGTAGAAGTTCGCCACGGAAAGGTTCTCGAGCGGGTTGGTCACATGGCGGCGCAGCTCGTCCAAGCCGTATTCCCGCTCGTCGACCAGCACCCACAGGTAATGCGTGATCTCGCAGGTCCCCTTGTACTCAAGCCCGCTTTCGGCCAGCGCCTCGTTGACTTTTTCCCGCAGGGCGGCGTCGGCATCCAGGCGCTTCTTCGCCTGACGCAGCATCAGCGTGCAGGTGTTGCAGACGGTCAAGATGCGGTCGAAGCCCGCGGCCTCGGCCAAGGCGATGTTGCGCGCGTTGACGGCCACGCCCAGGAAGTCGTCGATGTCCTGGATCTGCGCAGCGCCGCAGCAGGTCCAGCCCTCGATCTCGACAAGCTCGATGCCTAGGCGCTCGCAGGTCTTCTCCGTCGCTATCTTCAGCTCGCCCGCGGCGCTTTCAAGCGTGCACCCCGGGAAGAACGCGTAACGATGCTTACTCATGGGTCGCATCCTCCTTCTGCTCCTGGGAAAGCTTCGCCGAGAACTCGTAGAGGCGGCGAACTTCGTCGATGCCCTTGATGGGACGAGGCATATGCAGCGGGTTCATCTTGCCGGCGGCCACCATGCGCACGGCGAACGGCGTGCGGTTCAGCGTCGTTTTCACCATGCCCTCGGTGCGCAGCGCCAGCATCGTCTCGTTGAGCATGCCCGTGCTCTTCACGTCGTCGTAGAAGCTGTAGGCATGGCGCGCACCCTCCGATTTCTTCTGCCCCATGCCCAGCGCACGGCGGCGCAGGTAGCTGATCTCCTCGGCGACCGGGATGTGCTTGGGGCACTTCGTCGAGCACTGCTGGCAATGGATGCACTTCCACAAGTTGCCCTCGAGGGCGGCCAGAACGCGCTTGCCATGCTGCCCGTCGCGGCTGTCGCGCTCGAAGCGGTAGGCCTTGTTCATGATGGCGGGCGGCA
>CAVGWX010000039.1:0-17932 GCA_963633085.1 Prevotella sp. CAG:279 | reverse complement strand
CCGCCAAGATGACGATCAAGACGATGACGATGATTCCCGTCACCGCCATCATGCGGCGCTTCGTCTTCGTGTTCACAGGTCCTCCCCCCAAGGTGGCTTGCATACGTTTTCAGCATGCAACCATAGCGAAAAGCCAGGGGACATGCATCACCCAGATAGTGTAATTTGCCGTCTTGCAGGAGAAAACAGGTGAAAACCCTTACGCTTTGCGCAGGCGATGCGCCAGGTTGCGCACGTACGCGCGCACCAGCGGCACCGCGGGGTTAGCGCAGCGCGCGGGCGCGACGAAGCGATACGGCAGGGATATCTCCTCGCCGTCGGCAAACGGTACGGCAACCGCCTGCGGGTAGAGCTTCGCCAAGCAGGGGTCGGGGATGACCAGCACCACGCCGCGGTCGTCAAGGAAGCGCCGATGGCTCAGAAGGTCCATTTCCAGGCTTGCCGGCACCGGCTTGACGCCGCTTGCGGAAAAGCACCTGCGCAGCAAGCCCCTGCACCCCGTGAAGTCGTAGGAAACGGCGAGGCGCTCGCCATGCAAATCGCCCAGCGAGATGCTTTGCCGCGAGGCGAGTCGATGGCTGCGGGCAACGAGCGCACAGAGCGGCTGCCCGCCCAGATGCAGGGAATCGACCGCCTCGATGCAAGCTTCTCCGGTGACGATGGCGGCGTCGATCATCCCCTCCCGAAGCCCGGCCAGGCAGGTTTCCGGCGGCACATATTCCACCAGCAGGCTGATCCCCGGATGCTCGCAGCCGAAATGCTGAAAATCCTGTTGATGGAACACGCTGCCGCGCAGGGGCGACGACGCGACCGCCAGGCGGACCGACCCGCAGGACAGGCAGGCGACCTGCCGTTCGGCGGCGCGACGGCATATGTCGTCGACGCTGTCCAAGGCGACCTCGGCCAGGCACAGCACCTCGTCGCCGAAGGGCGTGGTGTGCAGGGTTTTCGCCCGCTGATAGAGCAACGGCACGTGCAGCA
Source organism: Prevotella sp. CAG:279 (assembly GCA_963633085.1). Classification (GTDB taxonomy): domain Bacteria; phylum Actinomycetota; class Coriobacteriia; order Coriobacteriales; family Eggerthellaceae; genus Senegalimassilia. The sequence continues at coordinate 16,951 of CAVGWX010000039.1, read as the reverse complement.
TGCGCTCGAGGTCCCGAACCGATTGCGAAACCGTTTGGGATGTGACGTACATCTCCCTCGCTGCCGCCGTGAAAGTCCCTTTGCGCGCGGTGACGACGAAACGCTTCAGCTGGATCAAGTCCGGACTCATATCTCCCCCTTGAGTCTAAGCGGATGTTATTACCCAGATTTTTGGAAAGCGGGCATTTTCATCGCTGACAGCCTAGCACACCTGAAACGCTCCTGAGCGCGGCTCTCGCCGAATCGTCAATAATTCCGCCCCAGGTCAAAGGGCTTTTTTGTCATGTATTCGCCCGGTTACGTCATTCGCCCAGGCATTTTGAGGGAGGTTCGCGCACCCTTTGAGCCCTCGCCCCTCGCGCGATCAAGCGCCCGGGTCCTCAATCCGCAAAAAAAGCCCCGGCGGACTTCCCATCCGTCGGGGCTGTGCGCTTGAGCCGCATTCGCGGTGTCAAGGGTGCCGGCACCGCAAGCACGGCGCCGGCAAGACGGCTCAAAACCGCGTCGAGACGCTAGAGGATATTGTTCTCGACGATGGCGTTCACCAGCACGGTTGCGACGCGCTCGCGGGGAACGTTGGCCTTGGGAGCGAGGCTGCGGGTGCCGTCCTCGTTCTCATAGCCGTTGACCAGGCCGTTGTTCACAGCCCAAGCCATGGCAGCGGTCGCCCAATCAGAGACCTCACCGGCATCGTTGAACTTCTGGAGCGGAGTGGCAGCCGTTTCCTCGTATTTCTGGCCGGAAGCCTTGGCGATGATGGCAACAAGCTGCTCGAAGGTGACCTCGTCGTCAGCAGCGAAGCTGCGCGTGCCGTCATGGTTGTCGACACCGTCGATGACCCCGCACTTCACGGCCCAGTTGGCGGCAGCGGTGTAGTACGCGTTGTCCGCAACGTCGGCCATGTCGGTCTCGTTCTTCGGGTACGTATCATCGCTGTCGTACGCAGCGGCCTCCATGGGCTCATAGTAACGCCACAGGGTGGTGACCAGCTGCGCGCGCGTCATGGTGTCGCCCACGCCGAAGTTGCCGTTCGGGTAACCCTGGATCAAGCCGGTCGCGCCGCACCATGCAGCGCTGCTGGCATAGTAGGCGGAGACGTCAACGTCGGGGAAGGAAGCAGCATCCCACAGCGCGGAAGGCTGGAAGATGCCGATCGTGTCCGCGGGCTCCTCGCTCTTGGCGTTGCCGTCGTAGAAGGAAGCGCGGGTGGAGCCGTTGTAATAGGCGTAGCTACCCCAGGTCTGGGAGGCCTTGCCCGTCGCGTTCCACCACTCGTAACCGGTGGCGAAGTTGCTTTCCATCTGAGCTTCGACATCCGCGTCATAGGCAACGGCGGAGGACTTGTTCGTCATGTAGGCGGCAACGGTGCTGACGTCGTCGATGTTGACGTGGTAGACGTTGCTCACCCAGTAGGCGTAAGAAGCGTCGGCGTTGGGGTACAGCTCGGGGTACACCTTGGAGAAGGCCCATGCGGCGCGGGCGATCTTGTCGGCGGTGTAGTTGCGCTGGCAGTACAGCAGCGGGGACATGCCGTCCTCGGTTGCGGCCGTCTTGCCGTAGCCCTGGTTGCTGGAGGTGCCGTAGTCGTCGCCGGCCAGGACCGACCCGCTGAAGCCGTGAGCCTTGGCCCAGGCGGTGACGTTGTCGTTGTTCAGGGCCTCGGTGTTGTTCACGCCGGAGCTGTTCTTACCGCCGGAGGTGCCCTTGAGGTCGGTGTTCACCGTTGAGTTGTAGATGATGACGTCGACGTCCTTGAGTGCGGAGGTGTCGGCGGAGCCGACCGTGCAGGCCGGGTTGGACTTGAAGATGTCCTCGACCTTCATCACGATGCCGCCCTCGACCTCATGACCGCTGTCGAAGGTGTCGGTGATGAAGGGAAGCACGCCGTGGTAGTCCAGGTTGATGGTGCCGTTGTTGGCAGCGTAACCCGCGCCGGCGGTCGAGGCGTCCTCGGCCGTCGCATGCTCGCCCGTGTCGGCACCCTCGACGAGGCCGTCGGCCGTGGGAACGAAGAAGTAGCCCGTGTCGCCGTCTATGGCGTACAGGTAGGCAACGGTCTTCTTGGCGATGTTGCCCTGATCAAGCTGGGAGGCGCAGTACAGCAGGTTGCCGCGGATGGACTTCTCGTAGGCCAGCGCGCCCACCTCGGTGGAGTTGCCGTCGTAACGCGTGGTCAGGCAACCCGACGAATCCTTCACCGACTCGGCAGCGGAGGACAGCTGCTCGATGGAGTACAGCTGCGTCCACATGTTGGATGCGTCGTTGTTGGTGAAGGTGGGGTTGTAATCGCTTTGCGTGGCAGCCCACTGATAGATGTTCGTCTCGGAGTAGTCGAGGTTGCCCCAGGCAGTGGTCTTGTTCGCGCCGAAGATGATCTCGGGCAGGTACTCAAGGCCGTTGATGGTGGAACCCTTCCCGTTGGCCAGCGTGGACGCGACGCCGTTGGAGTCGCCCCAGGAGGATTCCTCGGGGTTGGCGACCCAGGTGGTCGCCGCCGGGGTGGCGCTCGAGCCGGTCATGGCGTTGTACATCAGGTTGGCGTAGAACGGGTTGGGGCTCTCGTTCACCGAGGTCGCCCAGATGGCCAGGCCGGCGCCCTTGATGCCCGCCAGGTCATCGGCGGTGTACTGGTCGTACTGGGCGCTCGTCCACTTGGAGGGGCTCGCCGAGGTGAAGTCGAAGTTGGTGTTGGAGATGCCCAGGAAGTCCGGGCCGGCGCTGCCGGCGCGCACGCCGTAGGTCTTGAGGATCTTGGTGTAGTCCACGCTCACTGCTTGAGTGGGGGCGCTCCAGTAGCTGTCGCTGGCAAGCGCCGAGCCCGCGGTCACGGGCACGAGCGACGTTGCGAGGGCGACTGCGGCAAAACCAGCGCCGAACTTGGATAGATTGCTTTTCGCCATAAATCGATTCCTTTCTTTCTTTTTCCTGCATTTCGCGTTTCAAGCCTATGCTCACCGAATGCGACACCAACATCCGGGAAACGCCTTGATAAGACGCATGAGAGCGCCAATAGCGCGCAAGGGGGCACCCGCGGTGGGTACCGTGCGCGCCATTGGCAACGTTTCGGATTATGAGCCTCGAAGGGATTGGGGCTTTCGCCCGTGATGCATGCGCGGCGACACTTGCCGGCGCAAGGAGTATTCAAACGATGCGCGACGCCCATTCAGGCTGCCCCTCAGCACAATCGCGTATCCTCTTTGCATAGTTACCGTCATGTTGACCAAGTCCTTTCCCCGTAACAAACGAGGCGGTGGCTTCAACATCCCCTTATGTCGACGGCCCGCTGCGGCAAGGCTTCTTCGAAAAGCAATTCAGCACTTGCGGATCAGCACGTCGTCCCCGATGGGGACTGCGATACTCGACAGGATGGATTCTATCACTTCTGAGGATATTCTCCCCTGAGATTTAGATTCTCGCGTGAGAGCAATTCGATGACCGAGCGTATAGGGCGCCAGGCGCTTCACGTCCTCGGGCAGCACATAGGCGCGGCCGCGCGCGAGCGCCCAGGCGCGGGACAGGGAAACGAGCGCGATGCCGCCTCGCGGGGACGACCCGATGCGGATATCGGTGCGGTTGCGCGTGGCGGTCACGATTTCCAGGATGTAGCGGAACACGTCCGGGGAGACCTCCACCTGCTCCGCCTGATCGCACAGCCGCAGCACATCGTCGGTGGTGGCCACCGGCCCGATGGCGCGCTTGGCGCGATCGCCCAGCTCGAGCATGTGCAGCTCGTCGGAAAAGTCGGCGTATCCCATGGAAAGCTTGATGAGGAAGCGGTCGAGCTGCGCCTCGGGCAGCGGGAACGTCCCGTACTGCTCGATGGGGTTTTGGGTGGCGAGCACCATGAACGGCTCGTCGAGCTTGAAGGTTTTCGAGTCGACCGTGACCTGACGTTCCTCCATGGCCTCCAGCAGCGCCGACTGGGTCTTGGCGCTGGCGCGGTTGATCTCGTCGGCCAGCACCAGGTTGCTCATCACGCCGCCGGGGCGGAACTCGAACTCGTTGGTCTGCTGGTTGTACACCGAAAATCCCGTCACGTCGGAGGGCATGACGTCGGGCGTGAACTGGATGCGCTTGAAGTCGCAGTCGATGGATTTCGCCAGCGTGGACGCGAGCGTGGTCTTGCCGGTGCCGGGCAGGTCCTCCAGCAGCACATGCCCGCGCGCGATGAGCGCCAGCACCACCAGCTCCACCGCATCGTGCTTGCCCTGGATGACCGTCTCGACGTTGGCGACGATTGCGGCTATGTTGTTCGCGGCCTTGCTGGCCTCGGGTTCGCTGAGCATTCGCTAATTCCTTTCATCGCTTTCGAACTCGGGAGCGCACATGCGCATCACCTCGTTTCTGCTGTTCACGAATTCCACCACGCGCACGTCGAGACCGTAGGCCTGGCGCATGTTGCGCTCGGTGATCACCTCGGCGGCGGCACCGAAGCTCATGGGCTTGCCCGCCTGCAAAAGCACCACGTTCGAGCGGCACATGAACGCGTGGTCGGGGCTGTGCGTGGTCATGAGCACCGCATAGCCCTGCCGGGCCAGCCAGCGCACCTTGCCGATGACGCGGATGGCGTTTCCGTAATCGAGCGCGGCCGTCGGCTCGTCGAGCACGAGCAGCTGCGGCTGCTGCGCCAAGGCCCGCGCGATCATCACCAGCTGCAGCTGCCCGCCGGATATGTCGGTGTAGGGACGGTCGGCCAGGTCCTTCACGCCCATGTCGCGCATGGCGGCATCGACGATGCGCAGGTCCTCTTCGGTCGGCTGCGAAGCGCCCACCTTGTTGACGCGCCCGAGCATGACCACGTCTTTGACGCGATACGGAAACGGCGGCACGTGGTTTTGGCTCGCGTAGGCGACGACGTGGGCCAGGCGCTTCGGGGGCCACTTCGTCACATCCTCGCCGTCGATGAGGATGCTGCCCGCGCGCGGGGGCATAAGCCCGAGCAGGGTTTTGAACAAGGTGGTCTTGCCGCAGCCGTTCGGCCCGAGCACGCAGCACACCTCGCCCGAGGAAACGGTGAAGTTCACGAAGCGCTGCACCGGGTCGCACCCGTCGTATCCGCAGCTCACGTCTTTGACTTCCAGCTTCATGCGCTCGCACCTCCCTTAGAGTCGAAACGATTTGAGGAAATACTTGAAATTGCCCAGATATGCGCGCGCCGCCTTCCAAAACGCCAGGTAGTACGCGACGAAGGGGACGATGTCGTCATCGGTGGGCACGAAAGACCCAAAGGTCATCTGCTCGTAGGCGCGCGTCAGGTCGACGAAGGACGCGCCGGCTTGCGCGTCGAAGACGGCCATGCGCCCGGACTGCGACTGGGCGAACTCCAGAAGCGTAAAGCCCTTCGGCACCGAAAAGCCGATGCGCCCCATGCGGGAAAGCAAAAACTGGTAGATGCCGCGCGCTTGGTCGGCGGGCGGGGCGTCGAGCAGGGTCTCGAGGCGCTTGATGCGGCGGCGGCGCCTGAGCGCAAGCAGGCACGCGATAAGCGCTGCGATCGCCGCGATCGCAACCAACACCACCACGATCAGGGGGAACACGTTCGAATAGGACTGCGCATCGTAATTCTCTTCGAGCGAGTCCGGGTCCAGGCCGCCGTCTTTGGCGGCATCGGTGCCCGATCCGGCATCGGTGGTGCCCCCGCCCACCGTCATCTGGTCAAACAGCTGCTGGGCCGATATGACCACGTCGGATTCGCCGCGCACCAGATCATCGGTCGTATAGCGATAGTCGTCGTCGAGCAGGTGATCGCGGTCGGTGGTCAGCTCGAGGTTGAACACCGGCTGCTCGTCGGCCACGCCGCGCATCTGATCGATGGGAAGCTGGCGATATTCCGTGATCAGCTTGATCTCCAGCACGCCCGGGCCAAGCGGCGCGATGACGAGAAACCACGCAGCCAGCGCGGCGAGCGCGCATGCGCCCACCACGGACAGCGCCGCGGCAAGCCCCGAGGCGCGCGTGGCGCCCCGCACGGCATCGGCTCGCACAAGCCCGATGACGAAGTTGCGGTAGATGACCAGCACGAGCGCCCCGGCCGATGCCGCGATGCTCAGCACCAGGTCGTTGCACTGGTAAAACGCCTGCACCACCGAGCAGAGAAACGCCGCGATCAGAAACCACAGCGCAGCTCCTGGCACGGAGCGCGTGAGCAGAAACGACGCCGTCGCCGAAAACGCGATGCACAAAACCAGGTACAGGTAGTTGCCCTCGGCGTCCGCATACAGATCCTCGCCGCCGGACAGGCCAAGCGAAAGCGCGACCATCGCGGCGAGCACCGCGAGGTAGCAAACGATGCCGATCGCCATGCGCCGGCGCTCATACGCCGCCAGGTACAGCACGGCCAGAAGCACGGCCACCGCCCCGAAGGTAAGCGGGCAGCGGCTCGGGACGCTCGACAGGAAGAAGGCGTTTTCAATGACGCAGGCAAAGCTCGCCGCCGCAACAAGCAGCAGCGCGAATTCCCCAGCTTGGGACTTTATAGAGCGAAGAAGCGTCACGACATCACCCGCCTTGTCTCAAGCTCGGTCGACTCGAGCACGTAATACGGTATGCCCGCCGCCGAAAGCTGCGAGAGCGGGGAGAGGAATTCGGCGCGCTGCCGCCCGATCAAGGTCGCGGGGACCACCAGCATGAGCATCGCCTGGCGCCGGCGCGCCGTCACTTCCTCCAGCGCCACGAGGATGTCCTCGTCAAGGCGCGACGTGACGAAGGCGATGTTGCTTGCGCCCTGCGATCCGACTCCCTCCTGCACGAACAGCTCGACGGGGATGGATGCCGCGCGGCGGATATCGGCCAGATCGCCCGCCTGGCCGCCTTCCGCGCGCTCTTCGCCGCCCAGATCGCCCGCAAGCGACACGATGCGATGCGCCGACAAGATCAGCTCGTCGGAGTCCTCTTCCCCGGCCAGGCAGACGCTCGCCGGCTCGAAGCCCCGCCCCAGGTAGCGGATCGCGCATTCGACGCCCTGCGCCCGGGCGAAGCGCGACAGCGAGGAAGCCCCCTCCATCATGCCGTCGAACAGGCTCATGAGCACCTCGCGATCCTCTGCATGCGAAAAGGGGTCGATCACGACCGATACGCTCGGGGTGACGTAGGTTTCGAACAGGCGCGTGTACATGGTGCCGGTCGCGCTGCGCGCGGTCAGGTTCCAATGCACGGTCTTCAGCGGGTCGCCGAAACGGTATTCGCGCACGCTGGCGTAGTCGGTGCCGTCGGCCGTGATGGGCTTGACCATGCTCGCCGACTCCTCTTCGGCTTCCGAGATGTCGACCTCGCGCAGGTCGAACAGGCGCGGGCGGACGATGACCTGCCGGCGATGCGCGTTTTGGACGGTGCAGCTGAACAGCCCGAACAGATCGGTCAGCTGCACATGGTCGACGCCTGCAAAATAGCGGCCCAGATGCGTGAAGTTCGCGTCGAAGGAAAACGTGCTCACCTCGCGCGGGCCGAGCGGGACCGTCATGGTGCGCATGGCGTCGTATTCGCCGAACAGATCGGTGATGTAGAAGCACACGACCACGCGCGGGTGCGGCAGGATGGAGGCGTTCGAAAGCGTGACTGAAAGCCCCACCGCCTCGCCGCGCTCGCACGAGCGGCGCATGCCCTCCTCGCTGATGGAAAACGTCCTCTTCAGGATGCGCAGGTACGCAAACGAGGCGGCGACGGAAAGCACCACCATGATGAGCGGGACGTAGCTTACGGGATGTGCGACAAGCGCCGCGGGGATCCCGCACAAAAGCAGGGTCGCCACCAAAAGCAGCGCCTTGCCCACGCGCGACGCTTCGCCCGCACGACGCGCGGACCCGGCGCGGCCTTTCCTTCCGATGAGCGCGCCCATGTTAATCGCCCCACTTCTGCGACTGGATGGCGACGGCCCACACGAAAAACGGCACCACGACCACGGAAACGAGCGTGCCGACGGGCACCGACACCGAGCCGATGATGGCGAAATGCTGGATGGCCACGCACGCAAGGAGCACGACGGTCCCCAGGATGCAGTTGCCCATCAGCTGGTAGCGGAACTCGGCCGGCATGAGGTAGCGCACCAAAAACGGCACGGCCAGAGAAAGCATCGCCACCTGCCCGATCGACGCGATGGCGGCAAGCTGCATGACCGACCCGAGGACCAAGGCGACCGCGCGCAGCATGCGCGGGCGAACGCCCATGAGACGGCCTTCCTCGTCGGAAAACGACACGAGGTTCAGCTTGAAGCGCAGCACGTGCACGGGGACGATCGTCGCCGCGAACACCACCGCGACCACGATCCACGTTTGCGGGTACGAAAGCACGTTGCCGGCCTGCTGGATGTTGTAGAAATGCTCCCAGGTGTCCAAATCCATGCCGAAGTTCGACACGTAGGAGATGACGCCGCCCAAAAGCTGGCACACCACCGTGCCCAAAAGCAGCATGTCGAACACGTTGAAGCCGCGCCCCGACACCAAACGAGACACCGCGATGACGAACACGACCGTCGCCGCTCCGCAACCGTACACCAGCGCAAGGTACAGCGGCATGTTGTCCGCCGCCGACGTGTAGCCCAGAAAGGCGAAGATGACGACGCCGATGGATACGCCGTCGGAAACGCCGAGCGCCGTCGGCGTGGCAAGCGGGTTGCGAAACGACGTTTGGAACAGCATGCCTGACACGGCGAGCAGAATGCCGCAGGCGATGACCACCAGCGTCACCATGCCGCGCTGGATGACCAGCTGGTAGATGACGGATGGGTGGGAAAGCTCGAAGGCGGCGAGCATCGCGCCCGCATGGTTCGATATGGTGCTGTCGAAGGCCGGCATCACGGTGATCTGGAACCACAGCGCGTAGGAATCGAGCACGTCGGCGGGCGAGTAGATGGTTCCGCCCATCCCCATGGAATCGACCCCGTAATACGGCAGGCACATCGACATCGCGCTGAGCGCCACCACGAGCAGCACGCCGAGCGCAAGGGTTTGGCGCACGTTGCGCGCGCTCTTGATGCGGCCCTCATGCACCTCGGAGAAGGCGCGCATCGCATCGGCGCTTTGAGGGGCCGCGAAGGCATCGGATTTTTGCAGCTGGCGCGCCGCCTCGATGATCCTGCGCGCCCTTGAGCGATCGCTATCGCCAGCCATGGCCCGCCTCCCCTCGCTGACGCAGGATGATGACCATGAACAGGCACGCGCCCAACACCGAGCACACCGGGCCCGCGGCATAGGGCGAGGTGAAGGGCAGGCCCGACTGGCAGATCCACTGGATGACCGAGATGAGCGCCCCGCCGGTCAGCATGCTCGCAGGCAACAGGAAGCGGAAATCGGGCCCGACGATGCGCCGCGCAAGGTGCGCCGATATGAAGCCGAGGAACGCCACGTGCCCGCAAAACGATATGGCGAGCCCCGTCATGACCGTGCACAGCGCGATCATGACGTAGCGCGTGCGCTTGACGTTGACGCCCATAGTGTTCGCCACGTCGTCGCCGAAGGACAGCAGCGTCAGGCGGTTGCGCAGCGCCAGCACGACGACCATGCATACGACGATGGGCGCGACGACGATGATCAGGTCGCGGAAATAGTACGTGTTGATCATGGTGTAGTTCTCGATCTGCGCAAGCTCCGTCGCCATCTCCGTGCTGCCGTCCATGGTGAAGTAATAGCGTGCGAACTGGATTATCGCCGTCACGCCCACCGAGAACACCTGGCCGAAGATGATGACGATGACGTTGGAGAGCTTGCCGCGGCCTAAAAACGCGGTGAGCGCCATGACCACCCCGACGACGATGAAGCAGCCCGCGATGGAGCAGAGGCAGCGCCCGTAGTGCAGGTAAAACCACGAAAACGGATCGAGTGCGGCCTCCCATGCGGCGATATCGGACGCGGTGGCGCTCCCGGAAGCCGAATGCATCACCGGCGTGTAGGACTTCAGCCACAGCACGTAGACCAGCGCGCCGAGGGCGCCGCCGCTCATCACGCCGAGGGTCTTCGGCGCCGCCAAGGGGTTGTTGAACGCGCCCTGGAACGTCGATCCGCACAGTCCGAGCGCCGCGCCGCCCACCGCGCACACGAGCACGGCCATGAAGCGCATCTCGAAGGCGGACCCGTTGCCGGCAAACACGCCGGTAAACGCCGCCAGGTTGGCGCTCACGTCCGCCAGAAACGCGGAAAGCGGATAGTCGGTGAGCGCCGAGGCGAACGCGCGCGTCGGCAGGATGTTGGCGGATGCGAACACGAGGGCGAACACCACCGCAAGCACGATCACGCGCCGCGATTCCGGGCGCATGTCGTGGCGTTCCTGAACGTCTTGCGCGAACGCGTTGCCCTCCGAGCGCACCGAGATGCGGTCGGCCGCACGGGCTTGGCGCTCGTCGCGCATCGCCTTGCGTATGCCCGGTCTCCACCTTGCCATAACCCTACAGCCCCTCGTCCGTTACCACGCGACCGTACGCGCTGCGCGCCTCGGCGGCGTCCATGCGGTAAAACGTTTCGTAGAAGCCCATCACCGCATCTTCGAGCTGCTGGGTGGAATATGAGCAGATGGGGCTGTAGTCGCTGTTGGCGGGCGCCGCGGAATAGATGCGCGCAAGCCACACCGCCTCAAGGACGCTCTCCATGGACCCTTCGGTCCAGCTGCCCAACAGCCCGCTGGGGTTTGCCCGCACGGTGTCGGAGGCGCTCACGCCCCCATCCACGAAGACGCTTCCCTTGGCGTTGTCGGTCGTCGATCCGATGATGGAGATGGACGAGAACTCGGTTGAGAGCATGTTGTTCGGCGATTGCTTGTTCCACGGCAGGATCGAGTAGGGGTTGAGCGGGTCGGAGGAGAGCATCTGCGCCACGACAGCCTGCTTGACCGCATCGGACGTTGAGCTTCCCGATGCCGACACGATAAGGTAGGGGAAAGCGGCCGATCCCAGGCCGTCCCCGAAGTTGCTGTCGGAGGTGGTCCCGATGCGATCCTCGGTGCCGAGCAGCACCGCCGACACGCACCGGGTAAGCTCGGGCGCGCCCGATGCGCTCGAGAAGAAGCCCAGATCGAACCGCGCGCCCGTCACGACGCCGTACAGCATAGCGGTGTCGTTTTTCGGCGACCCCGACCCCACGACGTCCGCGCCGCGATCCCACACGCCGGCGGCCTGCGCCCAAAACGAAAGCGGGGAGGAAGCGGTGCTGCCCGTGAACAGAAGACCGCTTTCCGAATCGAGCGAATACGAGCCGTTGGTGTACCCGATGCCGCGCACGTAGCTCGTGCCGAAGGCGCTGAAGGTATGGTTGGTGCGCCACGCGGAAACGGGGCAGCTGTTGTACGTCGACAAAAGGCGCGTCCCGCTCGTCGACTCGTCGCGCGCGGCGAGCGCGCCGCCGTGGGAGTCGGCCGCCTGGGTCACCAGGTCGTCAACGGTTTTCCCGTACGCCTCGGCGTTGCTTTTCGCCTGGGGGGCAAAAGAGCTTTCCGACAGCACCTCGCCGATGACGCTGGCCGCATCGAGGATGCCCTGAACCGTGGAGAAGTCGACGGGGATATAGGTGATGCCGGCGCGGTCGAGCACTTCGAGCGCCTCGGCGCCGAAGCGCGACTCCAGGGTTCCCTCGCCCTGGTCGTAGACGATGACGCCTCCCTCGCCGCAGGCGCTCGCCAACGCCTCGGCGTCGGAAAGGTTGCCGGGGGATGCTCCGTCTCCGCTCCACAGAAGCGAGGTTTGCGCGAAATCGCCGGGAAGCTCGTCGCCGAACACCTCGGCGAAGCTTCCCGCAGACGAGGTGCTCTTGCCCCAATAGGTGTTCTCGTCCATGGCGGCGAGCGCGCCGCCTCCGCCGAGCGCCTCGACCATCACGGCCGCCTGGCCGCAGGCCGCTATCCTGTCGGCGTGCGGCACCTCGGAAAAACCGTTGTTCGGATCGTAGATCTTCCGCTCGCCGTTGTAGCCGCCCGAGGTCCCCTCCGTGCCGCCCTCCCCCCTGTCGGCTCCGCTGTCGGAGGGGTTATCGCCGGTGCCGGAGGCTTGCTGGACCTGCTCGGATCCCTCCGAGCGCGACGAGTCGCCCTCCAGATCGCTGCTCTCCTGGGGGGACTGATCCGACTCGTCGGGGGTTTGCGAGGCGCTCTCGGAGATGGACGAGGGCTGCGAGAAATCGAGCCGCACCGGCTCGCTGGACTGCACTCCCGAAAAGCGGGGATCCAAGCTGAACACCGAGCGGAACGCGTACAGGTTGGTGGTCGGGTCGTCCGAGTACGTGACCAGGTTCTGAACCTGGGTCGACCGCGAGGAATCCTCGGACCAATCGAGCACGGAAAGCTGATCGGTTTCCTGCTCGGCCTGCGGGTCGTTCACGATGGTGCGCTGCGGGTTGTCCTCGTCGACCTGGTCGGCGAACGGGGAGATGATGACCTCCGTGAAGAAATCGGTCGGCCGGCACGAGCACAGCAGCGTCGTGCACGAGGCGACCAGCGCGCAGGCGGCAAGGGCCCGCAGCGCGCGCGCAAGCGCAGGGCGCGGGCGGGCCGCCTTGGCGCGAGCCGCCGAGCCGTCCGCCCCCTCCCTCTTGTCGTATATGCCCCGCAACCAGGCCATAGCGCTACTTGCACCTTCTGAGAACGGGGGCCACGGCGGCGCACAGCACGCCGATGGAGATCAAAAACGGCACGCGCACCGAAGAGGGCGTGCTGCTGATGCTGCTCGAGCTTCGCGCGACGGAAGATGCGCCGTCGGTCGCGGAGGCGTCGCCGGAGACGGCGTCGGTCGCGCTCCCGCTCGCAAGAGAGGCATCGCCGCTCGCGGCATTCGCGGCGGCTTTGGCCGAGGCGCTTGCCGCGCCCGCGCTCCCGACCGCGTACGAGGTCGCGCCGCCATAGGTCGCCACCACCATGGCGCTCGAACCCTGCTTCGAGGCGCTGCCGCCCGACGTGGTGCCCGAAGCGCTGCCATCGCGCTTTCCCTCATCCCCGGAATAGGCCTTGGAGGTACGATCAGGACGCGTGATCGCGATGTTCGCATAGCCGTCGACCGAGCTTGTTATCGCGCCCATGACCTGTTCGAAGGAGGCATCGGCCTCCCATATGGCCCCGAACGCCGATCCGCTCCATTCAGACGAGGCGAGCTGAGACGCGCACGCATCCCCGCCGCGGCCGGCGAGGAGCACCACCCCGACGCCGCCCGATGCGGCATGCAGGTGCTCCGCGATCAGCTTCGCGTCGTCGGTGCCGAGCGCGGTGAGGACCACGCCCTTTTCGTGGCCGGTGAACGTCACGGAGGCGACCGCGTCGCTCGGAGTTATGGAATCGACGACGGCGACCGCCGCCATCGTCGCCGCGTCCCGCGCGATAAGGTCATCCGCGAGCGCGAGGGAAAACGCCCCCGCCGTGTCGCTGGCGCCCTGCAGGCGGGAGACGGCCGAGGTTTTCGCCAGGGCGTCGCCGAGCGCCGCAAACCCTTCTTGGGAAAAAGCCGTCTCGGACCCCATGACCACCACCTGCGAAAATTCGCTCAAGCAGGCAACGGTGTCGTCGGAAACCGACCCGTCGTCGTCGGTGAGGAAAACGGGGGCATGCATGGCATATGCCCAGTTCGCAGCGGCGGCGTAATACTGCTCGTACAGCGAAGGGACCAACACGGCGACCTTGCCCCACGGATACGACGCCACTGACGCGCCCAGGCGGTCGCGGTTGCGCTCGAAGGCGCGATAGCACTTCACCGCCCAGTCGGAAGCCTGGATGGCCCCGTCTGAATCGGTGCGCGAGAACACCAGGCCGTTGCTGGAATCGGCAGCCTTGCCGCTCGCGTCTGTTCTGGAGTTGATCGAAAAGCCGTAGCTTGCCGACTCGGAATCGTCCACGTTCACGGCGCCGCCCACCAGCCCCGCGTAGCCCGCGGCGACAAGCGCCCCCGACCCGTCAGAGGCTCCAATGGTGACGGCGAAGCATCGCCCTGAATAATCGAGCGTGGAGGTTTGCGAAAACGCATGGCGCGCCGCCTCCGCCGTGCCCGACACGGTGTCCGAGAACCCTGAGACCACGTTGCCGGCATGGTTCTTCACGACGATCCACTCGTCAAGCTCGCCGACGTATCCGCTGCCGGCGGCCGGCGTCACGCAAACCAGATACGCACCCGAGCCTTCCGAAAGCGCAGCGTCGATGAGCTCGCCGGAATCGGGGTCATAGCGTTTGTACGTCACGGAGTATTCGGAGGGGTCGAGCAGCGTCCCGTCGGCGCTTCGCACGGAAAAGCCGCCGACAAGGCCGCCCGCTGACGCGTCGTAGGTGTACCACGGGTCGGCTTCCCCCTCGAGCGGCGCAATCTGATACGACGAGCCGCTCGCGTAGCGCGCCGGGTCGAACGCGCAATCCGCTTGCTCAGATTCGCTCAGATTGCGATCGCATGCCAGGTACAGCGCCGTCTGGGTCTGCGAGTCCAACCTGCCCGCAGACACGTCGTCGGCCCTCACCAGGTAGGCCTTGCACGATTCCGTCAAGCCCTCCCGCCGCGACTGCGTACCGGTGAGCTTCCATGCCCACGCGCCCTCGCCAAGGCCCGCCGATGCCGCCGCTTCGGCGGCTGAGGGGATTTTCCCGTCCGCATCCAGGCTCGCATACAGCTCCGCATCCGCCGTGCAGCCGGAAAGCGCGGCAGAGGACGTGGCGATATCGGAAGTCGCGGTGCCCGCCGCGTATTCGACGCGCGCCAGGCGGGTCGAGCCGAGCGAGTCGGCGGCATCGGCATCTGCCGCCGTCGCATAGTAGTCCACCGCGTAATACCGCGTCGGCACCTTCTCCACCACCGACGCCTTCGCCGATTCGTCATACCAGATATCGACGAACTTCCCGTTCGCCATGGAGGTGGAGGGGTTGCCCCAGTAGGTCTGGCTCGATTCGAACACGAGCGATTCGAGCTTGTTGCAGCCGGCGAAATACGTCGTCGTGCCCGTCAGGTACGCGAACGCGCCGTTGACGTTGCCGGCCGCGAACGTCACGCTGCGCAGATTGGTGCAACCGGAAAACGCGCTCGATCCGACGCCCTCGCGCGCGACCGGGCCGGATTGGTTGTGCCAGTACGGGTCGAAGCCCGACAAAAACGCCGACCCCTTGGCGATGACCTGGTTCGATCCGGGGTTGTTCTCCTCGAAGGTGCGGTAAGCGTCCGCTTTTCGCGTGGCGCTCTCGATGTTCGGGATGGTGATGGATTTCAGGCTGACGCAATTCTCGAACGCGGAATTGCCGATGGCGACCGCCGATCCCGTGAACGCCACCCCCAGCTTCAAGCCCTCGGCGAAGGCAACCTTGGAAAGCGACGAGCAGTTGGCGAAGGCCCCTGCCCCGATTCCCCCCATATACGATGAGCTCATGGAGCCCGCCTGCGCGTACGCATCGGCGTCGCCGGTGAGGTCCCCCGTAAACGAAACCGACGTGAGCGCCGCGTTGCCGCTTGCGGCATAGGCGGCGACGGTGCGCACGGTTTCGGGGACGGCGAAGCTTGAGGAGTCGGCTTTCGCGCGCGGGTAGCACAGAAGCGCCACCGGGTTGCCGTCCTGCCCCTTCGCGTACAGCACCCCGTCATCGCTCAGCAAGCAAGGCGACCCCTCTCCCACCTCGACGCTGGCCAGCGCGGCGCAGTCGGGCAGGCAGGCGTTGGAATAGCTCGTGGAAAGGGTGTTTTGGAACGTGTAGCTTTCGACCGACGAGGGAAGCTCGATCTTCGTCAGGTGCGAGCATTCGGCAAACGCTTCGAAGCGCACCTCGGAAACGCGATAGGCGCGGCCGCTTCGCGCGGAAACGACCTCATCGGGGATAGAAAGGCCTCCCTGCGTCTCAGAGGGGACCTGCACAAGGGCGACCGCGCCCTCGCCGCCGTCGTCGCTTGCCTGCACAACCTCGTATTGCAGGCCGTCGACGAAAAACTGCGCGCCCGACGCCTCTTCATCGTCGTCGGCGAAGGCCGACCCCTCAAGCGCCGCAAAACCGGCGGGGTTCGGCTGCGCGCCCGAGAGGGAACCTGTGCAAGCCGCGCCCAGGGCGAAAGCTCCTCCTGCGACGGCGCAGCATGCGAAAGCCGCCAGCGCAACCGCCTGCGGCCCCCGAAGATACCTGCCTTGCTTCCCCCCTGTGCGACGCATGATCCCCCTTGGTGCGGCGCTACCCCGCGGTTGCTGCGGTCTGCGCGCTCGACGATGCGGAGCTTGTCGACGACGTGACGGTGATGGGAATGTTGTAGCTGGCCGAATCGGGCATCGGGTAGTACGTCACCTTGCCCGCCATCAGCATGTTCGAAAGATACGCGCTGCAGGCGCTCTGCCAGAGCGATTCGCTTGCCTGCGACTTGACCAGCGACCACAGGCTCTCCGGAACGTCCGAGGCCTTCAGCGACGAGATGGAGCTGGAGTCCGGGAACGAGTACTGGGTATCGCAGTAGAAGATCTCCAGGGCGCCGTCGTCCGATTCGATGTTCGTCGGGTCGCTCACGTCGCCCACGCTGACCGAGTCGATGGCCTGGGTCATATCGGTGTCGGAAACGATCTCGACCTCCCACTTGTACGACCCTCCCGTCAAAGAAACGCCGTCCTCGTTGGAGCGCTCGCGCGCCATCTGCGAGAACGTCTCTGCAGTGAGCGTTCCCGCCTGCTTCATCGCGGCAAGCTCGTCGGCTGCGGCGTTGGCGCGCGCGGTCGCGTCCGAGCCCGTGAACACCATGCGGTAGAAATGCCGCTGCGTCACGTCGGCGAGATTGGTCTGCGCGTAGGAAAGCGCATCGGAATCGGAAGCGTCCTGACGCTCGACCTCGGCCTCGCAGATCGCCTGCTTCTCAAGGCTGACGCGAAGCTGGTCGCGAAGGCCTTCCTCGGTGATCCCGTACTGGGCAAGCGTCTTCTGCCACACATCGTCGCTGTTGAACGACATGCTGCTTTTCAAGCTGTTGAACTGCTCGTCGACCTCGTCGGATGTGGGAGTGAGCCCCAGCTCCTTCGCGCGCGCTTCGACGAGCAGCGCGGTGGCCTTC
>CAVGWX010000038.1:15321-18097 GCA_963633085.1 Prevotella sp. CAG:279 | reverse complement strand
TTCAGCAGGTACAGGCAGCAGACGAAGGCGTAGAACACGACGACCGCCACGAAGAACGTCTTGCGCACGTCGTTGGGCATCTTGGCCGAAAGGCGCTGCAGCGCCGGCCACACCGCCCAGGTCATGAGCGTCGCCACCAGGCCGAACGCCGTCGAATTCTGCAGGCAGATCTGTCCCATGAAGTTGAACGGCATGGTGCTGTAGTCCCACAGCGGGTACACGCCGTCGACCGGCATGTTCGACGTCAGGCCCAAGATCAGCTCGATGACGGAGCAGACCAGCGTGTTGATGACGAAGCTGCCCAAAAGCGGCTTCCAGGTTCCGCCGAGCTTGTCCTGCAGCTTGGTCTTGATGGGGTAGAGCAAAAGGCCGCACGCCACCATGCCGACGCCGTACACGGGGAAGGGGCTGAGGTAGTCGCGCCAAATGCCGCTGTTCGGGTCGTAGATGCCCGGGACGATGCCCCATTTGATGAACAGGCAGAACCCTGCTTCCATCCAGTGCCCCACAATGGAGAACAGGCAGAAGTAGATGATCATGTTGCGCCAGAAAGCCCACGTCTTGGGTTTCCAGATGTCCCACGACTGCACCGTGAGCTCTTTGCGGTACGCGGCGTCGAACGTGCGGGTGAGCGCCTCGCGCGGGCGCTTGGCCAGGCCGAAGTACAGCAGCAGGAAGATGTCCCACGAGGACATGGTCAGCTGCGTGACGGCGTTGAACTCGCCGGAGATGAGGCTGTAGAGCACGCCGGCGATGATGTTGAAGGCGGAAAGCCCCATGATCCAGTGGCGAGCGGCCTTCGAACGCTGGAAGATCAGGTAGAAGCCGACGCCGTCGAGCACCAGGTTGAAGAAGTCGAGCACCTGCGAGAACGTGAAGGTGAAGCTGCTGCTGGCCATCATGGAGCACATCACCAGCGACATGCAGACGTTCAGCAGGAAGAGCACCTGGATAACGCGGATGAAGCCCAGCTCGGACTTATAGGCATCGCCTTTGATGTCCTTGATGTCCTTGACGGTGCCCTCGGCGAATCCCGCCGCAACGTTACGCGCGCCGACGATGGCCAGCAAGGCCAGAAGGATCGGGATGAGGGTGATGGCGACGCTTTCGGCGTTGAAGCTGCCGGTGGCGGAGTAGTAGACGGTGGAGACGGCCTCGATGGCGATGAAGATGGAAAGCCAAACGATGGCGGGCTTCGCCTTGTCGGGGTGCTTGGCGGCCCTGCTGCCCATGAAGCCGGCTATGATCTCGATGATGCACTCCGCCATCACGAAGGGGATCATGACGAGCATCGGTATGATGCTGCTGCTGTCAGATTCAGGGATCGAAAAGTCGATGTTGATGTTCGCGGAGCCGTTGGCGATGGCGAGGTAGAGCGATATCGCGAGGCCTGCCAAAATCGTGCCCGCGAGCAACACGAAGCCGAGAGCGACGAGCACGATGCTTGCGGTTCTCAGCAGGCGCTGGTAGGTGGTCATGAATCCTCCTTGCGGTAGAGCTTTCAGCAGGTGCGGGCGTTGTCCGCGTCTGCGTTTATTTGACGGTTCGTATAATCTACACTAACTTGGCCTGCCGCGCGGCGTGCCAGGCGTCAAGTTTCCAGAACAGCAAATGAAAGAGCACGGTCGCCAAGCAAACGCATGGCAGGTAGAGCATCGTCATGTCGAAGGTGAACGGCGAGATGGCGAACAGGCCGGGGGCGATCGCCGCGCCGCCGACCGTGCCGCCGACGACCACGACGAGCAGCGCGACGCGGATGGGGGTCAGGGGCAGCGACAGGCGCAGCACCAGGTTCGCGCCGATCCATGCCATGCACAGCGTGCACAGGGTGGAAACCTGCCCGTAGTCAAGTCCCAGCATGTGGTAGCCAACGGCGTTGATGACCACGACGGCGATGATGGTGGTGGCGGCGCCGGGGATGCTGCGCACGATGACGTTCTCCAAAAAGTGGCCCTTCACGCGGTCGTGGTTCGGTTCGAGTGCGAGCACGAACGACGGTATGCCGATGGCGAACGCGCTGATCAGCGTGATCTGGATGGGCTGGAAGGGGTACTGCCACGGTGCGAACAGGAACACAATGGCGCCGGTGATGGACAGCAGGGTTTTCACGAGGAACAGCGATGCGGAGCGCTGCAGGTTGTTGATGGAGCGCCGCCCTTCGGCAACGACCTTCGGCATGCTGGCGAAATCGTTGTCCACCAGCACCAGGTGCGCCACGTTGCGCGCGGCGTCCGACCCGGCCGCCATGGCCACGCCGCAGTCCGACGCCTTGAGCGCCAGCGTGTCGTTGACACCGTCCCCGGTCATGGCGACGGTGTGGCCGGCCTTCTGCAGCGCGGTGACGAAAGCCTTCTTCTGCTCGGGCTTCACGCGGCCGAACACGCTGGCGCTCTCAAGGGCCGCCTCCAGGTCGGCCTCGCTGGCAAGCGTGGTGGCGTCGACGAAGTTCTCGGCGCCCTCGACGCCCACCTTGGCGGCGATGCCGGAAACGGTGCGCGGGTCGTCGCCGGAGATGACCATCACGCGCACGCCCTGCTCCTTGAAGTACCCGATGGTCTCGGCGGCGGTCGAGCGGATTTGGTCGCGGATGCCGATGAAGCCGACCGGCGCGGGCGCGCCTATGATGTCGCCTTCGGCGTCGAAGCCCTCGACGCGCGCGACGAGCAGCAGACGCGCTTCGCTTGCCAGCGCCTCGGCCTGTTCGCGCACCTGTTCATAGGCGTCTTTCAGGATGAACTGCGCGGCGCCCATCACGTATGCGCTGCCGTCGGCAAGC
>CAVGWX010000038.1:0-14661 GCA_963633085.1 Prevotella sp. CAG:279 | reverse complement strand
TCGCCGGGGCGCTTCTTGATAAGGTCGCTCTCGCCGGTGAGCAGGCTTTCGTTCGCGCTGCATTCACCTGAAAGCACAACGGAGTCGGCGGGCACCTGGTCGCCGCGCGACAGGATGATCACGTCGTCGCGCACCAGCTCGTCGATGGGCACCTCGACGTGCGCCCCGTCGCGCACGGCGGTGGCCTTCGAGCTTGCCACGATGGAAAGCTTGTCGGTCGTGCGCTTGGAGCGGATTTCCTGCACGATGCCGATGATGGTGTTGCAGATGATGATGACGATGAACAGCGCGTTCTTCAACGATCCGGTGAACAGCACGAACGCCGCTAAAAGCACGTTCATCCCGTTGAAGAGCGTGCAGATGTTCTCGCGCGCGATGGTGCGAAGCGATCGCGTCTTCACGCCGGTGTCGACGTTCACCTCGCCCGCTGCAATGCGGGAAGCCACCTCGTCGGCGGTCAACCCGGCGGGATGGCTTCCCTTCCGCGATGCGTTCGCGGGGCTATGCTGTTCGGTCATTGCTCTCCTGCTTTATAGGTCCTCGAAGAACGTGCAGCCGTTGCGGCCGTTTTCCTTCGTGCGGTATAGCGCCAGGTCGGCATCCTTGTAGATGCTCTCGCCCGGGTTTTCGCGCTCGGAGAACGCCACGCCCACGCTCAGGGACACCTTCGGCAGCCCCGCCTCGGCCTGGGCAAGCTGCTCGTTGACGGCATCGATCTTCTCCTGGATGGTGTAGTGCAGATCCGGCGTCATTTCCACCATGATGATAGCGAATTCGTCGCCGCCGGTGCGGCAGATGTGGTCAATGCTACGAAAAGCCGTTTTCAGCAGGCTTGCCACGCGCTTGAGAATGGCGTCGCCGGCGGCGTGGCCATACGTGTCGTTGACGTGCTTGAAGATGTCGACGTCGAGCAGGATGAGCGCGAAGGGGCGCCCGCTTTCCTCGTAGAGGTCGAGGAGCTTGTCGTAGGACCCGCGGTTGAGCAGGTCGGTCAGCGCGTCGTGCTCGGCCTGGTGCTTGATGAGCAGCTGCGTGGCCTCGTTCTCCTCGCGCACCCGGTTGTACGTTTCGGCCAAAACCTGCAGCTCGCCGGCGCCGGTGACGGGGAATTCGTCGCCCGTGCGGATGCGCTCGTTGAAGGTCATGATCGGCTTCACGATCGACCTGCGGACCAAAAAGCACGCCAGCAGGGTGAAGATGGCGAACAGGATCACGAATATCTCGAGTTTCAGGTAGATGTCCTTGAAAGCGGTCGAGGCGTGGTTCTGGCTATTGCGCGTGGTGGTGGTCAGCTCGGAGATGCACGAGTTGGTCTGGTACTTGATGTTCGTGCGCGCCGCCTCGTATTGGCTGTTCGAGACCAAATCTTGCGCGCGGGCGAGCTTTTCCTCGTCGGAAAGAGCCGCTTCCTCATCGGTGAGCTGGACCTCTTGCAGCTCGGGGTATTTGCTTTGCGCGCTGCTGCCGTTCGCTTCCTCCACCAGGCGCATGGCGTGGTATTCGGTGAGCATCAAGTCGTTCGACTCGTCCATGGCGGCCTGCAGCGAATTGAAGGCGTCGGTTCCCTTGAACTCCTCTTTCAGGCTGGAAAGCGCCTGCTCGCGGCTTTGAGTGACGTTCGCTTCCCGAAAGTAGGCGTCAACGTATTTCTCCTCGCCGGTCATGGCCGCCAGGCGCACCTGCTCGGTCAGGGTGTTCGACCCGGTCTGCAGCTGGGTGGCGTTCTTCTCGCTGGATATGTAGGTTTCGGTTTCGGCGTGCAGCGCCTGGAACTGATGCCAGCCCGCGACGAACGTCGCCGCGCAGACGACCCCCAGCACGACGGTGACGACGATGGTGGCGATGCTGATGCTTTGGACATGGATTCGCCTCATGAGCATCGTCTCCCTTGCTTGCCACCTCGACGGTCCGCCTGCGCGCTCGGCTGTCGGCTCGGCGTCGGGCGAGTTTTCTTCCTGAATAGTAATCATGCCGATACTATAGGTTATTTTCCCCTCGATTGGTTTCTCGTTTTCGGTCGGAGCTCATTGTCGCGCGAACGGTACGAATATGCCGAAGAAAATTTGCGTCGCATCCTTCGGATGCTCTCGATTAAGGTGCGAGCTGTCGCTCGCACCCGCGAAGTCGGGGCTGTTGGGTTAACCCTTCTGCCAAGATTTCGTGGGGTCGAGCGAAAGCTCGGCCCGCACTAAAGAGCGCGAAGCGCGACGCACTTTTTAGACCGCAGGAATGCGGCCTCTCGAACCGTTTCCTCCTCGCAGAAATTTTGCATTCCCGTAACACGAAAGGGTCTAGAATGTCTTTTTCCGCTTGTAAAGGAGGACGAGCGATGCAGCACACGATCGAGGACATCGAGTACGCGGAATATCTGTTCGACCGCTTCTACGGGATCGGCAGTTCGGAAAACGGCGGCGTCACGCGCCTGGGCTACACCGAGGTGGAGGACGAGATGCACGCGGCCCTCGTCGCCTTGGGCGACGAGGCGGGTTTCGGCAACTACGCCGACGCGGTGGGCAACACCTACTTATATCGCAAGCAACACGATAGGGACGAGCCGTACTACCTGGTTGCATCGCATTTGGATTCCGTTATCGAAGGCGGGCGCTACGACGGCGTGGCCGGCATCATCGCGGGCCTCATGATCATGCGATGGGCCGAACGCGACGGCCTTGACCTGCCCATTCGCGTGGGGGCCATGCGCTGCGAGGAATCGAGCAACTTCGGGCGCAGCACCATCGGCAGCGGCCTTATCACCAAGGAGATCTACAAGCACGACATCGGCGAGGCGGTGAACAAGCAGGGAGAGACGCTGCGCGAGGTGTTCGAGCGCAAGGGCTACAGCCTTTCCCCCGAGCGCATCAGCGGCATACAGGAATACATCGAACTGCACATCGAGCAGGGGAAAGTCCTGGAGGAATACGGGGACGCGGTCGGCATCGTGTCCACTATCGCCGGGCCGCGCCGCTTCAAGGTGGACATCCACGGCAGCGCCGAGCATTCCGGCGCCACGCCCATGGGCATGCGTTCGGACGCGCTTGCCGCCGCGGCCGAGATCATCCTCGAGATCGAGGAGATCGGCAAGTCGGAGTCGATGTACCAGTCGGTCGCCACGGTTGGCGTGGTCACCAACCACCCCAACGCGCTCAACGTCATCCCCGGCGAGGTGGAGCTGGGCGTGGACATGCGCGGCATCGATTCGGCGAGCCTCGACCGCATGGAGGCGCGCCTGAAGGCCGCCTGCACGCGCATCTGCGAGAAGCGCCGCCTGAAGTACTTCCGGCAGAAAACCTCCGACATCCCGCCCATCGACATGTCGTCCGATTTGCAGCGAAAGCTGCTCGCGGCCGCGAAGGAGCTGCGCATCCCGCACCGTTCGATGATCAGCGGCGCCGGCCACGACGCCATGTCGTTTGCGCACATCTGCGACACGGCCATGGTGTTCATCCCCTGCGTCAAGGGGATCAGCCACAACAAGAAGGAGTTCACCACCATCGAGTCCATTTGCGACGGCGCGAAGGTGATTTACCAGCATTTGAAGGAGGAAGCGCGATGATTCTGGTGAAAGACGGCCGCGTCATCGACCCGAAGCGCGGCATCGACGACGTGCTCGACCTGGTTTTGGAAGACGGCAAGATCACGAAGATCGGCAAGTATCAGCGCTCGGACGACTACGAGCGCATCGTGGAGGCCAAGGGCTGCATCGTGGCGCCGGGGCTGGTGGACGTGCACGTGCACTTCCGCGATCCGGGCTTCACCTACAAAGAGGACATCGAAAGCGGGGCGGCATCGGCGGCGGCCGGCGGGTTCACGACGGTCGTGTGCATGGCGAACACCAAGCCCGCCGTCGACAACGAAGAGACGCTGCGCTATGTGCTGGACAAGGGCGCCGCATGCGGCGTCAACGTGCTCACCTGCGCTTCCATCAGCAAAAACCTTGCCGGCGAGGAAATCGTCGACATGGAGGGGCTTGCCGCGGCCGGCGCGGCGGGATTCACCGACGACGGCATCCCGCTCATGGACGAGGCGCTGGTGAAGGAAGCGATGGAGCGCGCAGCGAAGCTCGATCTGCCGCTGTCGTTCCATGAGGAGGACAAGGCGTTCATCGCCTCGCCGGGCGTGAACGCCGGTGCGGTGTCGGAGGCGTTGGGGCTGGGCGGGGCTGCGGCGCTGGCCGAGGACGTGCTGGTGGCGCGCGACTGCATGCTGGCGCTGCATACCGGAGCGCGCGTGAACATCCAGCACATCAGCTCGGGCAACTCCGTGAAGATGGTTCGCCTGGCCAAGCAGCTCGGCGCGCGCGTCACCGCCGAGGCGACGCCGCACCATTTCTCGCTGACGGAGGAGGCCGTGCTCGAAAAGGGCACCATGGCGAAGATGAACCCGCCGCTGCGCACGCACGCCGACCGCTACGCCATCATCGAGGGACTCAAAGACGGCGCCATCGACATCATCGCGACCGACCACGCGCCGCACAGCGCCGAGGAGAAGGCGAGGCCGTTCGCCGAGGCCCCGAGCGGCATCGTCGGGCTGGAGACGGCGCTGGCCCTGGGCATCACGAATTTGGTGCGCAAGGGGCATCTGACTGTGATGCAGCTGGTGGAGAAGATGAGCCTGAACCCCGCGAAGCTTTACAGCCTGGACAAGGGCTACATCGACGAGGGGGCCGACGCCGATCTGGTCATCTTCGACGAGAATGAGGCCTGGACGGTTCCGGCAACCTTCGCGTCGAAGGGTGCGAACTCGCCGTTTATCGGCGAAGAGCTCCACGGCCGCGTGAAGTGCACCATCTGCGCTGGTAAAGTGGTCTACGAAGGATAAGCGCGGCGGCCGAAGGAGCGCGACCCACCGGTTGGCCTACGGCCAAGAGTGTGACGCGCTGCCCGGCCTGCGGCCAAGGGTGTGACGCGCCCTTCGGGCGCTGGCCTATTGCTGCGCGAGCTGTAGCTCGCGCCTACGAAATCACGGTCCACAACGCTGCGCTTTGCAGTAAAAATTCGAGGGCCGAGCAATATGCTTTGCCTCAAAACTTCGTAGGGTCGAGCGACAGCTCGACCAGCAATAGTGCGCCGCAAGGCGCTCACCGTTTTCCGTCGATGCGCGCATCGACGATGCAGGGATGGAGACGCCTCGCTGTCCGGCAATCAGCCGGGCGGCGCGGCGCAACACTAGCGAAAGGACGATCATGGGAACGCGTACGGGAATCAACAGAGACATCTCTCGACGGACCTTCCTCGTCGGGGCGGGCGCGGTCTTGGCTTCCGTCGCCGTTCCGCTCGCTTCCGGGCCGTTGCCCGCTTTCGCCGACGGCCTTGCCGCTGCGGCCTCAGACGAAGGCTCCGAAGCCGCGAAAAGCTCTCCTATCGTCATCGTGCACACCAACGACGTGCACTGCGCGTTTTCCAACGCGAAGACGAAGCTCGGCTACGCGGCGCTCATCAACTACGCATCAACCCAGCGCGACGCCTACGGCAAGGACAGCGTGGCTTTGGTCGATGCCGGCGACAACGTGCAGGGCGACTTCGAAGGCGCGTTCACGAAGGGCGAAGCACCTGCTCAGGTGATAGGCGCTTGCGGGTACGACGTGGTTATCCCGGGCAACCACGAATTCGATTACGGCTTGGAACAGTTCTTCGCCTTGCGTCAGACCGAAGGCGTGCCGTACGCGTGCTGCAACTTTGTGGATGCCGGCGGGTCTCGCGTGTTCGATGCGTACCGCGTGCAGGAGTTCCCCTCGCGGGCCGGCACGGTTCGCGTCGCGTTCGTCGGCGTCACCACGCCTTCGACGCTCACCTTGTCTCGCCCCGACAGCTTCAAGGACAAGGAAGGCAATCTCATCTACGGCTTCTGCGGCGACGAGAGCGGGCAGGCGCTCTACGACGCGGTGCAGGCGGCGGTCGACGAGGCGCGCAGCGAGGGCGAGGCCGATTACGTGGTTCTGCTTGCGCATCTGGGGCAGACCGGCTCGATCGGCCGGTGGCGCAGCGACGTCGTGGTCGCCCATACGACCGGCATCGACGTGGTCATCGACGGGCATAGCCACGAGGAATACGTCCAGACGGTTGCGAATAGGGAAGGCAAGCAGGTCGTCATCACGCAGACGGGCACGAAATTCCAGAGCTTCGGGCGCGTCGAGATCGACCCGGTTGCGGGCACGGCGACGGCCTCCCTCGACGCGACGGGCATCGAGGGCGTCTCGGCCGAGCTCATCGAGGAATGGGCCGGCGAAGACGCGACCATATCCGATTTGGTGGCGAAGATCGAGGACGAGCTTGAGGCGAAGAAAGCGTCGCCGGTGGGCACCTCCGAGGTGTTTCTGCGCGCCTGCGAAAGCGACAACACGACCTGGGCGGTTCGCCAGCATGAGACGAACCTGGGGGATCTCGTCGCCGACTCCGTGTTCTATTTCGCGTCGAACAGCGGTGCTCCGTGCGATGTGGCCGTGGCGAACGGCGGCGGCATCCGCGCGAACATCGAGGCGGGAACGGTGACGTGCGGCAACCTGGTTTCGGTTCTTCCGTACCTGAACCAGCTGTGCTATCTGAAGGTGACGGGTCAGCATATCCTCGATATGCTCGAGGTTGGTGCCATGACGCTGCCCAGCCCCTCCGGTGGGTTATTGCAGGTCAGTGAAGGATTCAGCTACACCGTGCGCACCGACATCCCCACGCCGGTGGTACTGACGGACGACTCGTCGGCGGTGAAGGAGTTCGCGGGCGAGCGTCGCGTCAAGCATGCGCGGCTGTTCGGCCAGGACATCGACCCTGCGGCCGAGTACGCCCTTGCGAGCAACTCGTTCGTTTTGCTTTCGGGCGGCAACTCCATGCCCATTCCGGCAAACGCCGCCGATGCGAACCTTATGGGGGCGGACGTCGATGCGCTCGTGGAATACATCCAGGTGAACCTCAAGGGAACCATCGGTCAGGATTATGCTGCCGAGGCTGGGCGGGGGCGTATCGTGGTGACCGATCACGAGGAAGAGGCCGATCCTGCGCCCGCATCCGGCGGCGATGGGACCGATGGCGCGAGCCCGGCAAGCGGGAAGACGGCGAGCACGAGCTCGAACACGAGCACGAGCACGAGCACGAGCGCCAAGGCAAGCTCGACCCCGGCAACCGGGGACGCCGCCAGCGAAGCCGCCGCAGCGATAGCGGGCGCAGCAGGTATCAGCGCGATCCTAGCCAGCGCCGCCGTTTTGTCCCGCAGCTAGCCCTCGAGGCGTCGCGGTAAATGAGTGATGCATCCTTCGGATGCTGACCGAATACCGCGCGAGTCATGGCTCGCGCCTGCGAAATCGCGGTCCAAAACGTTACATCTTGCTGCAATAATTCGTGGGTTCGAGCCATGGCTCGAACCGCCCTAGAGAGCGCCGAAGGCGCGACAGACAATTCAAAAGCGAGCAATCGGCGCACCGCTCCGTTTCGTGAAAAGTCTGACGCGCCCTACGGGCGCTGACCTAATGATACGCGAGACATGTCTCGCGCCTACATATAACACCTGTTGAGAACATCTTTCTAGAAAAATTCGTGGGGTCGAGCGAAACCATTAATCGAGAGCGCCGCTAGGCGCGACAGTATTTTTGCCGCAAGAGCGGCAATAGTCGGGGCTGTTCGAGCAGCATTTCCCTCACAACATGAATCCGTGGGGTTGAGCTTCTCAACCCTTTCTCGAGAGCACCGAAGGTGCGACACTTATTTCTTGGACGAGCAAGCGGGCGGTTGACGGTCGGCATAACCGATTCCGCCCGCATGTTAAAAAATCTGACGCGCCTTCGGCGCTGGCTATTTAGGTGCGAGATGGTATCTCGCACCCACGAAATGCTTGTTACTTCGTTATCCCAATAACTAGATTTCGTGGGGTCGAGCGAAAGCTCGACCCTATTTAGAGAGCGCCGCTAGGCGCGACACAAAATTTAAAGCGAGAACGGGGCGCTTCCGCTCGCGCGCTAAAGTGGGTCAAGCGAGCGTGCTTGTGCGATAAACGCCCCGCTACCTCGTATTTCGGCGTACAATTGCGATATCGAGCGAGCTAGAAGGGGTGGTCGCCATGGATTCCCGCAACAATCGCAAGCCAACGAAACGTCAGGCTCCGACGCCGCGCCACCCTGCTGGCGCCGGCCACGCATTCGGGCAACGGTCCTCTGCATCGCAGCATCCGACGAACGGCGGTCGGCAACGGCCTGCGGCGGCGCGCCCCTCGACTTCTCATCATCCTGCGAACGGCGGGCAGCAACGTCCCTCGGCGGCTCAGCGACCCGCAACGCCGCGCCCCTCAGCGGCCCAGCGGCCTTCCGCGTCTCGTCGCCCGGCGAACGCCAACCGTCCGAACGTCGGTCATCCGCCCGCCTTTCGTTCCGCTTCCGACGCGTTCCGGGCAACCTTGCCCCAGTTCTCCCTGAGCGAGATATCGTCGCTGGCCCGCGAGCACACCCCGGCGGTCTTGCTGGCGGTCTTGATCGTTCTCGTCATTCTCATCGCCATCAGCGCCTCCTTCTGCTCGAACCACGCGTCCACCACCGCGACGAGCGATGCCCCCGCTGCCGACGAAGGCGCCGTGGCAACGCAGGTGCAGCCGGCCACGGTGCATTTCGTTGCCGTGGGCGACAACCTTCCCGAAGACCAAATCGGCGCGTATGCCGACGCGCAGGCCGGTGAAGTGGGCGACGGCGTTTACGACTACACGAGCCTGTACGAGTACATCAAGCCTTACATCGAGTCGGCTGACCTGGCGTACGTCAAAGAGGAAACCACCTGCGGCGGCGACGAGATCGGGCCGATGGGCTATCCGTCGTACAACACCACCGACGAGATGGCCGACGCGCTCGTGGCGACCGGCTTCGATTTCGTGGCTTCTGCCTCGAACCATGCCTACGACTGGGGTTATTACGGGGCGAACGAGCATTCCTGCGAGCTGTGGAAGACCAAGCCCGTCGCCTTCACGGGAACCGCCGAGTCGGAGGAGGATGCCAAAAAGATCGCCACCGTCGAGCGCAACGGGATCACGTTCGCCCTGCTCGACTACACCTACGGGCTGAACGGGTTCGACCAGTCCGACGTGCCTTCGTATGCGGTGAACTTCATCGACAAGGACCGCATCGCCTCCGACGTTTCGCGTGCGCGCGAGCAGGCCGATGTGGTGCTGGTCGCCATGCATTGGGGCACGGAAAACCTGATGGATATCGACGACGATCAGGCGGAATACGCTCAGTACCTCGCCGACTTGGGCGTCGATGTCGTGCTGGGATCGCACCCGCACGTGATCGGCCCCATGCAGTGGGTCGAAGGCAAGAACGGCAACAAGACGCTGGTGGCCTATTCGCTGGGCAACTTCATCACGCGCCACGACTACCCGCTGGCCTCGAACGACCTTGAGGGCATGCTGAGCTGCGACTTCGTGCGCGACGAGTCGGGCAGCGTATCGGTCGAGAACGTGACGTGGACGCCGCTGGTGAACCACACCGACGGCGAAACCTTCCGGGTCTACGCGGTGAAGGACTACACCAACGAGTTGGCGGCTTTGAACCCGACCCTCACCGACCTCGAAGATCCGATCGCCTGGCTCAAGCAAACCACCCGCGAAACGGTAGGCGAGGGCTTCGCCTTTAACGACTAGCGGTTGCGACCGTCCTTTCCCGCACCACAAAAAGGGGGGGGCGCTTCCGCGAGGCGCCCCCCTTCAACGCGCCTGCACCGTAAGCTTGCACGACTCGCTTACCCCAAGCGGCGCGACTTGGTTTCGGGGCCGATTGCCAGGGTGATGGCCGCGGCAACGAGCGCGATGCCCACGATGCCGAAGTAGATGACGCCGGGCTGCAGGTTCGCCAGCATCCACGTGACGGCGAAGGGCATCACCACGTTGACGGCCTTGCCGGCGCCCTGCGAGATGCCGGCGCCGCGGAAGCGGTACTTCGTCGAGAACAGCTCGCCTACGTATACGCCGATCACCGATGCGTTCAGCACGTAGAAGCCGATGGTCATCAAAAAGCCCAGAACGGTGATGAGCACCGTCGATCCCGCGTTCAGCGCCATGGCGTACGCGAACGCGAACACCGCCACCCAAACGAACGCGCCGGAAACCTCCACGCGGCGGCCGAGCTTCTCGATGAGCAGCGCGCCGATGAGCGCTCCGAGCGGCGCGGCCAGCATGGTGATGGTGGTGGACAAGAGGGAGGTCTGCGTGGCCAGGCCGACGCTCTTCAGGATGGACGGGCCGAACGTGGTGTAGGTGTACTGCGTCAGCGACGTGCCGACGACCACCACGATGCCCAGGAACAGGTTGCGCGCCAGATGCGCGTCGGAGTCCATGGCTTTCTGCGTGAAAACAACCTGTTCAGCTGGTGCGATGCCGGCGTCTTCCATCTCGTGCTCGATGCGGGAGATAATGGTCTCCGCATCGTCGAGGCGGCCGTGCTGGATGAGCCAGCGCGGGCTTTCGGGCATCGACTGGCGCGCGATGCACACGGCGATGGCGGCCGCACCGATGACGGCGAACACCAACCGCCACGATTCCTGGCCAAGAGGGCTCCACATGGTGATGAAGAACAGGCACAAGAACATGCCGATGGGAGAGCCGCAGTTGGCGATGGTCGAGCCGATGCCGCACCAGCGCCCGCGCCGCGCCACGGGCGCGAACTCGTTGATCATGCTGAAGCTGGTGACCAGTTCCGACCCCAGCCCAAGGCCCACGAAGAAGCGCATGGCGATCATGAACGTCATGTTCGGGGAAAGCGCGCCCAAGATCGTGGCGATGCCGAACAGCAGCAGGTTGAACTGGAACGCTTTGCGGCGGCCCAGCTTGTCGCCGATAAGCCCGGCGATGAGCGATCCGATGAACAGGCCCAAGAAGCCTGCGGACAAAAACGTGGCGGTTTGGCCGTCGGTGGCGAACCCGGTTTCCGTAAGCGTGCTTTTCACGCCGCCGGCAAGGTAGACGTCCATGGCGTCCACGAACACGCCGGCCGAGGTCAGCGCCATGACCTTCTTGAACGTTGCGGTTGGCTGCGCGGCGTCCATGCGGCGCATCAGGCTCGCAGCGCGGTTGCCTTCGGCGGCTTGCGGGCCGCCTGCCTGCGCGTTTTGCGCAGCGTCGGTTGTCGATGTCATCTCGATTCCTCTTTCCAGCTCCTGCAGCCGGGAACAAAAAATCCGCGCGTCGCCGCACAGCTAACGAAAGTGCAGTTAGTGCGCAAGCCAACGAGCGGATCAACGTTCCTGGTCGCAGGTTCCTTGGTGGTGGTCGGAGGATCGCTTCGGGCACTACCAAGGAACCTTTTCGTAAAAACGGGTGAAATCATACTCTTTTGCTTTGCGATGTCGCCCAACCCACCTTCCAGCTAGGAGATAAGACACAATCCCGCCACATTGGGCGGCAAACTGCAGCTCGGTGCGCGTGGGGCTCTGCCCTGTTGCCGGATGAGCGTATGGCAAGAAATCGGCGCTTCTGTAGCGTCGCGTCGCCGGAAGGCGCTTGCGTGGCAAGTTTTGCGAGTTTCCGAATGGCCGTGCAGGCATATGGGGCTCTGGTGGCAAGAAATCGAAGCTTCTGTACCTCAAAACGCGAACCACGGAACAGAAACTCTCGTTTCTTGCCACCGCGGTCGCTTTTCGGTGCACAATAGTTCGGAAACTCGAAAAACTTGCCACGGCATACAGGAGCGTCGATTTCTTGCCGTTCGCGAGCGGTGGGTCGCTTGCGGGCGAACAGTGGTGGCATCGAGCAGCTAGAATCGGAGATGACTTCGTGGCTGGAAGGGACGGTCTGGCGATGCGGTGAACGCTACAGGTCAGACAACGAGAGGCAGAACAAGAGGGTCGCCGCGCTCGAAAAGGTGCTCACCGACGGGGTGACGCATTTCGGGGGCATGCCGGGGGCAA
The DNA here is from genome assembly GCA_963633085.1 of Prevotella sp. CAG:279. Taxonomy (GTDB): domain Bacteria; phylum Actinomycetota; class Coriobacteriia; order Coriobacteriales; family Eggerthellaceae; genus Senegalimassilia. The sequence goes on along the minus strand of CAVGWX010000038.1, from coordinate 2,791 downwards.
TGCTGTGCGGTTTGGCGCAGATGTCGAGCAGGAGGACTAGGAGTGACGTTCGAGCTATGATCACCATACCGACGACTGATCGAGCAGAGAAGCCGAAGGGTGCGCCTTTCTACGTGGACAGGGTTCCGTTCCGGCCGGGCGAGCGGGTCGACATCGCGCTATTCAGCCTCGCCGACGACAAGGTCCTCGACTGGCCCATGGTCTACATCCTTGCGAACAAGGACACTGCGTACGTTGGCCAGACAACCAGCGTTGCGACCCGCATGAACCAGCACGGCGCCAACGAGGAGAAACGTGATTTTGACACGATCAACGTCATCTTCAACGAAGAATTCAACGGCTCTGTTGTCACCGACTATGAGCATCGTCTTATCGGCTATATGCATGCGGACGGCCGTTACAAGCTCACCAACAAAAACGAGGGCATGACGGATTCGAACTACTTTAGCAAGGGTGCTTACTCCGTTATGTTCGAAGACCTGTGGGAGGAGCTGCGGGCTCTCGAGCTGGCCGACCACACCATCGTCGACATCGAGGAGTCCGAGGTCTTTAAGTACTCGCCCTTCAAGGGGCTCAACGCCGACCAGCGCGTTGCCCTCGATAAGATCATGGCCGCCATCAGGGACGGCATAGACAAGGCCGAGCCGATAGTCGTCGAGGGGATGCCCGGTACGGGCAAGACCGTCCTTGCGGTATATCTGCTCAAGATGCTGCGCGACGACCCTCGTTACAAGGACATGAACATGCGTATCATCGAGCCGGTAACCTCGTTGCGAAAGACGCTCCAAAGGTCCCTGGCCAACGTGAGCGGGCTCGAGAAGTCCGACGTCATCGGCCCGAGCGACCTCGTGAAGCCCGCGATGGGTTACGAGCCTGGCAAGGGCAAATGTTTCGATATCGTTCTTGTTGATGAGGCTCATAAGCTGAAGAGGCGTGTCGCCCTGGGTCCTTCGATCGGCAATTACGACAAGGTGAACGAGAAGCTGGGGCTTTCCAAGGATGCCACCCAAATGGACTGGGTCATCAACCAGGCGAAGCTCCCGATTTTCTTCTACGACCCGCTTCAGAGCATCGGCCCATCTTGCGTTCGCGGGAGTGCGATGAGGGCTGCTCTCGGCGGGGCTGCGGAGCGCCCCATCAGGCTCGAGAGCCAGATGCGTGTCAAGGGCGGGGGCGCCTATCTGCGCTACGTTCGCGACATCCTTGATGGGTGTTGCGAAGGCTTCCGGGAGTTCGAGGGTTACGATTTTGCATTGCACGATGACTTCAGCGACTTCGTGGACTGCTTCGAACGAGACTATCGTGATCACAATCTGAGCAGGATGGTCGCGGGCTATGCCTGGGAGTGGAAGACGAAGCCCGGGAGGAGATTGAAGGAGGGGGATGCCCCGTCCGAATACGACATCGAGATCGGCGGCGTGCGCTTAAGGTGGAACTGCACCAACGAGAACTGGGTAGGCCTCGGCGTGGAGGACCCCCGAGTCGCTCACGAGGTTGGCTGCATCCATTCAATCCAAGGCTACGATCTCAGCTATGCCTATGTGATTATCGGTTGCGATTTACTCTTCGATGGAGAAAGGGGAAGGCCGGAATCGAACAAAGAAGGCTACTTTGACAGTAACGGCAAGGTAAAGGCCTCGAAAGAGGAACTCGATCGCTACATCAAGAACATCTACTACGTGTTGCTCACGAGGGGGATTCTCGGAACCCATGTGTACGTCGAGGACCCGACGTTGAGGGGCTACTTCGCCCAGTACTTCCAGCAATCTGTCTAATCGCTCGCCGACAACCACGGCCTTATCACCTCCGCCCAGGCGCGCGAGGCGGGCATCACCAACAACGAGCTCGTGCAGTACGCCAGGCGTGGGCGCGTGACGAAGGTCGGCCACGGCCTCTACCAGCTCGAGCGGTGGGTTCCCGAGCAAAACGACGCGTACGCCTGGGCGGTCATGTCCGTCGGGCCCGCGCCGTGCTCTACGGCGAATCCGTCATCGCCATGCTCGGCCTGGCCCCCACGAACCCCACCCGCACGTTCGTGGCTACCCCGCGCTGCTGCCGCCGCGCGCTGCCGGAGAGCCTCAAGGTCGAGCAGGTGGACGGCATCGAGCCCGGCGCGACCTACGACGGCATCCCGTGCCAAAGCGCGCGCGACGCCATACTCGCATGCAAGGGCAAGATGCTGCCGGAACGCCTTATGGCTGCGGTCGAGGCCGCCAGAAGGTAGGGCCTCGTAAGCGAGAAGGAATACCGGCGCTTGAAGAGGGAATTGGAGCGCGCGGATGACGGCGAAGCGGCCTAACAGCAGGAGGAACCTCGACATCGCGCTCGAAAGGCTCGTCGGGAAGGCGAACATCGTCGCCAAGCGGGCGATCGTGGCGAACGCAATCGTCGCCCAGATGCTGCCGAACGGCTCCGTCAAGGGAGGCAGCGCCATCAAGATGCGCCTGGGCGATCGAGGAGATCATGAGTTGGCGCGCCGAGGTGGTAGATGTGAAATTCTCGATATCAAAGACGAAGCGCGATGGGAGTGGCGGGTAGGCTGTGAAAGCCTTCGGTGAAATCAAAAACCTCGCCATGCCGTTTCTCATCGCCGCGTCGGTCATGGGCAAGCAACGCTGACGGTGTGTCGCCCGAATCGAAGATTGTTCCGTTCCCGTAGCCGTTGCCGGCTGGGTTCAGCTCGGTAACCGCTAGCACCTCCGAATCAACCTTAAATAGAAAATTCGCTCGAAGAACGAGGCGATATTACTTCCGTAGGCACATCCGTCATCGCTTCTGGCAAGCTTTTCTT
>CAVGWX010000037.1:0-18153 GCA_963633085.1 Prevotella sp. CAG:279 | reverse complement strand
GACCGAAGCGATGCCGTCATGCCGTGCGCGTCGATATCGGCGGGCTCCACGTAGCAGACGGACCACGCCAGGGCGCGCTGCTTGATCTCCTCGGCGATGCGCTCCCGGTCGGCCGGTTTCACCTGCTTTGAATCGTTGAGGCCCGCGATGCGCGGTTCGCGAGGCAGCACCACGGCCCCGACGGCGAGCGGGCCGGCGAGCGGGCCGCGCCCCACCTCGTCCAAGCCGACCACCACCTCCCCACCGGCGAGTTCGTTTTGGTATTCGTACATACCGGCCAAGCGGGCGGCTTCCTCGGCTTTTGCCTGAAGGCGGTGGCGCGCGACCTCAAGGGCCGCCTTCACGCCTTTGCGGCTGTCGGCCACAAGCGACCGCTCCAAAACCTTGAACTCCTCTGCGTCGGCTTGCTGCAGGCGCTTCTTGATCTCAGCCACCGTCGGCGTCATGCCCCATCAGCCCTTTCCGTGAAACCTCTGCCCCAACAAAAAAGAAAACCCCTCCGCCCACAACGGAGCAGAGGGGTTTTCGTACCTGCGATGAAAAGACTTAGCGGAACGCCTTCTCCTTGATCTTGGCGGCCTTGCCCACCTTGTCGCGCAGGTAGTACAGCTTGGCGCGACGCACGTCGCCCTGACGGGTGACTTCGATCTTCTCGATCTTCGGGGAGTGCACCGGGAAGGTGCGCTCGACGCCGATGGAGAAGCTGATCTTGCGGACGGTGAACGTCTCGCGGGCACCATGGCCGTGACGGCGGATCACGTCGCCCTGGAACACCTGGATACGCTCGCGGTTACCCTCGGTGATGCGGTAGTGAACCTTCACGTTGTCGCCGACGTTGAACTCAGCGACGTCCTTGATCTGCTGTTGCTCGATAGCGCGAATGATATCCATTGCTGTTCCTTCTTATATGTTCAGTCAAACCTTATGCTTGTCTGCAAAGACACGATTGGACAGTATACCGCCCTACGCTCCTGAGCGCAAGACGGTATCTGCGATCCATTCCCAACTTCGCAAACTATCCAAGCTCTTCGAGTTGTTTTTCAACACGGGAGAGCTGATCGCGCGCCTCTTCGAGCTTCGCGCGGTCCTTTTCGATGATCTCGGGCGCGGCCTTCGACAAAAAGCCCGGGTTGGAGAGCTTCTTATCGAGCTTGGCGACGTCGGCCTCGAGCTTCTTGCGCTCCTTGGCCAGGCGCGCGCGCTCGGCGTCGAAGTCGACCATGCCGGTGAGCACGCTGTACACCTCGGCGCCCTCGACCACCACGGCGGCGCTTTCGGCCGGCTTTTCGGCATCGGCGGCGATGGAAAGCTCGCTCACGCGCGCCATCGACGAGATCTGCGGCGCGAGCGCCTTGAGCACCTCGACGTTTGCCGCAACGGGCTTCACGACGCAGGCAAGCTCCTGCTTCGGCGAGATGCCGTAGCGGGCGCGCGTGGAGCGCACCGCGCCGACCACGCTGCACAGAAGGCTGACGGCAGCCTCCGCCTCCTCGTCGATCCACGAGCTCAAGCTTTCGGGCTCGGGCCAGGCGGCGACCATGAGCACGCTGCCCTCGCCGGCGGCCTTCGGCAGATGCTCCCAGATGGCCTCGGTCACAAAAGGCATGGCCGGGTGCAGAAGGCGCAGCGCCTGGTCGAGCACGAACACCAGGTTGCGCTGCGTCTGCAGGCGCGCGGCGTCGTCGGCGCCCTCGCGAAGGTCGGCCTTGCAGAACTCGATGTACCAGTCGCAGAACTCGTTCCAGAAGAAGTTGTGCAGGTCGCGGGCGACCTCGCCGAACTGGTACGCGGTGATGCCCTCGGTCACGCTGCGCGAAAGCTTCGCCAGGCGGCTGAAGATCCAGGCGTCGGCCTGCGTGCGCACGCACGGCGCCCCGGGCTCGAAGCCCTCCAGGTTGCCGAGCACGAAGCGGCTCGCGTTCCAGATCTTCGTGACGAAGGCGCGCGCCTGCTCGGTTCGCGGGCTTCCGATGAGCTCATGCGTCTTCTTGTCGATGTCGGCGTCGAAGCGCACGTCCTGGTTGTTCGTCACGAGCGTGAGCAGGTTGAAGCGCATGGCATCGGCGCCGTACATCGCGATGAGGTCCATGGGGTTGACGCCGTTGCCCTTCGACTTCGACATGCGCGTGCCGTCCTTGGCCAGGATGGTGGCGTAGATGACGACGTCTCTGAACGGGATCTCGTCGAGGAAGTACGTCGAGGACATGATCATGCGCGCAACCCACAGCGCGATGATGTCGCGCGCAGTCACGAGCGCGGTCGTGGGGTGATGCCCCTCAAGGCGGGCCGTATCGTCGGGCCAGCCCTGCGTCGCGAAGGTCCACAGCTGGCTGGAGAACCACGTGTCGAGCACGTCCTCCTCCTGATGCACGTGGCCGCATCCGCACTTCGGGCACGCGTCCGCGTCTTCCATCAGGGCGTCTTCCCAGCCGCATTCCTCACAGTGGAACACCGGGATGCGATGGCCCCACCACAGTTGGCGCGAGATGCACCAGTCCTTGAGGTTTTCCATCCAGGTGAGGTAGGACTGCGTCCAGCGCGCCGGATGGAAGGTGATGGCGCCGGAGGTGACGGCCTCGGTCGCCGGGCCCTTGAGCTTGTCGACGGCCACGAACCACTGCTCGGACAGCCACGGCTCGAGCGTGGAATCGCAGCGGTAGCAGTGCATGACGGAGTGATGGTGGTCCTCCACGTGATCGAGCAGCCCGTGCTCCTCGAACCACGCCACCACGGCACTTCGGCACTCGTCGCGGCTCATGCCGCTGAAGGCGCCGTAGCCTTCGACCACATGGGCCGTCTCGTCGAAGATGTTGATCTTCTCGAGCCCGTGGCGCTCGCCCATGGCGTAGTCGTTGGGGTCGTGGGCGGGGGTGACCTTCACGAAGCCCGAGCCGAACCCGGCGTCGACGTAGAAGTCAGAGAAGATGGGGATGTCGCGGTCGACGATGGGCAGCTTCACCGTGGCGCCGACGAACTTGTCCTTGTCGTGGTCCTTCGGGCTTACCGCCACGCCCGTGTCGCCGAGCATGGTCTCAGGGCGCGTGGTGGCGACGACGATGTAATCCTGGCCGTCGATGGGCTCGGCGAGCGGGTAGCGCAGGTGCCACAGATGCCCGTCCTCTTCCTTGTACTCGGCCTCGTCGTCGGCGATGGCGGTGGTGCAATGCGGGCACCAGTTCACGATGCGCTTGCCGCGGTAGATGAGGTCGTCGTGGTACCAGTCGCAGAACACCTTGCGCACGGCGCGCGCGTAGTCCTCGTCCATGGTGAAGTGAGGATCGGAGAAGTCGACCGAGCAGCCCATGCGCTTGATCTGCTCGACGATGTGCCCGCCGTATTCGCGCGTCCAATCCCAGCAGGCGTCGATGAACGCCTCGCGCCCGATCTCGCGGCGCGAGATGCCCTCGGCGGCAAGCTTCTTGTCGACCTTCGTCTGCGTGGCGATGCCGGCATGGTCGGTGCCCAAGATCCAGCGGGTCGAGATGCCGCGCATGCGGTTCATGCGCACGAAGGTGTCCTGGATGGTGTCGTCCATGGCGTGTCCCATGTGCAAGACGCCGGTGACGTTCGGCGGCGGGATAGTGACCGTGCAATCCCCCACACCGGGATTGCGGCGGTAGTAGTCGCCCGCAAGCCACTTGTCGAGCACGTGCTGCTCGCTTTCCTGCGGGTCGTAGGTCTTCGGCATTTCCTCCATGCTACTCATTCACCTCCAGCGCTTGATCTTCCTGCTCGATGGCAGGCGTCGTCTCTCCCGTGATGTCGGTGTCGCGCACGACAACCGTGCTGGCGCCCTTCACCTCGGGCAGGTCGTACATGACATCCTGCAGCACGCGCTCGCAGATGCTGCGCAGGCCGCGAGCGCCCGTGCCGTGCTCGACGGCCTCGTGGGCGATGGCGGTGAGGGCCTCGGGCGTGAACTCAAGCGTCGACTGCTCAAACTCGAACATCTTCTTGTACTGCTTGACGAGCGCGTTTTTCGGCTCGGTCAGAATCCTGACCAAATCCTCCTCCGAAAGCTCCGAAAGGGACGTGATGACCGGGATGCGCCCGACGAATTCCGGGATCATGCCGAACTTGTTCAAATCCTCCGGCAGCACCTTCGCCAATAGCGCGGCGTCGGCGTGCTTTTTCGACTCGGGCATGTCGGCGTTGAAGCCCAGGCCCGACTTGCCGACGCGCTCGGCGATGATGTCGGCCAGGCCGACGAACGCGCCGCCCAAGATGAACAGGATGTTGGTGGTGTCGATGTGGATGAGCTCCTGCTGGGGATGCTTGCGCCCGCCCTGCGGCGGGACGGATGCTTCCGTTCCCTCGACGATCTTCAGAAGCGCCTGCTGCACGCCCTCGCCCGACACGTCGCGCGTGATGGAGAGGTTCTCGGCCTTGCGGGCGATCTTGTCGATCTCGTCGATGTAGATGATGCCGATCTCGGCGCGGTCGATATCGAAGTCGGCCGCCGTGATGAGCTTGAGCAGGATGTTCTCAACGTCCTCGCCCACGTAGCCGGCCTCGGTGAGCGTGGTGGCGTCGGCGATGGCAAACGGGACGCGCAAGGTACGCGCGAGCGTTTGCGCGAGCAGCGTCTTGCCCGAGCCGGTGGGGCCGAGCAGCATGATGTTGCTCTTCGCCAGCTCCACATCGCCCTGGTCGGCCGACTCGCCCAAGCTGATGCGCTTGTAGTGGTTGTACACCGCGACGGAAAGCGCGCGCTTGGCCTGTTCCTGGCCCACCACGTGCTCGGAAAGCTCGGCGTAGAGCTCGTGGGGCGTGGGCAGCTCCTCCAAAATGGTTTCGGGGCTGGGCTCGGCCAGATCGGCCTCGACGACGCCCTGCGCAGCGGCGCGCGAAGCGGGCACCTGCAGGCCCAGATCGCGCATCATGGCGTCGGCGCACACCGAGATGCACTCGTCGCAGATATAGATGCCGTTCGGCCCGGAAATCATGGCCGCGACCTGGTGCGGGTGCTTACCGCAGAAGGCGCAGACGATGTCCTTTTGGTCCTTGTCGGACATGTTGGACGTTCCTTTCCTTCGTGAAATCCTACGAGACCCGCGGCTATTCGGCGGAAGCGGCAAGGGCGCGCGGCGTGGCGATCTTGTCGACCAGGCCGTATTCGAGCGCCTGCTGCGCGGTCATGTAGTTGTCGCGCTCGGTGTCGCGCTGGATGGTCTCGAGCGCCTGTCCTGTGTTGTCGGACAGGATCTGGTTGAGCTGCTTACGCGTTTTCAGCATGAAGTCGGCCACGATCTGGATCTCGGTCTGCTGGCCCTGCGCGCCGCCGGAGGGCTGATGGATGAGCACCATGGAGTTAGGCAGGCACAGGCGCTTGCCCTTCGCGCCGTTGGACAGCAGCACCGCGGCCATGGACGCGCAGCAACCCAGGCAGATGGTGGACACGTCGCACTTGATGAAGTTCATCGTGTCGAGGATGGCCAGACCCGCGGTCACGCTGCCTCCGGGAGAGTTGATGTAGAGGCTGATGTCCTTTTCCGGATCGGCGCTTTCCAGGTGGAGCAGCTGGGCGACCACGGAATTCGCCACCTGGTCGTCGATCTGCTCGCCCAAGAACACGATGCGCTCGTTGAGCAGGCGGGAGTAGATGTCGTAGCTGCGCTCGCCGCGGGGGGACTGTTCCACCACGTACGGGATAAGCGCGGAATTGGTGTCGAACCTCATGGTTGCCTCGCTTCTTATCGTAGATAGGCCGCTTGCGCGGCCACGTTCATAAGGATCCGCCCCGAACAAGGCGGGGCATATAGGGAATACTGCGGCCCGCCAGGGCATATGCGCAGGTAAACGCATATGCCGAAGCGGGCCTTGCGATGCTGGCGGATGTTATTCGGCGTCAGCGGCCTTGGCGGCCTTCTTCGTCTTCTTCGCAGGAGCGTCCGCGTCGGCGGCCTTCTTGGCGGAAGCCTTCTTGGCCGGCTTCTTCTCGGACTCCTCCTTCTTCGGCTCGGGCATAAGCTCGGAGACCTTGGCCTTGTCCATCAGGTCCTTGACGGCCTTCGTGCGCAGCACGCCCTCGCGCACCATGTGCAGCTGGCCGTTCTCGCGCCAATCCTTCTCCAGGGCGGCCGGATCTTCCACGCCGGACTTCACGAACTCCTCGGTGACCTCCTCGTCGGTGACGGTCATGCCGAAGTGGCGGGCCCAGGCGTCGAGCGCCAGGTCCTGCTTGACGGTGTCGGTCGCCTGCAGCTTGATGTCGTCCTTGAAGGTGTCGGCCTTCAGGCCCATCTGCTCAAGATAGGCGTCGAAGGACATGCCGGAGGCCTGCAGCTGCTGGAACAGCTCCTGCAGCAGGTTGGTCTCGGCGGCCTCGCACATGGCCTTGGGGGCATCGATGTCCATGCGATCGAGCAGGGCGTTCAGGCAAGCGCGCTCCTTCAGGCCCGGCATCATCTGCTGCTTCTGGGTGGTCAGGCTCTCGCCGAGGCGCGTGCGCAGGTCGGCGATGTCCTCGAAGCCCAGCGTTTCCTTGGCCCACTCGTCGGTGACCTCGGGCAGGATCTTCTTGCGAACGGCCTTGACCTCGACCTCGAAGTGGATCTTGGAGGTCTTGCCCTTCAGGGCGCGCAGCAGGATGGGCGGGTTTTCCGGCATGTCGAGATCGAACTCGGCGGTGCCGCCCTTCTTCAGGCCGACGAGCTTCTCCTCGAACTCCTCGGGCAGAAGGCCGGTGCCCATGCCGTAGGGGCGCTCCTCGGTGCACAGCGACTCGATGGCCTCACCGGCGTCGTCGGAGGTCTTCAGGGCGATGGTCAGCTCGGAGTCGACCTTGACCTTCGTGTTGGCCGGGGCGTCCTTGAAGGTGTAGTAGTGCTCGCGGAAATGCTCGATCTGGTCGTCGATCTCCTCGTCCGTGGCGCTTTCGCCCGGAAGCTCGATCTCGACCGGCTCGTAGCTGCTCAGCTCGATGACGGGCTTGCACTCGACCGTGAAGCTGAAGGTGTAGGGCTTGCCGCCCTCGACCAGGCCGGGCTCCTCGGGGAAAGCCGGCTTGGAGATGGGATACAGGTCGCTGTCGTCGATAGCGATGGGGGTCAGGCCGTTGACGACCTCGTCGGTGACGGTCGCGCGGACCGCTTCCTTGCCCAGAGCGTTATCGATGATCGGGCGCGGGGCCTTGCCCTTGCGGAACCCGGGGAAGTTGTACTTGTTGGCAAAATCCTTGTACGCCTTCTTGATGCGGGCGTCGACGTCCTTGGCGTCGAGGGTGATGGTCACCTTCGAGCTGTTGTCCTCAAGAGCCTCAACTTTAGTTTCCACGTAGCTTTCCTCCATCATGTACATACTCAACGGTGCGATAGCGCACCGAATTGCCATTATGGCACATCACCAAAAAGCAGCAAAGCACAGGCGCGCCCTTCACGAACGCACCACGACAAAACTTTGCGAACCGCTTTGGATTCCTGCCTGCAAAACCAACCTGTTCAGAGTATCATATTTTCCATCCGCAAACGCACATCCCAATCGCAGCAGAGGACATTATGGCTTCCATCGAACTGAACATCCTGCAAGAACGTGAGCTTGGCCGCCTGCTCGACTACGAACGCGCCACCTGCACGGTCGACGGCGAGCTGGTGTACCGCTGCGCGTTCCCGCTTCGCCCCGACGACGACCTGCAGCGCGAGCTCATCGAGCGCGGGGCCCTGGCCAAGCGCCGAGACGACCGTCGCGGCGTGGTGGTGGCCATCACCACCGACGGCTATTCCTACTTCCCCGCCAAGCGCCGCGTGCAGGCCGAGCGCATGCGCGACAAGAAGCACGACACGCGCCTCGTGGCCCTGTCGGCGTGCTTCGCCGCGGCCTGCGTCGTCATCGGCTTTCTGATGGGCCACTTCTTCGGCTAGTGCCTGCCGGCTCGCCAGGAAAGCGCGATGCGCGCGCCCGCCTGCATCACCCTCAAACAAAAGAAAGGCTCCCGCTGCTGTTGCGGGAGCCTTTCTTCGTCTGGGCCTTTGAAAACGCGCCGGGAAACCCTTACTGCGCGACCTCGACATCATGGCCGGGCTTGAAGTCGCGGCCTTCCTTCTTCCACAGGCGGTACTCGGCGGAAGCGGCGAACATGACGTCGGTCGAGGAGTTGATGGCGGTTTCCACGGAATCCTGGATAACGCCGATGACGAAGCCGATGCCCACGACCTGCATGGCGACGTCGTTGCTGATGCCGAACAGGCTGCAGGCAAGCGGGATGAGCAACAGGCTGCCGCCGGCGACGCCCGACGCGCCGCAAGCCGACACCGCGGAAAGCGCGCCGAGGATGACGGCCGTGCCGAAGTCGACCTGCACGCCCATGGTATGGGCCGCCATCATGGCCATCGTCGAGATGGTCACCGCGGCGCCGCCCATGTTGATGGTGGCGCCGAGCGGGATGGACACGGAATAGATGTCCTTGTTCAGGCCGAGCTTCTTGCACAGCTCCATGTTGACCGGGATGTTGGCCGCGGAGCTGCGGGTGAAGAACGCCGTGATGCCCGAATCCTTGATGCAGCGCCACACCAGCGGATAGGGGTTCTTGCGGAAGCATGCGAAGGCGATGATCGGGTTGGTGACGAAGGCGACCGCGGCCATCGAAGCCAAAAGCACCACGAGCAGCATGCCGTATTCGGTGAAGATCTCCAGGCCGTTTTCGCCCACCGATGTGTAGACCAGGCCGAGGATGCCGAAGGGGGCCAGCGAGATGATCCAGCGCACCACCTGCGACACGGCATCGGAAATGGCGACGAAGACGTCCTTCACGCCATCCTTGGCATGGCGCAGCGCGATGCCAAGGAGGATAGCCCACGTGAGGATGCCCAGGTAATTGGCGTTGGTGAGCGCATCGACGGGGTTCGAGGCGATGGAGAGCACGAGCGTGGAGAGCACCGATCCGATGTCGGAGGGCGCGGACTGCTCCTTAGCGGCGGCCAGCGTCAGATCGACCGGGAACAGCGAGCTCATCAGCACGGCGACGAACGCGGCCACGAACGTGGCGATAAGATAGAGCACCACGACGGTCTTCATGGCGCCGGTGCCGCGGGCGTTCGCAAGGGCGGCGATGACCAGGAAGAACACCAGGATGGGGGCAACGCCCTTCAAGGCCGACACGAACAGGGTGCCCAGCATCTCGACGACGTCGTTGCCGGGCCAGACCACGCCGAGGACGGCGCCGATGACCAGGCCGATGATGATGCGCTTTATCAGGCTGATCGAGTTCCACGTCCGTCCGATGGACTTCAGGGTTTCCATACTCATTCCTTCCTCGCACCCCCGCGCCCGTTGGCGGCGCCATCGACCGCTAGCGCAGGGTGCCGTACCGAAAACAGCTGAGGGGAGGATGCCTGCGAGCATACTCCCCTCAAATGGTGCGGGCGAAAGGACTTGAACCTTCACGAGTTTCCCCACCAGAACCTAAATCTGGCGCGTCTGCCAATTCCGCCACGCCCGCACATGGCAAATACGCGCAAGAAGCGCGATGCCCATCATACCAAAAGCTCGGGCCCGATACCGAAGATATCTTTCGAGCGGAGCCAAGACGAGCCCGAAGGCGGTGCTAGTCCTCGAGCTTTGCCACGAAATCGGAGCCCTGCTTTTCCACCTTCACCTCCGACAGCGACTCGACATACTTGCGGAACTGGGTGAAACCAAGGTCGCGCACCTTGAAATCCTTGTACGCCGAGCGCACCTGGCGGCCCAGATCGGCCACGCTGGCCCCGGCGCTGCCCGCGCGGCGGATGGCGTTGATGACGTAGCGGTCGGGGGTCTCCTCGGGGCTTTCGGGAGCAGGGGCCTTGCGCGGGCGGCCGCGACGGCGGGCGGGCTTGTCGGGCGCGCCCTTCGAGTGCTTCTTCGCGCCCGCGGCCGCTTTCCGCTCCGTTTGCTGCGCTTCGGCGGCAGGCTCATCGGCGGCGGCAGGCGCTTCCTGCTCGGCGGCAGGCTGCTCGGCCGCGGGCGCCATCTGTTCAGCAGCAGCCAGCTCGGCGGCGGGCTGTTCGGCTAGGGACTCCGCCTGCTCGGCGGCGGGCTGCTCAGCGGCGGGTGTTTCCTGTTCGACAGCCGCCTGATCAGCGGCAGGCTGGTCGAGGGAAGTCGCTGCCTGCTCCTGCTGGGCCTTCGCGCCCTGCCCGCGACGCCGTCCTCGCCTGCCGCGGCGCGAAGACTTGCGCGCAGAGCCCTCGGATGCCGTTTCGGAGGCGCCCTCCTCCTCGACAGGCTCGACAGTTTGAGCCGGCGAGGCCTGCGGCGCCTCCTCGGGCGCGCTTGACGAGGATCCGTCGGAAAGCTCGACCATCACGCTGTTGCCCGACTTGATGACCTCGACGCGCGAAAACTCGCCGAGCAGCTTGGTAAGCTGGTTGGTACCGTAGCTGCGCACGTCGAAATCGGGATAGCGCTTCAACAGGCGGCTGCCCACCTCGCCAAGGCCGGTCGCCTTGCCGTTGTTCAGGTTGTCGGTCACGATGTCCACGACGGCGCTTTCCACCTGCTCGATCGTGGGCCCCTCGCCCGCGCCGGCCTGCCCGCGATGGCCGCGCCGGCCGCGGCCCGACCCTTCGCCCACCAACAGCTCGAGCGTGGTGAAGATGTCGCACGCCTTGCGGAAGGGCTGCGGGGTCTTCTTCTCGCCCATGCCGATGACCATAAGGCCGCTTTCGCGGATGCGGCTGGCAAGGCGCGTGAAGTCGGAGTCGGACGAAACGATGCAGAAGCCCTCGACCGAGTTCGTATACATGATGTCCATGGCGTCGATGATCATGGCCGAATCGGTCGCGTTCTTGCCGACGGTGTAGCTGAACTGCTGGATGGGCGTGATGGAGTTTTCCAAAAGCGCATCCTTCCACTTGGCATGCAAGGTGCTCGTCCAGTCCCCGTAGATGCGCTTATAGGTGATGGTGCCGTACTTCGACAGCTCGTCGGTGATGTATTTGATGTAGCGCGACGACACGTTGTCTGCGTCGATGATCAGCGCGAAGCGCTTTTCAGATGATTTCGTTTCCAAGCTTTGCTCCTTTATAACAGGATGCCGCGGGGCACCCCGATGCTTGTGCGCATCCCATGATAGCGCAGCGGCGCGCCAGGCGAAAACCGCAGGGGCGGCGGCCATGCGCCCTGCGCGAGGTGAAAACGCGAAGATGGCGGTCGCATCCCTGTCCAGCGCCGAGGGAAAATAAGAAAGGCTCCCTGATGGAAGCCTTGAGTTTCAAATGGTGGACCGTCGGGGACTCGAACCCCGGACCTTGGGATTAAGAGTCCCCTGCTCTACCAACTAAGCTAACGGTCCAAAGAAGCGATATGTGAAGGTTCGTTTTCAAAAGCATGCGAGTAAATGGTGGACCGTCGGGGACTCGAACCCCGGACCTTGGGATTAAGAGTCCCCTGCTCTACCAACTAAGCTAACGGTCCAAGTAAACACACGCTTTTTCAAACTGCTGCGCGCTGGGGTGGGTGAAGGGATTCGAACCCTCGACCTCCAGAGCCACAATCTGGCGCCCTAACCAACTAGGCCACACCCACCAAGGCGCGAAGCAATAGTATACGAGTATCCGAGAAGAGCGCAACCCCCAATTTGTGAAATTTTTTCTCCACCGCGCCAACCGCCGCGGATCGCTTGTGCAGATGCACGACTTTTCGTATGCCGCTTACCTGAAGGAACAGGCCGCTCCCCTACAATAAAAGAGATCCCCAAACGAAGTTCAAGGAGCCGCCTATGGAGACCCTCGTTCTCATATTGCTCATGATCTGCGCCGTGCTCGTGTCGTCGGTGGTCGACCAGCTGGTGCCGAAAGTGTCCTCGCCGCTCATCCAGATCGCGCTCGGCCTTATGATCGCCCTGTTCGCGGGCGGTCAGGTGGACATCCTCTTCGACGAATCGGACCTGTTCCTCGTCCTGTTCATCGCGCCGTTGCTGTTCCAGGAGGCCAAAGAAGCCAGCAAGTCGGAGCTTTGGAACAACCGCAGGTCGATCGTCGCGCTCGCCATCGGGCTCGTGCTGGCGATCATCGTGGGCGTCGGATTCTTCGTCAACGCCATCATCCCCTCCATCTCGCTTGCCGCCGCCTTCGCGCTCGGTGCGGCGCTCGGCCCCACCGACCCCATCGCCGTTTCCGCCGCGTCGAAGGATGCCGACATCTCGCCGCGGTGCAAGGCGCTGCTCAAGGGCGAGTCGCTCATCAACGACGCCACCGGCATCGTGGCCTTCCAGTTCTCCATCGCCGCCGCCATGAGCGGGGCCTTCTCTCCCGCAAGCGCCGTCGGGCACTTCCTCGTCGAGTTCTTCGGCGGCATCGCCGCGGGCCTCGTGCTCGGCTACATCGGCAACCTCATCGTGCGCCTCGTGCGATCCTGGGGCCTTGAGAACACCACCTTCCACGTGCTCTTCGAGGTGTTCACGCCGTTCATCGTGTTTCTGGCCGCCGACCAGCTGGGCGCGAGCGGCATCCTCGCCGTGGTGGCGGCGGGGCTCGTCAACGTCATATCCCCGCGCACGGCCGGGCCTTCGGTGTCGCGCCTGAACATCGTTTCCACGAGCGTCTGGCGCGTCATCAGCTACACGCTCAACGGCATCGTCTTCGTGCTTTTGGGCACGCAGCTGCCCCGCGCCATGCAGCAGACCTGGAACAACGTCAGCATCCCGAACTGGCAGCTTCTGCTCTACGTGCTCGGCATCAGCCTCATCCTCATCATCGTGCGCTTCGTCTGGGTGCTGCTCATGGAGCGCATCCATCATCGCAGCGTGCACAAGCGCAACAAGAAGCAGGCGCAGATCACCGCCACCATCGCAAAGCCCTGCAAAACGCTCGGGCACGATATCCACTCCTCCATCATCATGACGCTCGGCGGGGCGAAGGGAACGGTCACCCTCGCGGTGATCCTGACCATCCCCCAGGCCATCGCGCAGCGAGAGCTCATCATGTTCTTGGCCTGCGGCGTCATCGTGGTCACCTTGCTGCTGGCCACCTTCGTCCTGCCCATCTTCGCACCGCCGAAGGAAAAGGTTGACAGCGAGCAGAAGCGCCGCGACGTTGAGACGAACCTGGAGATCCTGCGCACCGTCATCGAGGAGCTTTCCGTGCGCCAGACGCCGGAAAACCGCGCCGCCACGCAGATCGTCGTCGCCCAGTACAACGACCGTATCGCGCGCATCAAGGACATCAACGACGTCGAGGACGAGCCGAACTTGAAGCTGCGCCTGAAAACGCTTGCCTGGGAGCAGGACTTCGTGAACAAGCTCATCGCCTCAGGCGAGGTCGACCATTACGCGGGCTACCAGTACCTCGCCCGCCTCGCGCGCATGGAGGAGCTCATCAAGCACCACCATTCCCTGCGCGCGAACATGCGCAAGCATCTGACTCGCTGGAGGACGGCCGGCAGAAGGAGCCTGCACGACATCGTGTACAAGGTGCCGGGCGCCGAACTGAGCGAAACGGCGCAGGCCACGCGCGAGCTGCAGATCAAATCCTACGAGCATGTCATCGACAAGCTGCACGAGGAGCTAGCCGGCGACTCCGCCGCCAACGCCGAGGACATCTCGAAGCTCTTGCTGGAATACCAGCAGCTCCTGCGCACCTTGCGCGCGGCGGCGCCCACCATGACGGGCCTCATCCGCACGCAGGACAAGACGCAGGACGTCGAGCGCCTGGGCCTGCAGATCGAGCTCGAGCAGATCCAGACGCGCTACGACGACGGCGAGCTTTCTCGCGCAGCGGCCAAGCGCCTGCGCGAGAACGTGAACCTCATGCAGATGGACCTGGAAGACAAGGTGTAGCGCCCTGCTGTTCGCGGCACGCACTCGAAGGCCCCGGGCCGCCCTCTTTGCAGGGCGGCCCGGGGCCTTCTTCTTTTCGCCATCAAAAAAGCCCCGCTCGTTTAATCGAGCGGGGCCGCGCTGAAAACCGGGGGAGCGCCTACATCTGCTCCGGGGCGCTCACGCCGATGAGGTCGAGCGTGAGGGCGAGCACGATGCGCGCCGCATCGGCCAAGGCCAGGCGCGCGTTCTGAACGGCAGGCTCCTCGCCGATGATGTGGCAGTTGGTATAGAACTGATGGAACAGGCCCGCCAGCTCCTGGGCGTAGTGCGTCAGGCGGAACGGGGCGCGATCGCGCGCGGCGAGCGCGATGAGCTCGCCGAAGTCGTCCATCTTGCGCATGAGCGCGATCTCCGACTCGTGGGTGAGCGCGGAAAGGTCCACATCGGCCGGGATGACCTTCGCGGCCAGCTCGTCGGTGGAAAGGCCCTCAGCGCCCTCGCCAGCGGCCTTGCGCAGGATGGAGCAGATGCGCGCATGGGCGTACTGCACGTAATACACCGGGTTGCTGGCGTCCTTCTTCTTCGCCACCTCGATGTCGAAGTCGATGGGTTGGTCGGAGGAGCGCGACAGCATCAGGAAACGCGTGGCGTCCACGCCCACCTCGTCGATGAGCTCGGCGAACGTGACCATCTCGCCGGTTCGCTTGGACATGCGCACGGCCTCGCCGTCGCGGAACAGGTTCACCAGCTGGCCGAGCACCACCTCGAGCGCGCCCGGGTAGCCCCATGCGGCGAGCATGGCCTCGCAACGCCTGATGTAGCCGTGATGGTCGGCGCCCCACAGGTCGATGAGGTGGTCGAACCCGCGCTGCATCTTGTCGTAGTGGTAGGCCACGTCGGACATGAAGTAGGTGTACTCGCCGTTTTCCTTCAGCAGCACGCGGTCCTTGTCGTCGCCGAAATCGGTGGAGCGGAACCACGTGGCGCCGTCCTTCTGGTACAGGTAGCCCTTCTCCTCCATGACCGCCAAGGAGCGCTGCACGGCGGAGGTGCCGCTCTCGTCGGCAACATAGAGGCTGCGCTCGCTGAACCACGTGTCGAACGTGGTGCCGAAACCGGTCAGCGTGCTTTCGATGAGGCCGAGCATCTCCTGATAGGCCAGCTCGCGGAACTGTGCGGTGCGATCCTCCTCGGAAAGCTGCTCGTACTTGTTGCCCTCGCGGTCGATGATGCCCTGGGCGATGTCCTTGACGTACCCGCCGCCGTAGCACTTTTCCGGCATCTCGACGTCGTGGCCCAAAAGCTGCATGTAGCGCACCGACACGGAGCTGCCGAACACGTCCATCTGCACGCCGTGGTCGTTGATGTAGTACTCCTCCGACACCTCGTAGCCGGCATGCCGCATCACGCGCGCCATCGCGTCGCCCAAAGACGCCCAGCGCCCGTGGCCCACGTGCATGGGGCCGGTGGGGTTGGCGGAAACGTATTCCAGGTTGATCTTGCGCGGCGTGCCCTCGGGCAGCGTGCCGCGACCGAAATCGCTGCGCTCGGCGCGCACGCGCGCGGCCACCGACTGGAACGCCGAGGGGGCGAGCTTGATGTTGATGAAGCCGGGGCCGGCGATATCCACCGACGCGATCATGGTGTTCGCCGGAATATGGTCGACGATTATCTGGGCGATCTCGCGCGGGTTTTTGTGCGCGAGCTTCGAGGAGCGCATGGCGACGGTGCTTGCCCAGTCGCCGTTGGAAAGGTCGCGCGGGCGTTCAAGCGCG
This sequence comes from Prevotella sp. CAG:279, assembly GCA_963633085.1. Classification (GTDB taxonomy): domain Bacteria; phylum Actinomycetota; class Coriobacteriia; order Coriobacteriales; family Eggerthellaceae; genus Senegalimassilia. The sequence goes on along the minus strand of CAVGWX010000037.1, from coordinate 2,643 downwards.
GGCGCGGGCTGCTGGTCGATCACAAGCGACCCATCCTCGCGCGCGGCGGAGATGGATGCGGCGATGAGGTTCTCGAGTTCTTCGCGAATCTGCATAGGTACTACTTCCTTGAGCTTCGGTAAACATTCGTAAAATCATTTTATCATGCGCAACGAGCGCCCGAAGCGCCCGCGCGCAGGCGCGACAGGGTTCACAGAAACCGAAAGCTCCCCTGCCATAAGGGGAGCTTTCCGAAGGCTCGCGCGGCCGAAAGACCGCCTTTCAAGCCAGCATGCGGCGCCGCATGCGCACGCGACGCCGCGGGTAGTCTGCGATTCTCCGCGCAGGTCGCGCAGGCGCTTCGCGCCCCTAGGCCTTGATGATGGTGCCCGTCTTGCCCTCGAGGCCCGCGGCGGCGCACTCGAGCGAGGTGATGAGCGCCCGGCCGGCCGGGTAGGCCTCGACGTACTCGATGCAGGCCTCCACCTTGGGAAGCATCGAGCCGGGGGCGAACTGGCCCTGCGCGATGTACTCGCGGGCCTCGTCAACGGTCATCTCGGATATCTCCTCCTGGTCGGGCTTGCCGTAGTTGACGCACACCTTCTCGACCGCGGTGAGGATGACGAGCATGTCGGCCTTGAAGTCGGCGGCGAGCTTGGCGCTCGAGCGGTCCTTGTCGATGACGGCCGGCACCCCGACGTAGCCGTCGTCCTTCTGGAAGACCGGCACCCCGCCGCCGCCGGTGGACACCACGATGTAGCCGGCGTCCATGAGGTCCTTCACGGCGTCGAACTCGACGATGCGCTGGGGCTTGGGGCTGGCCACCACCTGGCGCCACCCGCGCCCGGCGTCCTCCTTGAAGGTCCAGCCGGTCTCGGCGGCCTTCGCCTTCGCCTCCTCCTCGGTCATGAACGCGCCGACGGGCTTGGTGGGGTTGTCGAAGGCCGGGTCATCGGGGTAGACGACCGTCTGGGTGATGACGTTGGCCGTCGAGCGCATGATGCCGCGGCGGCGAAGCTCGTTGAGGATCGCCTGCGAGAGCTGGTAGCCGATGTAGCCCTGCGACATGGCGCCGGCCTCGGGGAAGGGCATCTCGGGGGTCTTGCCGTCGTTGGCGGCGGCGAAGGCGAACGCGTTGTTGATCATGCCGACCTGCGGGCCGTTGCCGTGGGAGACCACGACGTTGACGCCCTCGCCGACCATGTCGACGATGTTCTTCGCGGTGTTCTTCACCAGCTCGAGCTGCTCGGCCGGGGTGTTGCCCAGGGCGTTGCCGCCCAGGGCGATGACGACGCTGGGGCCGTTTCCTTTGCTGTAGGGCATGGGTGCCTCCTGTTTTCGGGAACAGCGAGCTGAACCCCCTTAAAACAGGGGCTCAGCTCGCAAAACGTTGTGAAGGAAAGGAGTGTGGTGCGCGCTCTTAGGAAAGCGTGGCGTACATGACGGCCTTGATAGTGTGCATGCGGTTCTCGGCCTCGTCGAAGACCTTGGACTGCTTGGACTCGAACACCTCGTCGGTCACTTCCATCTCGGTGATGCCGAACTGCTCGGCCTTCTGCGCGCCGATGGTGGTGTTGGTGTCGTGGAAGCTCGGCAGGCAGTGCAGGAAGATGGCCTCGGGCTTGGCGAGCGCCATGAGCTCGGAGGTGACGCGATAGGGCTCGAGCTCCTTGATGCGCTGCTCCCACACCTCGTCGGGCTCGCCCATGGACACCCACACGTCGGTGTAGATGACGTCGGCGCCCGCGCAGCCGGCCTTCGGGTCCTCGGTCAGCGTGATGGTGCAGCCGTTTTCAGCGGCGATGGGGCGGCAGGCCTCGAGCACGTCGTCGGCCGGCATGCAGTCGGCGGGGCCGCAGGCGACGAAGTTCATGCCCAGCTTGGCGCACACGACCATGAGGGAGCGCGCGACGTTGTTCTTGGCGTCGCCCATGAACACCAGGGTGCGGCCCTTGATGTCGTAGTTGAAGTTCTCCTGCACGGTCAGGATGTCGGCCAGCATCTGGGTGGGATGCCACTCGGTGGTAAGACCGTTCCACACCGGCACGCCGGCGTTGGCGGCCAGCTCTTCGACGTCGGCCTGGGCGAATCCGCGGAACTCGATGCCGTCGTAGAAGCGGCCGAGCACGCGGGCGGTGTCCTCGATGGACTCCTTCTTGCCCATCTGGGAGCTGTTCGGATCAAGGTAGGTCACGCCCATGCCAAGGTCCATGGCGCCCACTTCGAAGGCGCAGCGGGTGCGCGTGGAGGTCTTCTGGAACAAAAGAACGATGTTCTTGCCCTCAAGGTAGCGGTGCGGCACGCCGGCACGCTTCATGTCCTTAAAGTTCTTGGAAAGCTTGAGCAGGTACTCGATCTCCTCGGTGGTGAAGTCGAGGAGGCGCAGGAAATGACGTCCGGAGAGGCTCGTAGGCATAATAGATTCCTTTCGTTTGGTACATGCATTGCGTATATGGTAACAAGTGCAGGTCGCGCCAAGTTTCGACCTGCTGTTTTAACCGGTGCCGCGCGAATACGGCTCCGGGAAAAACCATGGTTCCTCCCCTTTTCGCCGGGGAGCGCGCTTGCCGGCAGGCGGCAAGAAAGCCGTGCGGAGATGCCCGCCGGCGCTTAGTCCTCGCGCCAGATGGGCATGCTCATGCAGCGCGGGCCGCCGCGGCCGCG
>CAVGWX010000036.1:0-18274 GCA_963633085.1 Prevotella sp. CAG:279 | reverse complement strand
ATTGCCCGTCGGCGCGCGAGGCGGTGACCACGTTTCGGGTGCTCGAGCGCTTCGCCCCCCAGGCCGGCGATGACGGCTACACGCTCATCGATTGCAAGCTGTTCACCGGGCGCACCCATCAGATTCGCGTCCATATGCAGTACACGAAGCATCCGCTCGTGGGCGACCCCGTCTACAACGCTTCGGCTCCGAAGGCGCCTGAAGCCCAGCTGGGCTTGCAGCGCCAATTCCTCCATTCGTTCCAGATAAAGCTCGCCCATCCCCTGACGGGCGAAGAGCTCTTTTTCGCGGACAACCTGCCCGACGACCTCGCGCAGGTGCTTCGCGGCCTCGCCGCGCGCTCGCAAGGACGCACCGAAGCAGGAAAGGAAGTGGCCGCGTTGCTCGAAGGCGCCCCGCACCCGAGCGAATTACCCCTCACGGGGGATACCTCGGCATGCTGATATGACCTATGCTTGCCACGGCGCGGCACACGATCGCGCCTCTTGCTTACCCCTCGACGCGAAAAGGTTAGCCACCCATGCACAGCCCCGATGAAGAAAAGCTCGGAATCCTGCTCTCGAACACCGGCTCGCCCGCCAGCCCCGACCCGGAGGACGTGCGCGCGTATCTGTCGAAGTTCCTCTCCGATCCGCGCATCCGCCCCATGAACGTCGTGGCATGGTGGATCATCCTGCACCTGTTCATCTTCCCGAAGCGCAAGGCCACCTCGGGCGCGAAGTATGCCAAAATCTGGACGCCGGAAGGCTCGCCCTTCGACGTGGAGCATGCCCGGCTCGCCGAGGCGCTCGAAGGGCGGTACGCGGCTGCGGGACAAGCGGTAGCGGTGCGGCTCGGCATGAGCTACGGCGCGCCGTTCATCGCAGACGGGCTCGCGTCTTTGCGCGAGGCCGGCTGCACGCGCGTGGTCGTGCTCCCGCTGTACCCGCAAGGCGCCTTCAGCACCACGAAGGCGGTCGCCGACGGGCTTGCGCACGCCGTGCGCAAGCTGCACTGGGATGTTCCGGTGACGGTCATCGAAGGCTACAGCGACAACGCCGCCTACCTTAACGCCGTTACGGAGTCCATCAAGGCATCCGACTTCGATGCAGCCGCAGGGGACCGGCTGCTGTTCAACTTCCATTCCATTCCCATGGCCGACATCGAAGCCGGCGACGACTACCCCAAAACGGTCGAGAGCACCTCGCACGCCATCGCCTCGGCGCTGGGGCTTGAAAGCGAGTCGTGGGCGATCGGGTTCAACTGCCAGTTCGACAAGGGGAGGGAATGGCTCAAGCCGTTCTCACGCCAGATACTGAGCCGGTGGGCGCAAGACGAAAGCACGCGGCGCATCTTCATGGTCTGCCCGAATTTTGCGACCGATTGCCTCGAGACACTGTATGATATCGACTACGAATTGAAGCCGTTCTACCATGAGCAGCTCGAAAAGGCCGGGGTGAGGCCCCAGGGGCGCGAGTTCATCTACATCCCCTGCCTGAACGGGACTGAGCAACATGCGGCGGCGCTGCAATCGGTGTTATCAGCGTATATCGGATAGGAGCCATGCCATGGGCGAGGGAAGCGCTTGCAACCAAAAAACCGTTCTGTTGGGCGTGACCGGCTGCATCGCGGCCTACAAGTCGTGCGAGATTCTTCGCGGCCTGCAGAAGGCGGGCGTGCGCGTCAAGGTCGTGATGACCGAGCACGCAACCCATTTCGTCGACCCGACCACCTTTCGGGCGCTCACGCACGAACCGGTCGCCGTGGGGCTGTTCGACGACCCGTCCGACCCCATCCATCACATATCGCTTGCCGAGGAAGCCGATGCGTTTCTCATCGCGCCGTGCACCGCAAACGTCATGGCGAAGATCGCCAACGGCATCGCAGACGATCTTTTGACCACCACGGCGCTCGCCTGCACGGCTCCGCTCATCATCGCGCCGGCGATGAACGTGCACATGTACGAGGCGGCGGCCACCCGCTACAACTACGGGAAGCTGGAGATCCGCGGGGCGCGGTTCATCGAAGCGGGGGAGGGCTACCTTGCCTGCGGAGACGTCGGCCGCGGGCGCCTGGCCGACATCGACGACATCGTCGCGACCACGCTCGAGGTCCTCGGGCATAAGCGCGAACGCGATCTGCAGGGGACGCGCGTCATGGTCACCGCGGGGCCGACCATCGAGCCGATCGACCCGGTACGCTACATCACGAACCGCTCGAGCGGCAAGATGGGCTATGCGCTGGCGCGCGCCGCAGCACGGCGGGGGGCGCACGTCACGCTCATAAGCGGGCCGGTGGCCCTCGATTGCCCAGACGGGGTCGAGCGCGTCTGGGTTGAGAGCGCCGAGGACATGCTCGAGGCGGCGCAGGCGGCGTTCGATGGCTGCGATCTGGCGTTTTTCGCGGCCGCGGTGGCCGATATGCGCCCGGAGGAGGCATCTCCCATCAAGCTCAAAAAGGGGCGTGCGGGCGTAGATCTCTCGACCATACGGCTCGTGGAGAACCCCGACATCCTCGCAACGCTCGCCGCATCGAAAACCCGGCAGTTCGTGGTGGGCTTCGCCGCCGAGACGAACGATGTGGTAGCCAATGCGAAGATAAAGCTTGAGAAGAAGCACGCCGACCTCATCGTCGCCAACTTGGTGGGCGACGGCATAGCCTTCGGAACCGACGACAACGCAGTCTCGCTCGTCACCCGCGACGGCACGGAAGCGCTCGGGCTCATGCCGAAGGACGATCTGGCAAGCGCCATCATCGATCGGGCGATCGACCTCAAACGGGCCGCCAGCGAACAGTAAGGCCGCGAGCCATTTGTAAAATATTGGTCAGGTCAATGAGGACCTTGACGTGCGCCTCTTACCCTGTCGTGGAAATTCGAGTATTCTAAAATTTCTCTGTAGGAATTTTTGCATGGGGGCTGAGATGACCGGCAACAGCTCGATGGATTCGTTCGAACCTGACGAGACGCATATCACCGACGATTACGGCGAACTGGCGCTTTCGACGCGACATGCCGTGCAGCAGCTGCTCGAGCAAAGCTGCGCGGTCGGCGTGATCATGGGGCACTACGATGACGCGCTGAGCATCACCTTCGCATCGAAGATCTTCGCAAAAAACCTCGGCTACGACCCTCGAAGCGCGAGCGAATTCGCCGGTCGATCGCTGAAGGATTTCGTCTTCGACCCCGATGACAACATCGCCTCGACCCTCAAAGCCAACCATATGCTTGCCGCAAGGCACCTTCGCTTGAGAAGCGCCTCGGGTGCACCGTTCTACGTTGAGGTGCACAACAGCGACGTCGTGGACAAGAACGGCAACGTGTGCTGGCTCCTCACCGCGCGCAGCACCCCCGAAGCGGAAACGCTCGAGCTTATCAACGAGATCTATCAAACAGGGGCGTGGGAGTACTCCTTCGGTCCCGACGGATCCGGGGCCGTTGCGTTCAGCCTGAACCTCAAATCGATGCTCGGATACGGCGAAGAGCTGAATTTCCCCGCCACCCTCGAGGATTATTTCTCGCTCATCCATCCCGACGAAGTCGAGATGGTGCGCTCGAAGATCGAGGAAGCGGTCTCCTCCGCCGGAAAGCTCAACGTCGATGCGACCTACCGCATGCGCGCAGCGAGCGGCGAATACCTGTGGCTTCGCACGGTTGGCAGCACCAGCAGCTATGCAAAAGGCGGCGCGGGCAAGATCTCGGGAATCACGCTCAACGTGGATGAGCGGCAGCGCCAAAACCAGCTGAATCAAGAGCTTCTGCGCGAGAAGACGATGCAAGAAGAGCTGCTCAACGGCTTGCTTCGCCTCGTCGATCGCTACGCCGTCTGCGACCTTGCGCAGGACAGCTACACCTTCTACAAGTTCGACGAGCGCTTAGGCTACCCGGCTTCAGGCCGTCTCAGCGAGCTGCTCGCCACGTTCGAGAAGCGCCTTCGGATGGTCGACGACACCTCGTCCATTTCCGATGCGCTCTCGCCTGAACGCCTTCGGCGGGAGCTGAAGGGGCCCAACGACGTCTATCGCTTCGATTACGGCATCGTGGGCGCCGAGCAATACCTCGGCATGGCGGTCCTCCCGCTTGAGTTTAACGAAGACGGCGTCAGCAAGGTGCTTTTCGTTTCCCAGGACGTGACGCAGATCGTGAAGGAGGACTTCCGCGCGCGCCAAGCGCTCGCCGACGCGTTCGGCTACGCGAACCGCGCGAACGACGCGAAGACGAAGTTCCTCTCGCAGATGTCTCACGAGATCCGCACGCCCATGAACGGCATCGTCGGCATGACGGCCCTCGCCGCGGCGCACGCCGACGACCCCGATCGCGTGCGCGACAGCCTTCGCAAGATCACGCTCAGCTCGCGGCATCTGCTCAGCCTCATCAACGAGGTCTTGGACATGAGCAAGATCGAGAGCGGCAGCATCGCTTTGGGCGAAGAGGATTTCAAGCTCAGCGACCTCATCGACAGCTTGATCGCCATGATCAAAACCCAGATCGACGAGAAGCATCATACGCTTCAGGTCACGCTCGACCACCTTGAGCACGAGTACGTCACCGGGGATGCGCTGCGCCTGCAGCAGGTGTTCGTGAACCTCATGGGCAACGCCATCAAGTACACCCCCGAGGGCGGCCATATCCACCTCATCATCTCCGAAAAGCCGAGCAACCAGGCAAAATACGCACGCTACGAGTTCGTGTTCGAAGACAACGGCATCGGCATGTCCAAGGAAACGGTCGACAACATCTTCGAGCCTTTCGTGCGCGCAAAGGACGAGCGCGTCGAGGCCGTTCGCGGAGCCGGCCTGGGGATGCCCATCAGCCGCAACATCGTGCGCATGATGGGCGGCGATATCAAGGTGGAAAGCGCGCTCGACGTCGGAACCCGCTACACGGTCACCGTTTTCCTGAAACCGCAGCGCACGGCGCAGGAGGCTTCCGAGAAGCTCGTGAACCTCGACGTGCTCGTGGCCGACGACGACCCGCTGGCGCTCGAATCGTGCTGCGACATGCTCAACAGCTTCGGCATGAAGGCGCAAGCGGCTTCATGTGGGCACATCGCCGTGGAGATGGCCATGGCCAATCACGAGCAGAAGCGCGATTTCTTCGCCTGCATCCTCGACATGAAGATGCCCGACATGAACGGCATCGAATGCGCGCGCGAGATCCGCAAGAGGGTTGGCAAGAACATCCCCATCATCATTATCAGCGCGTACGATTGGAGCGACTTCGAGGCTGAGGCGCGCGAGGCAGGCGTGAACGCGTTCATCGCGAAACCGCTTTTCCGCTCCCGGCTTTTGAGCACCTTCGACGAGCTGGTGGGCGAGGGGGACAAAGCTTGCGACGAAGAGGCGGTTCTGTCGAGCAGCTATCCGGGCAAGAGGGTCCTCGTGGTCGAGGACAACGCCATCAACCGCGAGGTCGTCTGCGAGATCCTTCGCCTGACCGACATAGAGGTCGACACCGCAAACGACGGCGAAGAGGCCGTGCGCAAGGTCTGCGAGAGCGCAGGGCGTCGATACGATCTGGTGCTGATGGACGTGATGATGCCGCGCATGGACGGGCACGAGGCGACGCGGGCCATTCGCGCCTTCGATGACGAATACTGCCAAAAGCTTCCCATCGTGGCCATGACGGCGAACGCCTTTGCCGAAGACGTGCAGGCGGCGCGGGATGCCGGCATGAACGAGCACATCGCCAAGCCGCTCGACTTCAAGAAGCTCTCGGCGGTGCTGGAGACCTATTGCCGGTAGATGCTCGGCGGCAAAAGCGCAACGCAAGGTGGCAGAATTTTCAGGCAAGAGAAATTTTTAGAATTGGGTCTTGCGTGGCGAAAGGGTATCCGATATTATAAACAAGCTGTCTGAAGGACAGCAAGGTCGACGGGTTGTGGCGCAGTTTGGTAGCGCACTTGACTGGGGGTCAAGGGGTCGCAGGTTCAAATCCTGTCAACCCGACCATGAATCTTAAAGCCGCTCGCTAGAGCGGCTTTTTTACTGCTCGTCCGACTGGTGGCCGCTGCCAACCGCCGGCGCTCCGCAGCGCCTTCCCAATGCTAGCCTCCGCTCTCCGATTTTGTCTATTATTTTAGAAATGTTTCCTCCGCAGTAACATTTATGGTATACCTGATTCCGAGATAACCGATTAGACACGAGCAGAAATCTGTCCCGTTTATCGCTGCGCACAAGCAGCGACAATGCCCCTAACAGAACCCCATTTACCGAGGATACTGCCCGTCATGCGCATCGTTGGGGAATTCGAGCGCTCGAATTGGTACAGTCTCTTTCACTCGTAATCGAGAGATATGGTCGCTCGATTCACGACAGGCAACCGTTGCGTCGCGAAAGGGCGGCGTGCACAACAATCGAAAGGGGGAGACAGCGTGGCACTTATCGGGTTCCTTATCCTGTTTCCGTTGCTGATCGCGGGCGTGTTGCTCGTCGTTCGCAACGAGATGGCGCGCCGAGTGATCGTGTGTGCGGCAGGCGCCGTCACGGGAATCGGCTCGATCTGGCTGGTTTTGGCAAACCTCGGATCGCCTTGGCTGCAAATCCAATTCTCTTCAGAAGCGGCAAACGTGGTATGCACCGTGGTTGGGGTCATCATCGCGGCTGTCATCCTCTATTTCGGCATCAAGTACAAAAACGCGCTCGCCTGTGTGCTGGCCATCGTCCAGGTGGCCGGGTCGCTGGCCTTCGATATCTTCGTGGCGCAGGGCATCGAGGTCGAATACGGCCTGTACATCGATTCGCTCTCGCTGCTCATGGCGTTCATCATCGGCGTGGTCGGCAGCGGCATCTGCGTCTACGCGCTCGGCTACATGGAGGACTTCCAAGCGCACGAGCCTCAGGGCGCGAAGGACCGCCGCCCCACATTCTTCGCCCTCATGTTCCTGTTCCTGTCCGCGATGTACGTCATCGTGTTCTCGAACAACCTGCTGTGGATGTTCACGGGCTGGGAGATCACCACGGTCTGCTCGTTTTTGCTCATCGGCTACACCCGCACAAAAGAGGCCATCAACAACGCGTTTCGCCAGATCATCATGAACCTTGCCGGCGGCATCGGCTTTCTGGTGGCGCTGTATTGCATCGCCCTGCAGATGGGCACGCTGTCTTTGTACGACTTTCTGCTCGAAGGCGCGGCCCTGCCGGGGCTCGCGGCCCTGCCCGCCTGCGCCCTGGCTTTCGCCGGCCTGACGAAGGCGGCCCAGATGCCGTTCCACACCTGGCTGCTCGGGGCAATGGTGGCGCCGACGCCCACGAGCGCCTTGCTGCACTCCTCGACGATGGTCAAAGCGGGAGTCTTTCTGCTCATCAAGCTGGCGCCCATCTTCATCGTAAGCCCCGTGCCCGCCGCCATGGTCATCCTCGTCGGCGGCCTGACGTTCATGCTGTGCTCGTTCATGGCCATCTCGCAGAGCAACGCCAAGCGCGTGCTCGCCTATTCGACCATCGCCAACCTCGGCCTCATCGTGGCTTGCGCCGGCGTCGGCACGCCCGAGGCCATCTGGGCCGCCTGCTTCCTGCTGCTCTTCCATGCCGTCGCCAAATCGCTGCTCTTCCTGTGCGTCGGAACGGCCGAGCATCACATCGGCAGCCGCGACATCGAGCAGATGGACCTGCTCTTCGAGCGCATGCCGCGCCTGGCCCGCTTCATGATGGCGGGCATCATGGTCATGTTCGTCGCGCCCTTCGGCATGCTGATCGCGAAATGGGCGACGCTGTCCACGTTCGCGAGCACCGGAAACGCGGCGCTCATCATCATCTTGGGCTTCGGCAGCGCAGCGACGTTTTTGTTCTGGGCGAAATGGCTCGGCAAGCTTTCCGGAATCGCCGCCCGCCCGCTCAACATCGAAACGTCCGTCCACCGAACCGAATGGACGGCGCTCATGATCATGGCGGTGCTGTGCCTGCTGTGCTGCGCCGGCCTGCCCCTCTTAAGCCACGCGATCGTCGACCCGTACATCGAAAGCGTCTACGGCGTCGGCGGCGAGCCGCTCGGGGAGGCGAATCTGTGGGTTTCCGCCATCCTGTCCATCGCGGTGTTCATCGTGCTGTTCGCCGGCCTGGGCGCGCGCAGCACGAAAAAGACGAGCGTCTACCTATCCGGCGTCAGCGCCAACAACGACAACCGCACGTTCCGCAACTCGCTCTCGGGCGAGACGCAGGCGCAGGCGCGCAACTGGTACATGGAGGACATCTTCGGCGAGGCGAAGATCAAGCCCGTCGGCGAGGTCGCCTGCACCGTCATCATCGTTGCGGCACTGGTCGCTTCTTGTTTCGCCGTTCCGGGAATTTTCTAGAGGAGGAGTGTTCGCATGTTCATTCTGAGAATCATCATCGGATCGCTCCTGTTCGCCGCCATCGGCGGGGCGATAGGGTGCCTGTTGGCGGGGATCGACCGAAAGCTGTCGGCTCGCCTGCAGGGGCGCGTGGGGCCGAGCATCTTGCAGCCCTACTACGATGTGCGCAAGCTTCTTGAGAAGGATCGCGTGTCGGTCAACAGCGTCGAGGGAACCTACATAGCCTGCGCGCTCGTGTTCGCCTGCGTTGCCGGCGGCATCTTCTTCACGGGCGGCAACCTGCTCCTGTCGGTGTTCGTGCTCACGCTTTCGAGCCTGTTCTTCATCCTGGCAGCCTACTGCACGCGCAGCCCCTATGCCGAGGTCGGCGCGGCGCGCGAGGCGCTGCAGATCATGTGCGAGGAGCCGATGAGCCTGTTCATCGCCGTGGCGTTCTTCTTCGCCGCGGGCTCCTTCGATGCCTCGGCGGCGTTTGGCCTGCGCACGCCCGCCATCGCCTCGACGTGGCTCGCGTTCATCGGCTTTCTGTTCATCCTCACCATCAAGATGCGCAAAAGCCCCTTCGACATCTCCACGGCCCAGCATGCGCACCAGGAGATCGTGCGGGGCACCACCACGGAGATGAGCGGCAAGACGCTCGCCAAGGTCGAGGTGATGCACTGGCTCGAGAACGTGCTGGCGCTGGGCTGGGTCGGCCTGTTCTTCATCTGCGGCAACCCGCTTTCCATCGTCGCGGGCATCGTCGCGGCGGCAGTTGCCTTCTTGCTGGAAATCTTCATCGACAACAATTTCGCCCGCGTGAAGTGGCAGGCGATGTTCAAAAGCGCTTGGGTCGTCGCGCTGGTGTGCGGCGGCGTGAACATCGCGGTCCTGACGTATCTGTAAGGAGGGCGCATGAGCTATCTATCGAAATCACCGTGGGTCATCCATTACGACGCCTCAAGCTGCAACGGGTGCGACATCGAGGTTTTGGCGGCGCTGTGCCCGGGATTCGACGCGGAGCGCTTCGGCGTGGTGAACACCGGCAATCCCAAGCATGCCGACATCTTCCTGGTCACCGGCAGCGTGAACGAACAGAACATCAAGGTGGTCCAGGAGATCTACGAGCAGATGGTCGAGCCGAAGGTGGTTGTAGCTTGCGGGATCTGCGCCTGCTCCGGCGGCGTGTTCCATGACTGCTACAACGTGCTCGGCGGCGTGGACAAGGCCATCCCCGTGGATGTGTACGCGCCCGGCTGCGCGGTGCGCCCCGAGGCCATCATCGACGCGGTGGTCGAGGCGATCGGCATCCTCGAGGAAAAGCGAGCGACTATGAAAAGGGAAGCGAAGGGAGCGTAAGGCACATATGGCAATTCCAGCTACATACACCGAAGTCTCCATCGAAGGGCTTCCCGCGCTCGCCGAGCGCATGCAGAATGCGGGCGCCCGCTTCGTGCAGGTGCTCGCGGTCAACACCGAGTCGGGCATCGACGTGCAGTACACCTTCATGCAGGAAGGCTGCCTGAACAACTTCACCATCAAGGGCGTGCGCAAGGAGATGCCCATTCCCTCGATCACGAACCGCTTCATCGCCGCGTTCGTGTTCGAGAACGAGATCCATGACCTGTTCGGGCTCGACATCCGCAACATCGCCATCGACTTCAAGGGCAACTTCTACGCCACTTCGCTCAAAGAGCCCATGACCATCATCTCTCCCGAGCAGAAGGCCGCTCGGGAAAAGGCGGCCAAGGCGGCGGCGGCCAAGGCGGCGCGCGCGAAGCAGGCGGCTGCCGCGAACGCGAGCTTCGTCACGAGCCATCCCGACGCCAAGCAGAAGGTCACCGGCGTGGCGCCCTCGGATAGCGTCGAGGACATCGAGCTGCGCATGGCGGGAACCGATCCGGAGAAGATCGCCCGCGCCCGCGCGGCTATGGCGCGCAAGGCCAAGCTCGCCGCCGAGGAGGCATCCGCTGCCAAGGGCCAGGTCTTCGACGAGGAGCTGGAAGCCAAGCTCGCCGCGATGGATCCCGAGAAGGCCGCGAAGGTCCGCGCCGCGATGGCGCGCAAGGCCAAGCTCGACGACATGCAGCCCGAAAAGGCGCAGCAGGTGCGCGGTGCGCTCGCCAACAAGGCGAAGCTCGAATCGCAGCGCGCAACCGGTCAGCAGACCGCGCAGAAGCAGGCCGAGCTTGAAGCGAAGCTTTCCCAGCTCGACCCCGAGCGCGCGGCGAAGGTGCGCGCGGCGCTCGACGCGAAGGCCCGCAAGGAAACCGCTCAGGCCGAGCATGACGAGAAGGTCGCCGTGCTCGAGGAGCGCCTGAAGTCGATGGATCCCGAGCGCGCGGCGAAGGTGCGCGCGGCGTTTATGGCCAAGCAGGCCAAAGCGAACCAAAGCGGCGGGGACGACCCCGCGCAGACCGAAAAGGCTGGTGAGTAAGCATGGGCAAGGCAACCGTCATCCCATTCGGCCCGCAGCACCCCGTGCTCCCCGAGCCGCTGCATCTCGACCTCGTCGTCGAGGACGAAAAGGTCATCGAGGCCATCCCACAGATCGGCTTCATCCATCGCGGGCTTGAGAAGCTCGTGGAAACGCGCGACTATAACCAGTTCATCTACGTCGCCGAGCGCATCTGCGGCATTTGCGCCTTCGGCCATTCCATGGGATACGCGGAAACCATCGAGAACCTCATGGACGTCGAGATCCCCAAGCGCGCCGAATACCTGCGCGTCATCTGGCATGAGCTTTCGCGAATCCATTCGCACGTGCTGTGGCTGGGCCTTGCTGCCGACGCGTTCGGTTTCGAGAGCCTGTTCATGCACTGCTGGCGCTTGCGCGAGCGCGTGCTCGACATCTTCGAGAAGACCACCGGCGGGCGCGTCATCTTCTCCGTCACCAAGGTCGGCGGCGTCACGCGCGACATCGAGGGCGACATGCTGCGCCATATGCAAGACGTGCTCGAAGGCATCCGCGGGGAATACTCGCAGATCGTAAGCACGCTGCTCACCGACAGCTCGGTGAAAAACCGGCTGGTGGGCGTCGGCTACATCAGCCACGAGGACGCGCTCGCCCAGAGCATCGTCGGTCCCTTCGCGCGCGCGAGCAACGTCAACTACGACGTGCGCATGCTCGGCAACGGCGCCTACGGCGACCTTTCCGACTTCCAGCCTGTATTGGACAGCGGGGGGGACTGCTACGCGCGCGTGAAGGTCCGCTGCCAGGAAGTGCTGCAATCCATCGACATCATCAACGAGATGATCGCCAAGATCCCCGCAGGCGAGATCGCCGTCAAGGTCAAGGGCAACCCCGCCGCCGGCAAAGAGTCCTCGAACGTGCTCGAGCAGCCGCGCGGCGAATGCTACTACTACGCTCGCGGCAACGGCTCGAAGTACCTTGAGCGCATGCGCATGCGCACGCCGACCTCGCAGAACCTTGCCGGAATGACCATTGCGCTCAAGGGGTGCGACCTCGCCGACGTCAACAACATCGTCTTGACGATCGATCCCTGCATCAGCTGCACGGAAAGGTAGGAACATGGGTGGATTCAAACTGGGGAAGATGACCTTCGGGTCGCTGTTCAAAAAGCCCGAGACCTTGCTGTACCCCGTTCAGACCAAGCAGCCGCCGCAGGGGTTGAAGGGCCACATCGAAGTCGATCCGGCAACGTGCATCCTGTGCAGCATCTGCCAGAAGCGCTGCCCCTGCGGCGCCATCGAGGTGGACAAGAAGGGCCGCACCTGGGCCATCGACCATTTCCGCTGCGTGCAGTGCGGCAGCTGCGCGCTCGAGTGCCCGAAGGGGGCGCTTACCATGGAACCGACCTACCAAGCGGTGTCGCGCACGAAGAGCGTCGACGTGGTCGAGGTTCCCGAGCAGCCCAAGCCTTCTCCGAAACGTGAAGATGCCGTCAATGCGCCCGCCAAAGCGTGACGTTCGTTTAGCATCTGGGTTAGTATATTTGCGTATGCAAGTGTCAAGCGGGGCGCTTTTGGCGTCCCGCTTTCTTTTCGTGCTAGGGTGGGAAGCGTTTACATGACGGTTCAGAACAACGAAGCGGTCACCGACAAGATATTGACGATACCCAACGTCATCTCCACCATCCGTCTGTGCATGGTGCCGGTCTACCTGGTGCTTTTGCTCAACGGACAGGATATCGCGGCCACGGTCGTCTTCGCGCTCGCCGCCGGCACGGACTGGATCGACGGCCAGGTTGCTCGGCGCACCCATTGCGTCTCCAAGCTCGGGCAGCTGCTCGACCCTGCCGTCGACCGCATCCTCATGATCTGCGGCGTCGTCGGGCTTCTGCTCGTCGGCCGCCTTCCACTGTGGATCGTCGTCATCGTGCTGTGCCGCGATTTGCTGCTGCTCTTCGGCGGGCTCTATCTCATGAAGCGCTGGCACGAGCGAGTCGCCGTCATCTACCCGGGCAAGGTCGCGACCACGCTTCTGTTCGTCGGCTTCGCGGGGCTTCTGCTCAACTACCCGCTCATCGCCTCGCTGGGGCTGACGAGCGCCTCTTGGCTGCCCGGCTTCAACCTTGAACCGGTCTCCTGGGGCATCTGGTTCGTCTATGCGGGCCTCTTGCTCTCCATTTTCACCACCCTGTATTACGTGCTCATGGGCTATCGCGTCATGCAGCGCGCCAAGCGCAGGGAAGCGAAGGCCCTCCGGTAATGGACGAGCGTCGCAGGCAGGCGCAACGTCGTCAGCCTACCCGACGGGTCAGCCAACCGAATCAACCTCAAGCGACGAGGCAGGCGGCGTCTCGGCGAAAGCAGGCGCATTCGAACATGCCTGCTCCCCGCACGAATCAAAACAGGCAAAGACCACGGTCGCCCAAGCGCGGTGCTGCCCGTCCGACGCATGCCGCATCACACGCATCGAAGGCGCCGACCCGGGCCGAGATCGTTCGCAACCGCATCATCGCAGGCGTCGCGCTTATCGCGCTCATCGCCATCATCGGGTGCATCGTCGATGCCGTGAGCACTTCGGGGCGGGCCTATGGCGGCGTGCGCATCGGATCTGTCGACGTGTCGGGTATGAACGCGCAGGAGATGACCGAGGCCCTCAACGAGGCGTACACCGCGCCCCTCGAGGCATCATCGGTCGCCATCTTCGCCTCGCAGGAGGCGGCCCAGCGCACCGAGGAAGCGGTGCAGCAGAAGAACATGCAGGACAGCGCGCTGGCCGAGCAGATGGCCGTCGACGAGGCGCGCGCGAACAAGGAAGCCTGGCAGGTGACGGCGATCTCGCTCGGCGCCGCCTACCGCATCGACGAGGCCATCGAGCGCGCCCTGGCCGTTGGGCGCTCCGACGGCGGTGCGGGCAAGCGCCTGTCGACCCTGCTTTTCGGGTCCGATATCGACCTCGCCGCATCCGTGGACGAGGCGCTGGTGGACAACCTTGCCAGCGAGATAGACGATTCCATCGGCAAGGAGCGCATCGACTACGGCATCGCCGTTCAAGACGGCATCGCCTACGTCACGCAGGGTCAGGACGGCAACATGGTGGAGCGCGCGAGCTTCGCTTCCGAGCTGCTGGCCGACCTCACCGATCGCACCTGCTCCACGAGCCGCATGGTGGCTCACGCGGAATATGCGCCGGTCCGCATCGATGAGCAGGCGGCCAAGCGCGCCGCTGCCGCCGTGACCTCGATCATCTCGCAGGGCGTGACGTTTTCCTGCGACGGGGTCGCCTGGACCGCGACCGCCGCGCAGATAGGGGAGTGGCTGACCTCGAGCGTCATCGACGACGAAGGCTATGCGTTAAACGTTTCCATCGACGCATCGAAGGCGACGCAGGACATCACCCGAAACATCGACGCGCTCAGCGACTCTCCCATCGCAGACGTGTCCTTCGAGCGCTCAGGCGACTCGGTTGCCGTGAAGCTCGCGAGCGAGACGAAGGTCCCGGATCTCGACGGCGTGCCCGAGGCGCTCTCCCAGCAGCTGTTCGGCACGGGCGGCGTGAAGGCCGAGCAGGAAGAATCCGCCTCCACGCCGACGATCGACCTTCACTCCAAGACGCTTTCCGGCGAGCTTTCCTTCGACGAGGCGCTCGCGCTCGGCGTGATCGGCAAGATCGGTTCCTACACGACGCGCTTCACCACCGGATCGGGAACGGAGAACCGCAACCACAACATAGAGCTCGTGTCGCAGCTGCTCGACCTTTCCGTCGTTAGGCGGGGGCAGGAGTGGTCCTACAACGACACAACGGGCAACTGCGACGAGTCGAAGGGCTTCCTCGGCGCCGGCGCCATCGTCGCAGGCGAATACACCGACTCGGTCGGCGGCGGCATCTGCCAAGTCGCCACCACCGTCTTCAACGCCGTCTACGAATCGGGCCTTCCCATCACCGAGCGGCACAACCATTCGCTCTACATCGCCAGCTACCCGCAGGGGCGCGATGCGGCGGTGACCTATCCGGAAATGGACTTACGATGGCAAAACGATACCGCCAGCGATGTTTTGCTCAGAGTCTCGACGGAAAGCGGGCAGGTAACCGCTACACTATACGGAGTCGATCCCGGCTACACGGTCTCAACGCAAACCGGGCAGTGGGAAGAGGGGGAAAGCTATCAAACCACCACCACGGTGGACGAGAGCTTGGCGCCCGGCGCGAAATACGTCAAGACGCGCGGAAGCGACGGCAGCACCATCGACGTCATCCGCACCGTCACCGCCGACGGCTCCGTCGTCAGGCAGGATCGTTTCGCGTCCGTCTACGACCCGATCAACGAGGTGATCGTCACCGGTCCGGAATCGGCAGCGGGGTAACTTTTACATAAGCGACGCAAGCTCCCGCGCGCGAGGCGCCGCACGCCAGAAAGCAGGAGAAAGGTGTACTACCAGCCGGAAATCGAGACGATGCCGCGCGAGGAGCTGCGAAAGCTGCAGCTCGAGAAGATGAAATGGTGCGTGCAATACGCATACGACAACGTGCCGTTCTACAAAAAGTCCTTCAAAGAAGCCGGCGTCGAGCCGGGCGACATCGCATCGCTTGAGGATATCCGCAAATTCCCATTCGTCCTCAAACAGGACATGCGCGACAACTATCCCGATGGGCTGTTCGCCGTGCCGCGCAGCAAGGTCGCGCGCATCCACGCCTCCTCGGGCACCACGGGGCAGGCCACGGTCGTGGGATCGACCGCGGGCGATCTGAAGCGCTGGGGAGAATGCTTCGCGCGCGGCATCGCTATGTGCGGCGGCAACGAGAACTCCACCATCCAGGTGTCCTACGGCTACGGCCTGTTCACGGGCGGCTTGGGCGCGCACTACGGCGGCGAGACGGCCGGCTGCGCCGTGATCCCCACCTCCTCGGGCAACACCAAGCGCCAGATCCAGATGATGCGCGATTTGGGCACGGACATCCTGTGCTGCACGCCCTCCTACGCGCTGCTCATCGCCGACACGGCCATCGAGATGGGCCTCGATCCCAAGACCGACCTGAAGCTTTCCGCCGGCATCTTCGGCGCAGAGCCCTGCAGCCAGGGCATGCGCGACGAGATCGCCGAGAAGCTCGGCATCCAGTACTGCGACGTCTACGGACTTTCCGAGGTCATGGGCCCGGGCGTGGCCTTCGAATGCGACCAGATGAGCGGCCTGCATATGGCCGAGGACCACTTCTTCGCCGAGATCATCGACCCCAACACCTTGGAGCCGGTGGCCGACGGTGAATACGGCGAGCTCGTCTTCACCACGCTCGACCGCGAATGCTGCCCGCTCGTGCGCTACCGCACGCGCGACATCACGCGCATCATCGACGAGCCGTGCGCTTGCGGGCGCACCCATCGCAAGATCGACCGCATCATCGGCCGTTCCGACGACATGCTCATCCTGCGCGGCGTGAACGTCTTCCCGAGCCAGATCGAGCAGGTGCTCACGAGCTTCCCCGAGATCGCCACGCAGTACCAGATCATCCTCACCATGCGCGGCCCGCTCGACCACGTGGAGCTGCGCGTGGAAACCATCCCGGAGTTCCCCTTCGACGAGATCAGGAAGCTCGAGGACCTCAAGCGCCGTCTCGGCGCCGAGCTGAAGAGCAACCTGCAGATCGCCGTGGACATCAAGCTCGTGGAGCCCAAGACCATCGAGCGCAGCGAGGGCAAGGCCAAGCGCATCATCGACCTGCGAAAGGAGAGCTAAGCCATGATTTCCCAACTCACCGTCTTTTTGGAGAACGAAAAGGGCAGGCTCGCCGCGGCGACGCGCGCCATCGCCGACGCGGGCATCAACATGCACGCGCTCTACCTGGCCGACACCGAGGACTTCGGCGTCGCCCGCATGCTCTGCGACACGCCCGAAACCGCAGCCGAGAAGCTGAAGGCCGCCGGCTGGCGCGCCGCCGTAACCCCGGTGCTCGGCGTTCGCGTGCCTGATGAGCCCGGCGGGCTCGCCTCTCTTCTCGAGTTCCTCGACGAGGCGGACGTCAACGTCGAATACGGCTACTGCATCTCCGTCGAGGGCGGCAGCGCCATCGACGTTCTCAAGGTGTCCGCGGACACCGAGATCGAGAAGAAGCTCGCCGATGCTGGGTTCAACGCCGTGAAACCGGAGGATATCTACGTTGTCGATTAGGGTTTCAACCTTCAACGCCAACTCGATGCACGCACGCTTCACGGCGTGCGTGCTCGCATTCGCGCTTGCCTTCGGCACCGCTATGGCGGCGCCCCGCAAGGCTTCGGCCGACGTTCGCAAAGCCGACATCGTCTATGGGCAGACGGTCGACTCCCGAGGCCTGGCGGTGTCGCAGTGCCCGAGCATCGACGCCGAGCGCGCCATCGTCGTCGGCAAGGACGGCACGGTCTATTTCGAGCGCAATGCCGACGAGCGGGCGCAGATCGCGTCCATCACCAAGATCATGACGGGCGTCGTGGCGCTCGACGCCGTCGCGGCGGGCACCGTCTCGCTCCAAACGACCGTCACGGTCTCGCAGGAGGCGGCCGAGGTGGGCGAGTCTTCTGCGGGTCTTCAGCAGGGCGACGCCATGACGCTCGAAACCGCGCTCAAGGCGCTTTTGGTTCCTTCCGGCAACGATGCGGCCATCGCCATCGCGCAGACGGTTGGGGCGGCAATCGCGTCCACCTCGAATTCGAAAGATGCCGTCACCGCGTTCGTCAACCAGATGAACGCCACCGCGCTGAAGGTGGGTTGCACCGACACGGTGTACGAGAACCCGCACGGCCTCGACTTCGACGAATACGCGGGCAAGCTGCACTCCACGGCGCGCGACCAGGCGAAGGTCGTCGCCTACGCGATGACCAACCAGACGTTTCGCACCATCGTGGGAGGCGGAAGCTGCACCATCACGGTCACGCGCGACGGCTCGCCCGCAGAGGTGAGCCTGGAAACCACGGACGGCTTCTTCGACATCAACGACGACGCCATCGGCGTGAAGACCGGATACACGGAGCTTGCCGGCGAATCGTTCGCCGGCGCGGTGAACAAGGACGGCCAGGAGCTGTACGCCATCGTGCTCGACTCCACCTCCGAAGCCCAGCGCTTCGAGGATGCCGACGAGCTGGTCAGCTGGGTGTTCGACCACCAGTCCAGCTACACGCTGGCCCACAGCGCGAAAACGGCCCAGATGGCCGGCAAGAACGTGCCGGTGATCGCCACCGTGGCGCATCTCGACTGGATCGACCGAACCGTCGAGGCGACGCTTGCCGACCCCGAGGCCACCGTCCAGATCTTCGATCTGAACGGCAACGTCTCGCAGTCCGTCGAGTACGAGCAGATCACCGGGGACGTGAAGGCGGGGCAGAAGGTGGGCACGATCACCTTCAAGCAGCACAACCAGGTCATCGCGACCCAGGATCTCGTCGCCTGCAAGGACGTTGCCGCCCCCGGCTTCATCGAAGGCATCGGCATCGCGATCGATCGCTTCTTCAGGGGCTTCTCGGGAGCCGAGACCGTCGCGCAATCCTCGCTCATCAACGAGGTGTCGCTCGTGGTCGACAAAACATCGTCGCTCTAGAACATGCATGGACGCGAAAGGAGCATCATGACCAATCAATGCCCGGTTTGCG
>CAVGWX010000035.1:0-18292 GCA_963633085.1 Prevotella sp. CAG:279 | reverse complement strand
TGGCGGTGCCCATCACCACGGCCATGTTCACCGAGCTGTCCGACATGCGCGCCGATGGCAACATGGAAGGCGTCAAGCGCGGCATCGTGGGCGGCACGAACCAGATCCTGTTCTTCATGATCCCCTTCGCCATGTACCTGGCGGTCTTCAGCTTGCCGTTGGTGACGCTCTACCATGCCGGCGCGTTCACCACGGAAAGCGTTACCTCGATCGCGTCGTATCTGGCGGTGTGGGCGGTCGCGCTGCCGCTGTACGGCGTGAACACCTATCTGCAGAAGACGTTTTCGAGCCTGCGGCATATGGGCGTCTTCGCCGGCGTGAACGTGTTGGCGGCGGTCGTGCAGATGGGTCTGACCATCTTCGCGGCCAACAATGCCGCAACCATGCCCATCGAGTCCGTCGCCGTGGCGGAAACCCTGTTCTACCTGGTGTCGGACGTGTGCCTGTTCGCCTATCTGCGGCGCAGCCTCGGTGCGTTCGGCCTGCGCTCCATTGCCCGCGCGGTGGCGGTGGCGCTGGTGCTCGGCGCGGCCGGAGCGCTTGCGGGCGCCGGCGTGCTGTGGTTGCTGCAGGTGCTGGTGGCCCCGCTTTCCGGCTCCATCCTGCAGGCGCTTGCGTACGTGGTCATCGGCGGCGCGGTGTCGCTCGCGGTCACCTTCGTGCCGGCCTGCAAGCTAAAGGTGCCCGAAGCCGCTTTCGTGGATCGCCTCGCCGGCAAGGTGCTCAGCAGGCTCAACCGATAGCGCCCGCTCGCGTTCGGCGCGGAACCGATTGCTCTTTTCTTCCCTTCACGTGAAAAAGCGCCCGCAACCACAGTGGTTGCGGGCGCTTTACCGTTTAGGCGCTTTTACGCAATGGCTTGCGTTCCAAAAATTCGTGGGGCCGAGCGAAAGCTCGGCCAGGCCGCCAACGATGCAGGGAGGACGATTTCCTGCCGGCCGGCAGACATTGCCCGGTCACGCCCCGGTTCCGCCTCCCAGCGAGCAAATGCGCTCCGGCGCCCCTCTATCGGTGGAAATACCGGCGCTGCTCGTACTTCGGCTCGCAGCACACGTTGATGCCGAGCGTGCGGTAGAGCTTCTCGTCGGCGGGGCCCAAGATGACGCTGAAGA
Organism: Prevotella sp. CAG:279; assembly: GCA_963633085.1. GTDB lineage: Bacteria > Actinomycetota > Coriobacteriia > Coriobacteriales > Eggerthellaceae > Senegalimassilia. The sequence goes on along the minus strand of CAVGWX010000035.1, from coordinate 17,180 downwards.
ACGCGTCGCAGCCGCGCAGCTTGTCCGCCGCCGCGATGAGCTTGGCCGCCACCGGGTCGGTCGCGCTCGTCACCGACAGGGCTTGCAGCGTCTCATCGGAATGCAGGCGCGGGTTCGCCGAATGCAGCGTCTTCGTCTTCAGCTCGCAAATCGGCTCGATGACCTCGTCGGATATGACGAACAGGTCCTCGTCGACGCCAGCCACGCCTTTGAGCGCGTTCATCAGCAGCGACGACGCCGCGCCGAGCAGATCAGACGTCTTTCCCGTAACCACGCGCCCGTCGGGCAGCACCATCGCGCCCGCCGGGCCGCCGGTGGCCTGCTCTTTGAGCAGCGCGGCGCTTCGGGCGGGGGAATAGCTCGCATCCACGCCGGCCTGGTTCATCAGCAGCTCGAGGTGCTCCACGTATTCGTGATGCAGCCCCGTGCGGCGTTCATCGACCGCGGCGCTGAAGTAGCGGCGCACGATCTCCATCTTCGCCGCCTCGCGGCACGCGTCGTCGTCGACGATGGCAAGCCCCGCCATGTTCACGCCCATGTCGGTGGGGGACTGATAGGGGCTTTCTCCCAAGATGCGCTCCATCATGGCCTTGAGCACCGGGAAAATCTCGACGTCGCGGTTGTAGTTGACCGTGGTCTTGCCGTAGGCCTCCAGGTGGAACGGGTCGATGCAGTTCGCGTCGTCCAAGTCGACGGTCGCGGCCTCGTAGGCGATGTTGACCGGGTGCTTCAGCGGCAGGTTCCAGATGGGGAAGGTCTCGTACTTCGCGTAGCCGGCCTCAACGCCGCGCTCGTGCTCGTGGTAGAGCTGCGAAAGGCAGGTGGCCATCTTGCCCGAACCGGGGCCGGGGGCGGTCACCACGACGAGCGGCTTCGTGGTTTCGACGAACTCGTTTTTGCCGTAGCCCTCGGCGGACACGATGCGCGGCGTGTCGTAGGGGTAGCCGGCGATGGGGTAGTGCAGATAGCTTTTGATTCCCAGGCTGTCCAGGCGATGGCGAAACGCCACGGCGGAAGGCTGGTTCTCGTAGCGGGTGATCACCACGCCGGCCGTGGCGAAGCCCATCGACCGGAAGATGTCGAGCAGGCGCAGCACGTCCTCGTCGTAGGTGATGCCCAGATCTCCGCGCACCTTGTTCTTCTCGATGTCGTTTGCGCAGATGGCGATGATGATCTCAACATCGGCGGCCATCTGCTGCAGCATGCGGATCTTGCTGTCGGGCTCAAACCCGGGCAGCACGCGGGAAGCGTGATAGTCGTCAAACAGCTTGCCGCCGAATTCCAGGTACAGCTTGCCGCCGAACTGGCTGACGCGCTCCCTGATATGCTCGGCCTGCAAGGCCAGGTACTTGTCGTTGTCGAAACCGATGCGCATGGGCGAACCTCTTTCCCTTAAGGCAACGCGTCCCCTCGTGCGCGGCGCGAATGCGCGGGGACGTGGAACCGGTTCAGTATAAAGTACACGCGAGGACGCGATGGTGCGCAGGGTCGATCACACGCGAAAAGCGAACGGGGAGGGTAAAGGTTGCGATGGCTTCGCGTTGCGTGACAGTTGATGGGGCGACGCTAGTGCGCTCAGGGATTTTGGCGGCTTTTCGCTTGAAGAGCAGTGATAGCAAAGAATCAGACGTTGATGATATCGCTTACCGAAAAATAACCCCCCCCCTTAATTCCTCGCGCTGCCGTTATCCGCTTCCGTGTGCAGGGTTAACCTCGGTTTCGGGGTACCTGGATTTCTTTGCGCGCTGGCGTTGGAAACTAGGTGCGTCGCAGGCGGGCGCGGATGCGTTGGCCTTGGGCGTTGGCAGACAAAGTAAGGAGGAAAGGAATGGGAAGATCGGCAAAGAAGGCATGGTCAGTGGCCATGTCGCTCATCATGGCGCTATCCTTGGTGAGCACGGCAGCGCTCCAAGCATTCGCCGATGAGGCGGGCGCTGTATCGGCCGTGCAGTTGTCCTATGACAACAGCTACGGTGTTAGGAACGTGGACGGCAAAGACTATGCCTTGATGGAGGCGATTGCAACCGACGATCAGCCGGGCCGTCTCGATCTTGTAGATACCAGTGGCAAGGTTGTGAATTCATGCGAATTTACGAGTAGCTCCTCTAATGACAATATCTCAAAGAAGGTTGCAGAGTGCTCTGCGGCTGCGTTTACTATGGGCTGCGACTATCTGTTTTCGCGAGGGGCAGACGACGCGATTGTCCCGATTTCGTTTAACGGGAATCCGTTTGGGGACGGCGGCTACTCTTCTGTGTATGTAGAGGAGATTGACGGTTCTCCTTTTTCCCTTTGTCTCAACACCGCGAAAAAATATGTCGATGTTCTAGATGCTGATGGCATCCGGATATTACACGTAGCCGATGCCGATGAAGTCTCCGGCTCGCCTTATTACGGCTCGCCTTATGAAGAAAAAGGGTTTATAAAAATTACTCTCACTAATGGAAAAACCCAGTACTATCAGGTAAACAATGGCGTGCCAACGTTGGCCGCAGAGACTCAGAATAAAGTGCTGGCAACGTTTTTCAAAGCTAACTCAGATGGATCTGAATCATTGATGCTGGTAGAAATGAACTCGGAAACTGACGAGATATTCCTTAATGGTCCTGGCGGGCATTTGAAAAAAATCGAAACGGGGCTTCCCGAAGGTACTGCTATTCGGAAGGCAATTGCCAGGAGTGCAGGGGATGCGTTTCGAGTAACCGTTATATATTATCCCTCCTCTACGGGCTACGACAAGAAGACGGTTACTGGCCTATACGATCTCGAAGGCAATCTCACCGATTCCTTTCAAGGCATATCGACTTGCTATGTTGGTGTTGACGAAAACAAGTTTGTGAGATTATGTAATCAAGGGGGATGGCATATCGAATTTTCTGATGCCTCGAGGAATATCTTGTCGAGTTCCTCTCTTGGAGGGGATCTTGGAAACTATGTCTCCGTTGATATTAAGGGTAACTATGTTGTAGCTTCAGGCGAGGCGGGAACCGGCGGAATGCAATCCTTTGTTTTTGACACCGAAGGAAATCTCAAACTGGGCGATAAGTTCCTCTACTCATTTTGGAAGGCTCCATTTGGTGGATATACGGACGGCAATACTGACGTTCCCACTGCTTTGGTCCGGTCGGTTTATGATGAAGATTTGAACGTCGTGTACCAAATGGATTCTTCCTGCTGCTACAGAGACGAGGCGATTACGCTTGCGAACGGGCAGGTTGTTTCTCCGACATACACGTATGAAAGCGACAAGGAAGCCGTCTTTTCGCCGGCTATAAGTTCTAAAAGTAAATCCATTTCAGTTGCGGGCTGCCAAATCGGAACATGCTGCATTAATGGTGGGGTCCTATCGCTTCACTACCTGAATAACCAGCTGGCCCGCGACAACGGCAACTTCATCTACGCTTGCGATGCAAACGGTAAGTATGGCGCCATCGACGCGCAGGGCAACGTGCGCTTGCCGTTCGAGTACGATGCGTATTTCGATTCCGGCTACAGCGATTTCATCATGGTGGAGAAAGACGGCGCATGGAGCTTCCTCGATCTTTCCGATGCTCTCAAGAAGGATCCCATCGATATCTCCATGGCGAGCATATCCGCTTCTGAGTTCGTCTATGACGGCAAGAGCGCCGTCGTCCCGGCTCTCACCGTCAAGGACGGCGACAAGGCTCTTGTTGAGGGGGTCGACTACAAGGTAGCCTCCGTCGACTACGACCTGTCCGCCGGCACCGGCGAGGCCGTCATCGAGGGCATGGGCGCTTATACCGGCACGGCCACCGCGGCCTTCGTCGTCGCCACCCCCGACGAGCTTCGCTTCCCCGACGTGGCGCAGAGCGAGTGGTACTTTGAGTCGTGCGCCTTCGCCAAGGCCAACGGGCTCATCTCCGGCTACGATAACGGCGACTTTGGTCCAGTCGACACCCTGACGCGCGCCCAGGCTGCCGCCATCCTGCAGCGCTACTTCGCGCCTGTCGAGGCTGACGCCTATGTGGCCGACGGCACCGAAAACGCTACCGGCATGGTCGATGTGGCGGGCTCGGCGTGGTACACCGGCGCCGCCAACTGGGCCGTGCGCGAGGGCGTGATCAACGGCAAGGAGCAGGCCGATGGGTCGCGCCTGTTCGACCCCGAGGGCGACATTACTCGTGAACAGCTCTGCGCGATCGTGGGCAACGCCGCCGCCAAGTGGTGCGGGGCGGTTGTCGAAGGTGCCGACCGCACAAAGCTCGATGGGCTGCTGGGTGCCGACATGGTTTCCGTCTGGGCTATCGACTCGGTTGCCTGGGGTGTGAACGTTGGCGTCATCAACGGCGTCGCCACCGATGCCGGCCGCGACGTGGACGCTTCCGCCTCGGTCCAACGTTCGGTCATGGCCGCCGTCATGATGAACGCCATCCAGAATGACGTGATCAAGCGGTAGGGGACTGCAGTCCTAGAGTCCGATATACGTATTGCGAGCGCCGCCTTGCTAGCTATTCTGCTGGCAGGCGGCGCTTGTTTTGCCGTTGCGCATGCGGCTGTTATGGCATGTCGGATGCGTTGGTAGCGTTTGGCAGCTTGTTGCATCTGTGCTCCTGCACCGATGATTATCACACTTATAATTAATAGCTTTTAAGCGGTTTTAAGCACTTTTAAGCGTTTTTAATAGGAGCTACAATAAGCCTCCTTATGGCAGGGCTTCCTCATAACGTTTCAGCCCTGCTGAATGATAAGACCGTTTCGTTCCTGCGTCGTGCCCAGCGTTACAAACTTGGCCGTATCGCCGATTTCGAGGTGGCGGACGCGCTGAGGCGCACCATTCTGGAAAACGGAAGGGGCGCTGACGAACAAGGTTTGGAAGCTGCTGTTGCAAGCATCGGTGGTTTTCCGTTCCTTATGCAGCTCGTGGGATTTCGATCATGGGATGAAAGCCCAGATAAAAAGGAAATCTCTTCGGAGGATTTCTCCTATGGCATCGCCGCCGCCCAACGTGAGCTGGAGGACCGAATCTTAGATGCGACGCTTTGCGAGCTGTCTTCTGCTGACGTTCGATTTCTTCGGGCCATGCTGGAAGACGAGGGCGACTCGCGCGTCTCCGATATATCTCAGCGGCTCGGATGGTCGGCTGCTCAGGTGGGGCAGTACCGCAGAAGGCTCATCGATGCAGGCGTGATCGGCGAACGCGCGCGCGGTGTTGTGGGTTTCGATATGCCTTACTTTAGGGAATACCTTTCCAGCAAGGTGTGCTAGCAAATTGATCTTGGCCCCGTTCGTCCGAGTTGCGGTCGCTCGGACCTGCTTGCGTTGCGTGGTCCGCGCGCTCAAGTGCGTCGCAGTGCGTGCGAATCAACCGTGGCGAGCCTGCTTCCCCTCTTTTTCGCCTGGCTTTCGCGTGCGATGCCGCGTTGCGCTGCGCTATGCTATAAAATAATCTACTGAACGCCAAGCGCCAGCTTGGCGGGCAACATCGCGAAACGGAAAAGAGGGAACTCATGCCGAAGACCATAGACCCGGTGTTCTCGTCGGCGGTGCTCGATGCCCCCGATCTTGCCAGCGCGCTCGATTTCGACGCCCTGTCGCAGTCGGTTGCCGGTCTTGAGGGCAAAGTCGACAAGAACCCGAAGACGGCGGCCATCATCCTGGCCGGCGGCACGGGGGAGCGCTTCGGCAAAGAGGGCGGCAAGCAGCTGGTCGAGATCGCCGGCAAGCCCATCCTCACCTGGTCGGCAGAGGCCTTCGATGCGGTGGGCGACATCGGGCTGATCGTCATCGTGTGCCCGGCCGACCGCAAGGAAGAATATCTCAAGCGCGCCATCGACCCGTTCCCCTTCGTCACGCCCATCGTGGTGGCCCCGGCCGGCCCCTCGCGCCAGGAATCAGCGTTTTCCGGCTTGGAATTCGTGCCCGACAGCTACGAATACGTCGTGCTGCACGACGGCGCCCGCCCCATCATCTCCCCCGATCTGATCGCGCACGCCATCGCCACGCTGCAGGGCAACATTGACTGCGACGGCGCCGTGGTGGCGCATCCCGCGGTCGACACGCTCAAGGTGGTGGAAAACGGCGTCATCGTCGGCACGCCCGACCGCCGCGTGTTCTGGAACGCGCAAACGCCGCAGGTTTTCCGCGCCGGCATCTACCGCCGCGCGCACGCCTCGGCGCTTTCCGACGGCTTCATCGGCACCGACGACAGCTCGCTGATCGAACGATTGGGCGGCAAGGTGCTGGTGGTCGAGGGCAAGCGCGACAATATCAAGCTCACCGTGCCAGAAGACTACCTGATGCTCGTCGCCGCCGTGCGCGAGCGCTACTTGAAGCAGAAAGGGGCGGAGTGATCATGTCCCCTACCTTCGGCGCCTTGCGCATCGGTCAAGGCTATGACGTCCATAAGCTGGTCGAAGGCCGCAAGCTCATCGTCGGCGGCGTCGACATCCCCCATACGCTGGGCCTGCTCGGCCATTCCGATGCCGATGTGCTGGCCCATGCCGTGGCCGACGCTCTGCTCGGCGGCATTCGCGGCGGGGACATCGGCAAGCTGTTCCCCGACACCGACCCGGCGTGGGCCGGCGCCGATTCCCTGAAGCTGCTCGCGGCGGTGGCGCAAAAGGTTCGCGAAGAGGGCTTCGAGATCCTCGACGTCGATGCCGTCATCGCGGCGCAGGCCCCGAAGATGGCCCCGCACCGCCAGGCCATGCGCGAGAACCTGGCGCGCGCCATGGGCGTTTCCGTCGACAACGTGGGCGTGAAGGCCACCACGACCGAGCATTTGGGGTTTGAAGGCAGGGAAGAGGGCATCTCGGCCACGGCGGTCGCCCTGCTTGCGCGATGTAGCGAAGCGTAAGAGCGCCTCAGGCCCTCCTCGCTCGCGCAAAGCGGCTCGCCTGCGTATTCGCTTTCGATTCGGTATCCCTTTTTGTGCCGGCATCCGCCGCACCTTACATAGAGAAGGCAGGAACAATGCTCACCATCTACGACACCAAGCAGCGGCAGAAGGTTCCGTTCACGTCGCTTGAGCACGGCAAGATCAGCATGTACGTGTGCGGCCCCACCGTGTACAACTACATCCATATCGGCAACGCGCGCACCTTCGTCAGCTTCGACGTCATCCGCCGCTACCTGTCCTGGCGCGGCTTCAAGGTGACGTTCGTGTCCAACATCACCGACGTCGACGACAAGATCATCAAGAAGGCCAACGAGGAAGGGCGCAGCGCCGCCGAGGTGGCCGCTGAATATTCGCAGGCGTTTTTGGACGACATGCACGCCATCAACGTGATGGACCCCGACGTGCGCCCGCGCGCCACCGAGGAAATCCCGGAGATGATCGCGCTGATTTCCGAACTCGTCGAAAAGGGCCATGCCTATGCGCAGGACGGCGACGTGTACTTCAGCGTGCGCAGCTACCCCGATTACGGCGCGCTGTCCGGCCGCAACATCGATGAGATGGAAGGCGGGCATCGCGAGCTGCGCGCCGACGGGCAGGGCTTGGAAGACCGCAAGCGCGACCCGCTCGACTTCGCGCTCTGGAAGGCGGCCAAACCCGGCGAGCCTTCGTGGGAAAGCCCCTGGGGGCAGGGGCGCCCCGGCTGGCATATCGAATGCTCTGCCATGTCGCGCAAGTACCTGGGCCTGCCCTTCGACATCCACGGCGGCGGTGCCGACCTGGTGTTCCCTCATCACGAAAACGAGCGCGCGCAGTCCGAGGCCGCATGCGGCTGCACGTTCGCCAACCACTGGATGCATAGCGGCATGCTGCAGATCAATCACGAGAAGATGTCGAAATCGCTGGGCAACTTCCTGCTTTTGCGAGACATCCTGAAAACGACGCGCCCCGAGGTCCTGCGCTTTTTGATGCTGCAAACCCACTACCGCAGCCCGCTCGACTTCTCCAAGGAGCGCCTGGACGAGGCGGAAGCCGCGCTGGGGCGCATCGAAAACGCGGTGCGCAACCTTGACTGGCAGATGAAGAACGCCCAAGACGTTCCCAGCCCGCTCGACACGCGCGAGCTGATGCGCGCCTCGAAGTCGGCCCGCGTCGCGTTCGTGCTGGCCATGGACGACGATTTCAACGCGCCGCGTGCGTTGGGCGAGGTGTTCGACCTGGTCAGCTTGATGAACACGCAAGCTGGCGACAAAACCCTGAGCCTTTCCGACGTGCCCGCCGTGCGCGATGCGCGCGAGACCATTACGACGCTCATGCGCGTGTTCGGCGTCGAGGTCGCGCCGCAGGACTATGAACAAGCTGGTCAGGCATATCCGATCGAAGTGGTCGACCTTGCCAAGCAGCTGGCCGATTACGACGGCGTCGATGCTGCCGAAGCGGCGGACGCGCTGCTGGCGGCCCGCGCCGAAGCGCGCGCCAACAAGGATTGGACGCGTGCCGATGCCGTGCGCGACGGCCTGGTCGGCCTGGGATTCACCATCGAGGATACGCCGCAGGGCGCGCGCGTGACCTACGAGGCGCAGTAAGAGCGCGCCTCGCATGCCCGACCTCTCCACATGCGAGCTGCTCGCTCCCGCGGGCGGCCCCTCCCAGCTCGATGCCGCCATCCGTTTCGGCGCGGATGCGGTCTATCTTGCCACCGATCGCTTCGGGATGCGCCAGCGCGCCGACAACTTCCCGCTCGATTCGCTCGGCGCTGCGGTTGCGCTCGCTCATGCGGCGGGCGTGGCGGTTCACGTGACCGTGAACACGCTGATGAACCAGCGCGATCTGTCGGTGCTGCCCGAATACCTCGAGGCGATCGACGATGCGGGCGTCGATGCGCTCATCTTGGGCGACATGGGCGCGTTTTCCCTGGCGGGAAAGCACGCTGCGCATGTGGCGCGCCATGTGAGCACGCAGGCGTCGGTGGCCAACGCCGCCGCGGCGCAGGCGTGGTACGACCTGGGCGCCTCGCGCGTGGTGCTCGCGCGCGAGATGAGCATGGAAGAGATCGCCGATCTTTCCGCCGCCGCCCCACGCGGTCTGGAACTGGAGGCGTTCGTGCACGGTGCCATGTGCATGGCGTATTCCGGGCGCTGCCTGCTTTCCGCGGCCATGGCCGGGCGTTCCGGCAACAAGGGCCATTGCGCCCAGCCGTGCCGCTGGAGCTACGCCTTGGTCGAAGAGAAGCGCCCGGGCGCGTTCTATCCCATTGAGCAGGACGTCCGCGGAACCTACGTCATGAACGCCAACGACCTCTGCATGATCGAGCATCTCGACGATCTGGCGCGCGCGGGCGTGCATTCCTTCAAGATAGAAGGGCGCAACAAGCGTGCCTTCTATGTGGCGACGGTGGTGCATGCGTATCGCGCGGTCATGGACGGTGCGGCGCCTGCCGAAGTTGTGGAGGACCTCTACGCCATCTCTCATCGTCCCTACACGACCGGCTTCTACTACGGAAGCCCCTCGCAGCGCCTGGAGCGCGACGGCTACGACAAGGACTGCTTGCATGTGGCGACGGTCACGGCCTGCAAACCGGCCGGGGAAGGGTCATGGCGCGTGGAGGCTACCTGCCACAACCGCTTTGCCGAAGGCGGGGACGTGGAGCTGCTTTCCCCGCACAAGCCGATCGCGCGCCTTACCGTTCGCGATTTGACGTGGCTCGCTGCCTCTGACGATGCCGACAGCGGCTCCTTCCCGCAGCCTGTTCCCGTCGCCAACAGAACGATGGAAACCTATGCGTTCATAAGCGACGTCGAGATGCACGAGGGCGATCTGCTGCGCGCTCGGATCGAGGAGGCGCCCAGCGAACGCGCGTAGGCGAAGCTCCGTTTGCCGGTTTTCAGCGCCTTATGCTGCTGCCGAGGTGTACCATGGCAGTCGTAATGCAAATGCAGGGGTGCCGCGGCTTTTTCGCCAACGCTGAGAGGGCATTGCCCAACTCTTCGAACCTGTCCAGGTAGTGCTGGCGTAGGGAGCATCTTCATTCCTCTTTCGAGGTGTTCATCCCCAGCGCGTGCGCGGCCCTGCGTACCCAAGGAGGATGCACATGCTTTCAGATTGCACGCTACGGGAAAACATCGCCCGCGCGGTCAAGGACGTTCGCGCCAACAATCCGCTGGCGGGGTCCATCACCAACACCGTTACCATCGACTTCGTCGCCAACGCGCAGCTTGCCGTCGGCGGGTCGGCGGCCATGGTCTATCTTCCCGACGAGGGCGAAACCCTGGTTGCCGCCGGCGATGCCGTGTACATGAACATGGGAACGCTCTTCCCCGTGTACGAGCAGACCATCCCGGCGACCGCGAAGGCCGCCCGCGCCGCCGGCAAGCCGTGGGTGCTCGACCCGGTCGGCATCGGCATCGGCAGCCTGCGCACGCAGCTGCTTAAGCAGGCGCGGCAATTCCCCCCGAAAATCGTGCGCGGCAACGCGTCCGAGATCATCGCGCTTGCGGGCCTTTGGGGCCTTTCGGGAACCGCCGAGGACCTGTCCCGCGCCCGCGGGGTGGACACCACCGACACGGTCGAGGCCGCCCGGGCGGCCGCAATCGCCCTGGCGCGCTTCATAGGCGGCGCGGTTGCCGTGTCCGGCGAGGTCGACCTGGTAACCGACGGGCAAACGGTTGCGCACCTCGTCGGCGGCAGCGCGCTCATGGGCAAGGTGACCGGTTTCGGCTGCTCGCAAGGCGGCGTGCTGGCGGTGTACGCCACGCAGGCCGATCCCTTCACGGCGGCGCTTGCCGGCGTGGCCCATTACGATGTCGCCGGTACGCGCGCCGCTGCTCAGGCTGACGCTCCGGCCAGCTTCAAGGTCGCGTTCATCGACGAGCTGTATCGCGCATCCGCGGCCGACATCGCCGCCTGCCCGCTTACCGTCGAGGAGGCTTAAGGGCCATGAACACGCTGGTTGCGGTCGCGATAGCACCGTTCGGCGTCGGCGATGAGCTCGCCGACCACGTCGCCCAGGTGGTCCGGGTCATCCGCGACTCGGGCCTTCCCTGCAAAACGAATTCCATGTTCACCGAAATCGAGGGGGAGTGGGACGAGGTGATGCGCGTGGTGCGCGACGCGACGTTCGTCTTGGCCGAGCAGGGTATTCGCACCGAGGTCATCCTGAAGGCCGATGTGCGCCCGGGCCATGCCAACATGATGGAGCAGAAGGTGCGGTCGGTGGAGGACATCTTGAGCGAAGGAGCTGCGAAATGAGCATGCGAGACGCGCTGGACATTTCGGCATATCTGGTTTTAGGGCCGGAAAACACCCTGGGGCGACCGGTGGCGGACATCGTGGCGCAGGCGATCGACGCGGGCTTTACCTGCATACAGGTTCGCTCGAAGGTGTGCTCCGCGCGAGAGCTCATCGAATGCACGGGCCAGGTCGCTCGCACCATCGAGCAGGCGGGCGCTTCCAATCGCGTGGCGCTGCTCATCGACGATCGCCTCGATGCCGCCTTTGCCGCGCGCCTGCAAGGCGTGAAGGTCGATGGCGTGCATGTGGGCCAGACCGACATCCCCGTGCAGGCGTGCCGGTCCCTGCTCGGCCCCGACGCCGTCGTCGGCCTGTCGGCCCGGGCGTCGGAGATGCTGGAATACGTGAAGACGGCCGACATGTCGCTGGTGGACTACCTGGGTGTGGGTCCCTTGCATGAAACCCCCACCAAGCGCGACTGCGGTCTTGCGCCCGACGGCACCATCATCACGAAAAGCCTTGAAGAGCTGCACGAGCTGCACCTTGCCAGCCCGGTGCCCATCGTGGTCGGCGGCGGCGTGAAGGTTGCCGACATCGACGCGCTCGCGCACACGGGCGTCGACGGCTTCTTCGTGGTTTCGGCCGTCTGCGCGGCCGACGATCCGCGCGCTGCGGCAGCCGAGCTCGTCGAAGCATGGAAGGCCGCCCGCCGCTGAGGCGCGCACGCGCCTGCAAGAAAAAGGCCGCCGGGCTCGGGTGAACCTGGCGGCCTTTCGGTTTCCGTTTAGCCTTCCAGCAGCTTCTCGGCGTACGCGAGCTTGACGCAGCAGACGAACACGTCGAGCGCCGCTTCGAGCTCGGCAAGCGGCGGCAGGCTCGGGGCGATGCGGATGTTGCTGTCGTGGGGGTCTTTCCCGTAAGGCCAGGTCGCACCCGCGCCGGTCATGGTGACGCCCGCCGCGCCGGCCAGCGCCACGATGCGTTTCGCGCAGCCGCTCGGCGCGTCGAAGGACACGAAGTAGCCGCCGGCCGGCTTGCTCCAGCTGCAGCCGCCCACCTCCGCAAGCCCTTCCGAAAGCTTCTTTTCCACCAGTTCGAACTTCGGGCGCATGATGGCGGCGTGGCGGCTCATGTGCGCGGCAAGGCCCGCCTCGTCGCGCAAAAAGCGCACGTGACGCAGCTGGTTGAGCTTGTCATAACCAATGACCTGGGGTTTCATATGCGCTTTCACGTCGGCAACGTTCGCGTCGCTTGCGGCGAAGGCCGATATGCCCGCGCCCGGGAACGTCACCTTCGAAGTCGAGGCGAACTTGAAGCAGCGGTCGGGATTGCCAGCCGCATCGCAGGCGCGGCGGATGTCGAGCAGCTGATCCTGCTTGTCGGCCTCGTCGAAGAGATGATGGACGCAGTAGGCGTTGTCCCAGAAGATGCGGAAATCCTCGGCTGCGCACGGCATCGCGGCCAGGCGCCTGACCACCCCGTCGGAATAGGTGACGCCGCCGGGGTTGCTGTACTTCGGGACGCACCAGATGCCCTTGATGGCGGCGTCTTCGGCGACCAGGCGCTCAACCTCGTCCATGTCGGGGCCGCATTCGGTCATGGGGACCGGGATCATCTCGATGCCGAAGGCCTCTGTCACACCGAAGTGGCGATCGTAGCCGGGGGCGGGGCAGAGCCATTTCACCTTCGGAAGGCTCGACCACGGCGCATGCCCGCAGGTGCCGAAAGCCCAGCAGCGCATCATGGTGTCGTACATGATGTTCAAACTCGAGCTGCCGAAGACCACGACGTTGGCCGGATCGTCGTCGAGCATGACGGCCATCAGGCGTTTCGCCTCGTCGATACCGTCGAGCACGCCGTAGTTGCGGCAGTCGGTGCCGTTTTCGGACAGGCAGTCGGCGGCTTCGCTCAGGTTCGAGAGCATCGGCATGCTCAGGTCGAGCTGGGCGGCGGAGGGCTTGCCGCGCGCCATGTTCAGCGCCAGCCTCTTTCCCGCAAAAGCGTCGTAGCGCTCCTGTAGCGCTTTCATCTCAACTTCAAGCTGGGGTTTCGATAGGTCCGCGTATGCTGGCATGTGGGCATCCTCCTCGCCGATCCGCTTGCGTTAACATGTCGGGAAATAGATACCCGACTCCAGCGAAGTAAAGTATAATCCCCTCAATCACTGCAAGCTCGCGAGCAGCCCCCACCTGCGTTCGTTCTCCGCATTTCCCCATATGCGAGGCGATTTTCGCGCTCGGTGCGCGCAGGGTGCCGATAGGCGTTTCCGAAGGAGTATATATGTTGACCAACGACCTTCTCGTCATTGTCGCGATGGCGATCTACTTCGTCGTCGTGCTCGCCGTGGGCTTTTCCTACGCGAAACGCTCGAACTCGTCCACCGACGAGTACTTCATCGGAGGGCGCAAGGTCGGCCCGTGGTTCACGGCGCTTTCCGCCGAGGCATCCGACATGTCGGGGTATCTTTTGATGGGCATTCCGGGCCTTGCCTATTTCTACGGCGCGTCAGAAGCGATGTGGACCTGCATCGGCCTTGCCATCGGCACCTACCTCAACTGGCTGTTCGTGGCGAAGCGCCTGCGCAAATATTCCGAGGTCACCGACTCCATCACGCTCCCGGCGTTTTTCTCCGACCGCTTCCACGATTCGAAGAACGTCCTGTCGACGATCGCGGCGCTCATCATCCTTTTGTTCTTCTGCGTCTACACGGGAAGCTGCTTCGTCACGTGCGGAAAGCTGTTCCACACCCTGTTCGGCATCGACTACGTTGCCATGATGATCTTCGGCGCCGTGGTGGTGTTCGCCTACACGCTCGTCGGCGGGTACCTTTCGGTTGTGGCGACCGACTTCATCCAGGGCTGTCTGATGTTCTTCGCCTTGGCCGTCGTGATGATCGGCTCGATCACCTCGGTGGGCGGCGTGGACGTGACCGTCCAATTCCTGCAGAACATCCCCGGCTTCCTAAACGGCACCGCGCTCACCACGCCGGTGCTTGATGCCGAAACGGGTCTTCAGCTTTCCGACGGCGACATGCCCCTGTTCGGCGAGGCGACCGATTTCGGCGTCCTTTCCATCATCTCCACGCTCGCCTGGGGCCTTGGTTACTTCGGCATGCCGCAGGTGCTCGTGCGCTTCTTGGGCATCCGCTCTGCCGAGGAGGTGCGCCAGTCGCGCATCATCGCGGTGGTGTGGGTGGTCATCTCCATGGTGTGCGCGCTGAGCATCGGTTTCGTGGGACGCGCCATGCTGCCCACGTATTTCGGCACGAACGCGGCGGCGGAAAACATCTTCATCGTCATCGCCCAGATGATACTCCCCGCTTTCATGTGCGGCGTGGTCGTTTCGGGCATCCTGGCGGCTTCCATGTCCTCGGCCTCCTCGTACCTGCTCATCACCGGATCGTCGGTCGCCGAGAACATCTTCCGCGGCGTGTTCAAGCGCAATGCCACCGACCGCGAGGTCATGATCGTCTCCCGCATCACGCTCGCGGCCGTTCTCGTCATCGGCATCCTCATCGCCATCGACGAGAACTCGGTCATCTTCCGCGTCGTGTCCTATGCCTGGGCGGGGCTGGGAGCCTCGTTCGGCCCGCTCATGCTGTGCAGCCTCTATTGGCGCCGCGCGAACAAGCAGGGCGCGCTTGCGGGCATGGTCGGCGGCGCGATCACCGTGGTGGTGTGGCATAACTTCATCAAGCCGCTCGGGGGCGTTTTCGGCATCTATGAGCTGCTGCCGGCCTTCATCGTCAGCTTGCTGTGCATCTTCGTGGTGTCGAAGCTCACGGCCGAGCCGAGCGAGGAGATCTACCACGAGTTCGACCATTATATGGAAGTGGATATGGCGGGCATTCCGCCGAAGGCCCGCGAGGGCGAGGGAGCATAGCGTGCGCCGTCGCTTCGTGAGCTGCTCGTGCGCACCTTTTACTGCTCTGCGTTGCCCGTCGTCGCGGTCCCGTTTCGCGTCGATACGAGGTCTGAAAAGGTCATCTTCATAGGTCATTATCGCTCGAACTGGGGTTATGAACGTCCCAACACAAGCGTTTAGCGCCATCGACCCCAGCATGCTATCATTGAAAAAGCTATTGCCCATACGTACCACGTGCTCAATCTAGGAGGTTCTTGGATGAGCGAGCATACCATCGAACTCAGCAGGCGATCGTTCATCGGCGGCGCCGCAGCCCTCGGGGCCACGTCGCTTATCATCCCGCAATTCGCTTTTGCGGAAACCGCAGCGGAGAAGCAGGCGGAAGCCGACTCCGTGCGCAATCAGCTCGTCGGCTTGCAGGCCGACCTCGAAGCTGCAGGCGAGAATTACTATGCTGCTCTCGACGACCAGGAAAGCGCTCAGCGCGCCATGGAGCAGGAGCAGGCGAAAATCGACGAGGCATCCGGTCAGATCAGCGACTTGCAGGGGCGCCTCAGCACGCGCGCGCGCAGCATGTATCGCTCGGGCTCCTCGACGTTCATCGACTTTCTGCTCGGCGCCACGTCGTTTGCGGAGTTCACGCAGAATTGGACGCTGCTGAACCAGATGAACGCCAACGACGCCGACTTGGTGGGGGAGACGAAGACCGCACGCGAGCAGCTTCAGGCCGCCAAGGACGAATACGCCCGCCAGGAAAAGATCGCAGCCGACAAGGCCGCCGAGGCGAAGCAGATCCATGAAGAGGTTCAGGTGAAGGTCGCCAACGCGACCGAGCTCGTGAGCTCGCTCGACGCCGAAGCGCAGGAGCTTCTGCAGCAGGAGCAGGCGGCGGCTGCCGCGGCTGCTGCGGCGAAGGCTCAGGCAGAAGCGGAAGCCGCTGCGGCGGCCGAGGCGGCGGCCAACGCCGCGAACGCTGCGAACAACTCGAACGCCGCAAGCACCAACAACGCTTCGTCGAGCTCCTCGAATTCGGATAGCGGCTCCAGCAGCTACAGCGATTCCGGGTCCTCGAGCAGTTCGAGCAGCTCGGGCGGTTCGACCGTCGTCTATTCGGGCGGCGGCTCGGCCGGCGACAACAGCGCCGCGTTCTCGTACGCGATGACGCGCATCGGCTGCCCCTACGTGTGGGGCGCCGAAGGCCCCGATTCCTTCGACTGCTCCGGCTTGGTCACGTGGGCCTATCGCCAGATCGGCATCTCCTTGCCGCATCAGAGCGAATCCCAGATGGCGTGCGCCACGAACGTCGTGTCCGTCAGCGAGGCGCGCCCCGGCGACGTCCTGTGGCGTTACGGGCACGTCGGCATCGCCGGCAGCTACGGTGGATCCTACTACGTGCATGCGCCAACCTTCGGTGCCTATGTTCGCGACACCGACAGCCTGTCGTGGTCGGGTTTCACCAACGCGCTGCAGTTCTAAGCCGCATCGATGCGTTGCCGCAAGGGAGAGCTTCTGCTCTCCCTTTTTTTGTTTGCTCATGAGCCAGCGGCGCGAAAGGCGCGAGGTAAGGCTCGAGCGGCACGAGAGGCCGCCGAAGGCGTGACTCAAATCTTCAGAGCGCTTTTACCAGGTGAGAAGGGGATACGTGCCTATTGGCCGAGTGGCAGAGCGCACGCATCTATGCCAGCTTGTGGAGAAATTGAAAACAGGTGTTGCCCTTACGGGGACATTCCCGTAATATACATCCTCGCTTGCGGGGCGCTTAAAGCGCAGGCAAGTGGGTCATCGGTTGGAAGTCATTGGGCAACCAACCCGCAATCCCAGGTCACGGAAGTCGTTTTTCGAAGGTACCGTGTAGATACACCCGGGGGCGTGGAAAGGGTTTGACACCGTTCAAAGCCTAGCGTATGATTCCACTGCTCGCGCGTTCGGGTTCTTCCGATCCGCAAGCAGGCAGCTTGATAAATGCACATGAATTAAGCAGCGAAACATGGGCGTGTGCCCGAGTGGTTAAAGGGGACGGGCTGTAAACCCGTTGACTCTGTCTACCTAGGTTCGAATCCTAGCGCGCCCACCATCTTTCGCCTGTGTAGCTCAGTCGGTAGAGCACTTCCTTGGTAAGGAAGAGGTCGTCGGTTCAAGTCCGATCGCAGGCTCCAGCTTTATGGCGGTGTAGCTCAGTTGGTCAGAGCACACGGTTCATACCCGTGGCGTCACTGGTTCAAATCCAGTC
>CAVGWX010000034.1:0-18482 GCA_963633085.1 Prevotella sp. CAG:279 | reverse complement strand
TAGCGGCCTAGGGCCGAGTTTTAATTAAGGTGTCCAAGTTTTGGGACGCAGTTCAGAATTGCGCGCCTTTTTTGATGGTCGGCTTGGATGCTGCACGGCGGCGAAAGCGAGGCGGGGCATATGGGCGAAAGCGTTGCGGAGAGCGGCAGGAAAAGCCTGCGGCATTCGACGGATCGCCGCGTGGTGCGCACGCGCAAGGCAATCCGCGATGCGTTTCTCAGGTTGATGGGGGAGCAGGACTATCACAAGATAACCATCGCGTCGATCGCGCGCGAGGCCGACATCGACCGCAAGACGTTTTACCTGCACTACGATTCGGTCAGCGACTTGGTGGACGAGATCGTGCTCGACGAGGCGCGCGTGATGGTGGACGGCTGCCGCGAGGCCTTCGCGGGCACGGACCGAAGCTTCGACGTGAGCAAGCTGTTCCAGAGCATTTCCGATGCGCTGGCGTCGGATGCGGCGGCGAGCAAGCGCGTGGTGGAGCACATCTCCATGCAGGATATCCTCGACCGCATGGAGGCGAGCCTGGTCGAGGTGCTCATGGAGGACAACCCGCTCGGCATATCGCACGACGACCCTTATCTTCCCTACATCGTCTCGTTTTTCTGCGCGGGGCTCATCTCGGTGTACCGCCGCTGGATGATCGGCGAGTCGGACATTTCCCTGGAAAACCTCGCGAGCGCCACGAGCGTGTGCATGTTCGACGGCCTCAACGGCGTGCTGGCGGGCGCAGGGGTGGGAAGGTAACGCGCGCGTAACGCGCAGCGCGTTTTCCCTGAGCGCGCGGGTGCGCTGCGTAAAGGCGCGGTAAGGGGCATATGTTCGTTTGGTATCAGGAGCTTATTGCGCCCGCCGGCGGCGCGGGCATGCCCTATACTTCTCCATCGTCATCGCGAGCATCTTACATGGGCCGGGGCGGCGCCACGTTTCGAACCTGGTCAGGTCCGGGAGGAAGCAGCCATAAGGGACCGCTGACGAGCGTCCCGTCCCATGTAGGATGCTCTTTTTGCGCCCTGGATCAGACGGCGCGCGCCACGGGTTTTCATCAAGTGGGGCGCAAGCGTCGGAAAGGCCTCCATGGATATCGTCAATTTCTTCCTCAGCCTGCTCAGCGACCCGCGCGGCGCCATCGCCGGCTGGATCATCACGCTCGGTGCGGTATGGGTGTACACGCCGCTGTTTATCATCGTGTTCGTGGAAACGGGTTTGGTGTTCTTCCCGTTTCTGCCGGGCGATTCGCTGCTGTTCGCGGCCGGCGTGTTCTCCGCCGACGGCGGCGGGCTGCATCTGTGGGCGACGCTTCTGGTTTTTTACGCGGCGGCCATCCTGGGCAACACCTCCAATTATTGGATCGCGCGCTTCTTCGGCAAGCGCATCATCGACTCCGGCAAGGTCAAGGCGCTCACGCCCGAGCGCATGGCCAAGCTTGACGGCTTTTTCGCGAAATACGGCGGGCTGACCATCGTCATCACGCGTTTCATGCCCTTCTTCCGCACGTTCGCCCCGTTCATCGCCGGCACCGGGCATATGAACTTCGGGAAGTTCACGCTGTTCAACGCCATCGGCGGCATTTCGTGGGTCAGCCTGTTCGTGCTGGTGGGCTACTTCTTCGGCGGGGTAGAGTTCGTGCAGAAGCACTTCGAGGTCATCGTGCTCGGCATCGTGGCGGTATCCGTTGCCCCGGCGGTCATCGGCGCGGTGAAGGCGGCGCTGTCAAGCCGCAAGAAGGGCGCGCACGAGGCGTAGCGGCGCTTCAGATTCGCGGGACGCTTCCCGCCCGACCCAAACCCGATCAACCTGCTAAACGCCCGAGGCGCCACGCTCCGGGCGTTTTCCGTATTCGGGCGGCGCAAAACGCGGGCAGGGGGAGCGAGGCCGTATAATGAGGGCCGATCAACCTTGGCCCGGGTTTCCGGGCTTTCGCATATTCGCACATCGGCACCGAGGAGCACGAGGCATATGGCAGAAGCGCTGTACCGCAAATACCGTCCGCAGATCTTCGAGGACGTCGTGGGGCAGGAGCAGATCGAGCGCACCATCAAAAACGCCATCGAGCAGGACAAGGTGAGCCACGCGTACCTGTTCTGCGGGCCGCGCGGCACGGGCAAGACCACCACGGCGCGCCTGCTCGCCAAGGCGCTTCTGTGCGAGCGAGGCCCCACTCCCGACCCGGACGGCACCTGCGAGGACTGCACCATGATCGCCGAGGGCGTGCACCCCGACGTCTACGAGCTCGACGCGGCGAGCCGCACCGGCGTGGAGAACGTGCGCGAGGAGATCATCAATCGCGTGCAGTTCGCCCCGACGCGCGGGCGCTACAAGGTCTACATCATCGACGAGGTCCATATGCTGTCCATGGCGGCGTTCAACGCGCTGCTGAAGACGCTCGAGGAGCCGCCTGCGCACGTGGTGTTCATCCTGGCGACCACCGACCCTCAGAAGGTCCCCGAGACCATCCATTCGCGCTGCCAGCGCTTCGATTTCCGCCGCATCTCCAACGAGTCCATCGTCTCGCGCCTGGGCGCCGTGTGCGTGGCCGAGGGCGTGGAGTTCGAAGGCGACGCGCTCGACTTGATCGCCCATCATGCCGGCGGCGGGATGCGCAACGCGCTCACCTCGCTCGAGCAGATGATCGCGTTCGGCGAGGGCAAGGTGACGCTTGAGGTCGCCGAGCGCATGCTCGGGGGCGTGGACTCCAACGATATGGCCGATATCGTGGAGGCGATCGGCAAGCGCGATGCGGCGGCGTGCTTTTGCTGGACGGCCCAGTTCGCCGAATCGGGGGCCGACCTTGCGCAGTTCGCCCGCGAGCTGGCCCAGCATGTTCGCAACCTGTACGTGATGAGCCTGGCCGGAGCCGACGTCGCGCTCGACGTGAGCGCCTCTGAGCGCCGCCAGCTTGAGGGGGAGCTTGCGCTGTTCGGGCCGGATCGCCTGGCGCGCATGCTTTCCGTGCTCGGAGAGGTGATCTCGGAGCTGAAGACGTCGACGAACCCGCGTCTTTCCTTCGAGATCGGCTGCACGCGCATGGTTCGTCCCGAGGGCGACCTGACGCTTGCGGGCCTTGCCGAGAGGGTGGAGAAGCTCGAGCGCGCAGCTGCGGCGGGCGCTGCCGCCGCGCCCGCGATGGCCGCCGCCCCGGCTGCGCCGAGCGCTCCTGCGAAAGCCCCGGTGGGCGCGAAAGGTCCTGCGGCTGCAGCGGCTTTGGTTTCCGCGCCGGCGGCGCCTGCTGCTGCGCCCGCGGCGGCGCCCGCCGCCGCGCCGACGAAACCCGCCGCCGCGCCGTCGCCGGCACCCGTCGCTGCAGCTGCCTCGCCTGCGCCGGCACCCGCTGCGGCAGGCGCCCGTTTCGCCCCGGCGGGCACGCCGGGGCCGAGCGCTCCTGCTGCATCCCCGTCTTCCGCGCCGGCGGCAAACCCGCCCGCGGCCGGCACAAGCCCCGCCCTTGCCGAGGTGCTCTCGAACCCGGCTGCGCTGCAGCGCTCCTGGCAGGCCGCCGTCGCGACGCTCAAGCGCAGCAAGGCCGCCTACGGCGTGCTGTTCCTGAACACGAAGGTCTCCTTCGATGCGGCGCGCGGCATGGTCGCCATCGACTTCCCCGCGGGCAACGCGTTCGCCTTCAAGGCCGTGCAGAAGCCGGATATCCAAGAGGCGGTTTCCTCTGCGCTCGCCCAGGCGTGCGCATGCCCGGTGCCGTTTACGTTCACCATCGGCGGCAAGGGGGGCGCGCCTGCGGCGTCCGCACCCGCGGCGCAGCCTGCGAGACCTGCGGCGCATCCTCGGCAGCCGATGCCCCATCCTGCGCAGCCCGCACGCCCCGCGGCCCCTTCGCAGCCCCGTCCGGCAGCGCCCGCGACGCCCCAGAGGCCCGCGGCGGCCACCGTGGCGCCTGCTGCATCCCGCGCCGCCGCGCCTGCGACGCCCGCCCGGCCTGCGCAGCCCGCGCCTGCATTCGTCCGCCCGGCCTCTAGCGCATCCGATGTTCCCCCTTGGGAAGACGAGCAGGTTCCGTACGGGGACATGGATGCTCCCCCAAGCGACGAGGAGTTGATGGGGGCTTCGTTTTCCCTCGCGCAACCTGCGGCTTCGATCGCGCCCCGCGCCCCGCGCCCCGCGCCCGCTGCGCGCCCTGCAGCTTCCGCGCCGGCAAGCGGGCCTTCCGGCACCTCGGCACCGTCAGCGCCGGCGCCTTCCGCATCAGGGGACGACAAGACGCCCGAAGATTTGCAGGCCATTCTGCAGGCGGGCTTCGGCGGCGGTGTAACCTTCGAGGAAGTGACGCGATAGCGCGCTGTGCTCAGGCGCGTATCGGTACAATGCAATGGTTTGCGCACCTTCGCGCACCGACGATGAGATAGGAATTGAGATATGGGTAGAAAAGGCGGATTCCCCGGCGGCGGCATGGGCGGCAACATGGGCGCCATGATGAAGCAGGCGCAGAAGATGCAGCTCGAGCTGGCGCGCGCTCAGGAGGAAATCAAGGACATGACCTTCGAGGCTTCTGCCGGCGGCGGCATGGTGCGCGCGGTCGCCAAGGGCGACAACACGCTGCAGAGCCTGGTCATCGACCCGGCGGCGGTCGACCCGGAGGACGTGGAGATGCTGCAGGACATGGTGACCGCCGCGGTCAACGAGGCTTTGCGCGGCGTTGCCGAGATGGGCAACCAGCGCATCAGCGCGGCCACCGGCGGCATGAACATCCCCGGGTTGATGTAGGGTTTTCCTGCTGTGCAATCGGCTCCCGTCATCCAAAAGCTCCTCGACGAGCTGGAGCGTCTTCCCGGCGTCGGCCCGAAGTCGGCCCAGCGCATCGCGTACTGGATCTTGAACACCGACCGCGCCAGCGCGCTTCGCTTGGCGCAGTCCATCATCGAGGTCAAGGACACGGTGCGTTTCTGCAGCCGCTGCTTCAACTACGCCGAGGACGACGAGTGCGACATCTGCCGCAACCCCTCTCGCGACACGTCACTTCTATGCGTGGTGTCCGAGCCGCGCGATATCCCGCCCATCGAGCGAACCGCGGTGTTCTCGGGCATTTACCACGTGCTCGGAGGCGCGCTGTCCCCGATGGAGGGCATTGGCCCGGACGACCTTCGCATCGCCGAGCTGATGCGTCGGCTGTCTAGCGAGGACATACGGGAGGTGGTCATCGCGACCAACCCGAACGTGGAAGGGGAGACGACGGCGGCCTACCTGGCGCGCCTGATCAAGCCCCTTGGCGTGAAGGTGACGCGCCTTGCGAGCGGCCTTCCCGTCGGTGGCGACCTGGAATTTGCCGATGAGGTGACGCTGGGGCGGGCGCTCGAGGCGCGTCGCGTGCTGTGAGCAGCGCAAACCCGCTCGCCGATAAAAAATGTTGTGATATCGTGAAGCCTCTGGTACAATAATTTTGCTTTTTTCGGAAGCCTCACGGCTTCGACAAAAGAGAGGGATTCCGTTTTTTTGGAGGGGGCGGAGTCCCTTTTCTTTTGTTCATTCCATATCAAAGGCGGCCAGGGGCCCCAATCGCTCTCGCAATCAAATGCAAGGTCGCGCCGCATGTGCGGTGCGCTTCGGCTGCCGTTGTGCGCGCATGCTATACTTGCCCTCACGAAAGGACGGCTCGCATGATCGCAATTCCTTCACCGGCGATTTCCGTCGTCGGTCGCCACAATTCGGGCAAAACGACGCTGATAGAGAAGCTTATCGCGGAACTCACCGATCGCGGGTTCGACGTGGGCAGCGTGAAGCATCACAGCCATGTGGGCTTCGAGATAGACCAGCCCGGAAAAGACTCCTACCGCCACCGCCATGCGGGCGCGACCGAGACGGTCATCGCCTGTCCGGGGCAGATGGCGCGCATCAAGACCACGTCCGGGGAGCTTGAGTGCGACGAGATCGTCGCCAGCATGCCGGGGCACGACATCGTGGTGGTGGAAGGCTATCGCAAAAGCGGCCTTCCCACGATAGAGATCATGCGTTCGGGCAACGCCGCCGACGCGCGCACCGCGGCCGTGTTCGCCGAGGGCGCGAGCAAAGGCTGGCCGCTCGGCACCGATTTCACCCAGTTCGGGCGCGCAGCCATCCCGCCGGCCGACGGGCGTCGCGTGCCGCAGCGCCCCGCATCCGCCGCAGGCGACCATTTCGCCACGCAGCATCCCGACCATACCGACATATCCAACAAGCTGCCCACGGAAACGACGGTTGCCGTCGTCACCGACATCCCCGAGGCGCGCGAAGGGGCCGCCACCTACGGCATCCCGGCGTTCGGCATCAACGATGTGGCGGGCGTGGCGAACTTCATCGAGACGCAGTACGTGCGCCCGCGCGTGTCGGTGGTCATCCAGGCCGGCGGCGAGAGCAAGCGCATGGGGCGCAGCAAGGCGACGGTCCCGTTTCGGGGCCGCCCGCTCATCTGCCGACTCGTCGAGCGGCTCGCCCCCGTTGCCGACGAGCTGATCATCACGACGAACGAGCCGGAAAATCTGGCCTTTCTGCACCGCGAGTTCCCCGAGCTGCGCATCCAGCTGGTGTGCGACGCCTTCAACGAGCGCGGCGCGCTGCCCGGCCTGTACACCGCGCTGCAGGCGGCGCGCAACCCTTACGTCGCGGCGATCGCCTGCGACATGGTGTTCGCGAGCCCGACGCTCGTGGTGGCCGAGGCGCTCGAGATGACGAAGTCGGGCGCCGATGTCGTGGTCCCCGTCAACAAGCACGGCTTCGAGCCGTTCCATGCGGTGTATCGGCGCATGGGCTGTCTGCCGGCCGTTCGGCAAGCGCTTGAACAGGGGGAGAAGCGGGCGCAGTCGTTTTTCGAGCGCGTCAACGTGCGCGAGTTCCCGCAGGAAAAGGTTTTGGAAGCCGAGCCGATGGGCGGGTGCTTCATCAACGCGAACACGCCCGAGGAGCTCTTAGCGCTCGAGCAAGTGGTCGCCGCGCAGGAAGAGCGGTAAACGCCGCACCGAGCGCGTCTCACGTGGGCTTTTGGGGGGAAGCATGCCGAATATCGCGGATATCATCGAGGTTGCCGAAGAGCTTGAGGACAAGGCCGTCCTCGCGCTGCCGAAGCGCTGCGTCGCCGTGCGCAACCGCAACGCATCATGCACCAAGTGCATCGACGCCTGCCTGGCAGGTGCCATCTCGGTGCACAACAACGCCCTTGCCGTCGACGCGAGGGCGTGCGTGGGCTGCGGGGCATGCACGACGGTGTGCCCGACCGAGGCGCTCGTCGCGCTCGCCCCTCCCGACAGCGCGCTTGAGCAGGCGGCGGTCGATGCGCTTGAGCAGGCGGGGGAGGGGTGCGCTGTGGTGGCGTGCGCGCGCATCGCCGCCCGCGGCGCGGCCGACCCGCATAAGTTCGCGCAGGTGCCGTGCCTGGCGCGCGTGGACGAGAGCCTGCTGCTCGGCCTGGCATCGGCCGGTGCGCGCAGCGTCGTGCTCGTCGATGGCGGGTGCAAAACGTGCAAGTACCGCGCCACGTCGGCGGGGGTCGACGATACGGTGCGCCTGACGAACGCCCTGTTTGAAGCCCAGGGCTGCGCCGTGCGCGTATCGCGCTCGTCGCGCTTTCCCGAAGGCATGGAGCTGGCCGACAGCCGCAGCTTGCTTGGGGAGGCGCGCCGGGGGTTCTTCGCCTCGGCCGGGTCGTGGACGGCGAGCGCTGCGGGAAAGACCGCGAACCTGGTCATCCGCAAGAACCTCGGCATGACAGGCGCCGCCAAAACCCTGCGCGAGCAGCTCGGCATCGGCGAAGACGGGTCATTGCCGACGATCGCCGAGCATCGGCATTCCCAGGTGCTCGACGCGATGGACTGTCTGGGCCAGCCGGCGGCGGAGGCGGTTCGCACCCGCCTGTTCGGCAGCGTGCGCATCGACGCTCGCGCCTGCAACGCCTGCGGGATGTGCGCGGTGTTCTGCCCGACCAAAGCTCTCAGGAAAAGCGAGATCAAGCCCCTTCCCGCCGAGGATGGGACGCCCGACGGCGGCAGCTTCCTGGAATTTTCGGCGGCCGATTGCGTGCAGTGCGGCTTGTGCGCCGACGCCTGCATGAAGAAGTGCCTCGTCGTCGAGGACGAGGTGTCCTTAGCCGAGCTGTTCGACTTCGAGCCGCGCTTCATATACCTGCCCAAACCGGGCCGTCGCCCGTCGATTCTTTCCGCAGCCAAGAAATAACGCGCAAATCGTTGACGCGCGGGGTCGCTCTGGTATACTGCACTCCATCACTTTAGTGTAGTAAAGTACTCAAGAGCGAATCGCCTTCAAGGCGTCCGCCCGCAAGGGAAGGTGAAACCATGAAGAAGAAACTTCTCGCCATCGCTGCCTGCGCAGCTGCTGCGGCCCTGTCGTGCGCGCTGCTTTCCGGCTGCTCGTCGAACTCGGGCTCCAAGGCGACGTCCGACTCCTCTTCCAGCGACTTCACGCTGGTCGTCGGCTTCGATCAGAGCTATCCGCCCTACGGCTTCATCGGCGACGACGGCAAGGCGACCGGCTTCGATTTGGATCTGGCTCAGGCCGTTGCCGAAAAGAACGGCTGGAAGGTCGAGCTCACTCCCATCGATTGGGATGCCAAGGACGCGCTGCTCTCCCAGGGCAACATCAACTGCATCTGGAACGGCTTCACCATGGAAGGCCGTGAGGACGGCTACACCTTCTCCGACGCCTACATGCTCAACGAGCAGGTCGTCGTCGTGAAGTCCGGCAGCAGCATCTCCGATTTCGCCGGCCTTTCCGGGAAAACCGTCATGACGCAGGTCGATTCCGCCGCGCTTGACGTGCTCGAGGGCGACCAGGCCTCCGTGGCCGCAACCTTCGCCGGCGGCGCCCCGCAGACCATCGCCGATTACAACAACGCCTTCATGCAGCTCGACTCCGGCCTCATCGACGCCGTCGCATGCGACCTGTCCATCGCTCAGTACCAGATCGCGCAGAACCCCGGCAAGTACGTGCAGCTTGACGAGCCGCTGTCCTCCGAGCACTACGCGGTCGGCTTCAAGAAGGGCGAGACCGAGCTTGCGCAGAAGGTCACCTCCACGCTGAAGGAGCTCGACGCCGACGGCACGGTCAAGCAGCTCTGCGAGAAGTATGCCGATTACGGCCTGTCCTACGACAACTGGGTGCTGGGCAAGTAACGCTCGCCGCGCCGGCGGCCCGCGCGCCTGCCGGGTGCGACCGGCGGCCAGGACGGATCGCGCATGAGCGTGCGCGAACAGCAGGAATAACGGATACCGAAGCGTCAGGGGCCACCCTGGCGCTTTGCCGCGCCAAGATGGCTTGCCGCGGGTATGCACGGAAGGAGCGCTATGGAATTCGGGACGATGATGGGGCTGTTGTGCTCGGGCCTGCAGATCACGGCGGTCATCTTCGTGGTGACGCTGGTGGGCGCCCTGCCGCTGGGCGTGCTGGTGGCGCTTGGCCGCATGAGCCGCTTCAAGCCCCTCTCGCTGGTGGTGCAGTTCTACATCTCCATCATGCGCGGCACGCCGCTCATGCTGCAGCTGATGATGTGGATGTTCGGACCGTACTACCTCTTCCATATCTCCATGCCGACCGACTGGAAGTACGGCGCATGCTGCATCGGCTTCATCTTGAACTACGCGGCCTACTTCGGCGAGATCTACCGCAGCGGCATCCAGTCCATTCCCCGCGGGCAGTACGAGGCGGCGCAGGTGCTGGGCTACACGAAGCTGCAGACGTTCACGAAGATCGTTTTGCCGCAGGTGGTCAAGCGCATCCTCCCCGCGATGGGCAACGAGATCATCACGCTGGTCAAGGACACCTCGCTGGCGTTCGTGCTCGGCATCATGGAGATGTTCACGCAGGCGAAGGCCATCGCCGCCTCGCAGACGAGCATGTTCCCCTACGTGATCGCCGCCGCCATCTACTGGGTGTTCAACTTCGTGGTGGTGCTGGTGCTGAACAAGATCGAGAAGAAGCTCGACTACTACCACGATTAACGCGCTGCTTGCCTGAATGAGGCTGCGCTGCCCCATGGTGCTGCGCAGCTTGCCTGCGGCAAGGCATAAACGATGAAAGGATGCGTATGGCTTCCCCTCTAGTGCAATTGAGCCACGCCAAGAAGAGCTTCGGCGATACCGAGGTGCTCAAGGATATCAGCCTGTCCGTTGAACAGGGCCAGGTGGTCGCGATCATCGGGCCTTCCGGCGGCGGGAAGTCGACGTTGCTGCGCTGCATGACCCTGCTTGAGACCCTCGACGGCGGCACGCTGTCGTACGGGGATCTGGCGGTGGCGCGCGATGCGGGATCCGGGTCGGTCTACGGCGGCAAGGAGGTCCTTTCGCAGGCGAAGCGCCGGTTCGGGCTGGTGTTCCAGAACTTCAACCTGTTCCCGCACTACACCGTCTTGAAAAACATCACCGACGCCCCCATATCCGTGCAGAAGCGCCCGCGCGCAGAGGTCGAGGCGCAGGCTCGGAAACTGCTGGCGAACATGGGCCTTGAGGGCAAGGAGGACATGGTGCCCTGCGAGCTGTCCGGCGGGCAGCAGCAGCGCGTGGCCATCGCGCGCGCCTTGTGCTTAAACCCCGACGTGCTGTTCTTCGACGAACCTACCAGCGCGCTCGATCCCGAGCTGACCAAGGGGGTGCTCAACGTCATCCGCGACCTTGCGCAGCAGCATATGACCATGGTCATCGTCACGCACGAGATGTCCTTCGCCCGCGACGTGGCCGACCATATCATCTTCATGGACGGTGGCGTCATCGTGGAAGAGGGGCCTGCCGAGCAGGTGATCAACAACCCGCAGCACGCGCGCACGAAGGCGTTTTTGACGGATTACGGTAACTAACATGTCCCAGGTCACGTTCTTCGTCACCCGTCACGGGCAAACGCTTTTCAACGTCGCGAGCCTGGTGCAAGGCTGGTGCGACTCGCAGCTCACCGACGAGGGAGTCCGCGTTGCCCGACAGCTCGGCAAAGGGCTGGCCGACGTCGATTTCGCGCACGCGTACTCCTCCGACGCCGGCCGCGCCGTGCAGACCCTTAACGCGATCCTTTCCGCCCGCAGCGAAGCGAACCCGCAGGCTGCTCTTCCGCGGATTCATGTGCCCGACGCCCGGTTGCGGGAGTGGTGCTACGGCAATCTCGAGGCGGGCCCGGGAGCGGAGCTGCACAGGGCCTTGGCGGAAGGGTTCGGCGAAGACTTGCCGTTCGCGGAACTGAATCGGCGCCTGCCGCAGGTGGCCGATGTGCTTGCCGACCAAGACGATACCGGGCGCGCCGAGCGCTTCTGCGCGGTGGAGCGGCGCTTGCGGTCGTTTTTTTACGAGGCTGGCAAGGAGGCGCTCGCTTCCGGCGGCGGCAACGTGCTCGTCGTCACGCACAGCTTCGTGGTGCGATCCATCATGTACCTGCTCGATGCGTCGCGCGTGAACGACCCGCTGCGCATCTGCAACGCGAGCGTCACCCAGGTCGCCTTCGACGGGGAGGTCTTCACCCTCGGCGAGACGGCCTCGCTGCGCTGGCTCGGGGAGATTCCTCAAGAAGCGAACGCCGTCCCCTTCGGCTTCAAGGCATAGGCACCAAGCCGGCGCGTTTGTCTCGCTCGCGCGTTAAATCACTGACGCGCCTTCGGCGCTGGCTATTACGGTGCGAGATGATATCTCGCACCCACGAAATACCTGATAGAATCGTTGAACCAGAAGCAAGGTGGACAATCAAGAGCGTTTTCCTTGCAACAGAGATTCGTGGAGTCGAGCGACAGCGATCCGTACTTAAGGGTATCCGAAGGATGCGGCACACATTAATGGACAAGCGCGGTTGGTTGATGGTCGGCATAACCGGTTCCGCTCGCGCGTTAAAACACTGACGCGCCTTCGGCGCTGGATAATACGGTGCGAGATGGTATCTCGCACCCACGAAATACCGGCTGCTTCGTTATCTCGACAGCAGAATACTTGCCGCTGCGTTATCCCAACAGCGAGATTTTGCAGGTTCGAGCCATGGCTCGAATCATAAGGGGGAGCGCCTTGGCACGACAGCGTCTTCGGTGTGAAGGCGGCAATGGTCGGGGAGCCGACCGAGCAGTTTCCTTGCAACAGAAATTCGTGGGGTCGAGCGACAGCTCGACCCTCATTCAAGAGCGCCGCTAGGCGCGACACAAATCTTCATATCGGCCGGCAAGCGATTTCGGCTCTGCAATATCCGGCGGCCCGTGCTCGCCGAGCACGGGCCGCCGCTTGTTTCAAAAGGTGTTTGTCTGCGAAGCGTTACTTCGAGAACTTGCTGTAGTCGTAACCGCCGCCGCCCGAACGCTTGCCCTTGCCGCCGCCGTTGCCGTTGTTCTTGTTCTTGCTCTGCTTATTGGCCAGGGCGTTTTTGCGGTCCTTCTTGCGCATGCGCGACTGGGCGTTCTTCGCGTTGCGCATGGCGCGGAACTCCTCGTCGGAAAGCCATTCGCCGTTCTTGCCGGCGCCGCGGCGCTCCGCGCGGCTAAACGGGCGGTCGCCATGATCGAATCGATTCGCCTTGCGCCCGTCGCGCCCGCTGCGGCCCGGACGGCTGTCGCGGCGTCCATCGCGGTTGCCGCGGCGCTCGTCCTCGAACCGGCGATTCCCTCGACGGTCTTCGCGTCCCTCGCCTCGACGATCGCTCGAGCTGGGACGGCGCCCCTCGCGCTCAGCGCGTTCGAAGCGCTTCTCGCCGGCGCGGCGCGCACCCGCCGGCTTGTTGCGCTTGCCGCCGCCCACGCCGCCGCGCTTGGGCTTTTCCAGGATGGAGGGGTCGGTCTCGTAGTTCTCGATGGTGGTGAAGGGGATATCCTTGCCGATAAGCTTCTCGATCTCGCGCAGGGTCTTCATGGTCTCGCGCGTCACAAACGAGATGGCGAAGCCGTCCGCGCCGGCGCGGCCCGTGCGCCCGATGCGGTGCACGTAGTCCTCGGCCATGTCGGGCAGGTCGAAGTTGATGACGTAGTTCACCTCGGGCACGTCGATGCCGCGGGCCAAAACGTCGGTGGCGACCAGGATGTCGGTCTTGCCGCGGCGGAAGTTGTCGAGCGCGCGGCGGCGGCGCCCCTGCGTTTTGTCCGAATGGATGGACTCGGCGTGGTAGCCGGCGGACTCGAGCAGCTCGGCGCATTCCTCGGTGCGGTTTTTCGTGCGCGCGAACACGATGACGCGTTCATGCCCCTTCGCCTCAAGCACGGCCTCGAGCAGCTCCTGCTTCTTGCGGTTGGCGATGGGCATGATGAACTGCTCGACGGTCGCGGCCGTCTCGCCGTTGCGGGCGATTTCGACGATGGCCGGGTCGTTGAGCAGGCTGGAGAGGTTCTTCTGGATGGAGCTGTCGATGGTGGCGCTGAACAGCAGCGTCTGGCGATCGGCGGGCGTCTGCTCCACGATCTTGGTGACGTCGGGCAAAAATCCCATGTCGAGCATGCGGTCGGCCTCGTCGAGCACCAAGACCTTCACCTCGGAAAGGTCGACCACGCCGCGGTCCATGAGGTCGTTTAGGCGTCCGGGCGTGGCGATGAGCACGTCGGTCCCGCCGCGCAGCTCGCGGATCTGCGGGCCGTAGGGGGTGCCGCCGTAGACGGTGGTCACGAAATGGCCGGTCTTGCGGGAGATCTGCATGCAGGTGCGGCTGATCTGCTGCGCAAGCTCGCGCGTGGGGCTGACGACGCACACGCGCGGCGCGCGCCCGCGGCCCTTGACGCGGGGCAGGGTGGACAGCGTCGGCAGCAGGAAGGCGGCCGTCTTGCCGGTGCCGGTCGAAGCTGCGGCGATGACGTCGCGGCCTTCGAGGATCAGCGGGATGGACTGTTCTTGCACGGGGGTGGCGTCGTCGTAGCCCATGCGTTCGACGGCGGCAAGGGCGGCTTCGGACAGCCCCAGTTCGGAAAATGCGGTCATGTGAATCCGTTTCTTTCGCGATCGAAGCGCAGCGCACCCAAGCATCCACCGATGCCGCGGCTCTCAAGCGCTCCAACCTGTTCCAATACTCGCACCCGCCCCAGGCGGCGTGCTTTGCGCTTGACGCGAGCCGCTTTCTGCAATGTTCGCGGCCCGAACGCTCTTCTCAAGGAGGCTTCGGTTGATGGAATCGCGAAAAGAATGAGAAAGAATTTCGTGAGAAGCAACCTTTTCAGTATGAGCGCCTTTCCGTCGATGTGCAAAGGCGTTCTAGATAATCTGACTAAAATACGCAAAGTGAGCATACCTTTTGAAACGCACAAGGGTCGCTCTTCCCGATTCGGCGGCGTAAGGATGCGGTCATGGTGCATATAGCGGGCCCGAGGGTCGCTGTTCTGGCCGAGCCGTGGAATAGCCGGAGAGGAAATGATATTTCAGATGATGTCTGGTATCGTATACGGGATTTATGCTCTTCGCTTCAGCGTCGGCTCCGCAAAGTTGCAGGTGCCGGTATGAGCAAGCAAATGGAAACGAAACAGGGTTCGGGCTTTGAAGCCCGCGCTCAAACGACGAGGAAGACGGCGATACGTATGGCAATGCATAACGAATTCGACAGGGGGGATCGTCGCGGTTCGCATGCGAAGGTAGGGGGGTTCGCCCCTGCTGCCGGCAGTTATGCCTTCAACGACATGGTGCTCATCCGCAAAAAGCGCAAGCGTCGCAAGAGGATCGTGCGGATCTTGATCTGCGTGCTGGTGGCTCTGCTTCTCATCATCGGCGGAGTGGCTGGTTACGCTGCGTGGTACATGCACAGCCTTACGAACAACATCTCGCTCAACGCAGAGGATCAGCAGCAGCTCAACGAGGTGCTCTTGCCCGTTGAGGACAACAAGGTGCAGCCCTACTATGTCCTGCTGGTCGGTTCCGACAACTGGGAAAGTTACGGAGAGCGTTCCGATGCGCTCGTTCTTTTGCGCGTTGATCAGGCAAATCATAAGATCACCATGGTTTCGGTGCCCCGCGATACCCCGTATATGCTCAACGGTCAGAAGGTGAAGATCAACCAAGCGTATGCCGAAGAGGGCGCGATCGGTGCCGTCGAGGCGGTCGAGCAGCTCACCGGCGTGCAGATCGCCTACTACGCTCAGATCGAGTTCGCCGGTCTGGCTGAATTCGTCGATTCCGTCGGCGGCATCGACGTCAACGTCCCCTATACCATCGATTACCAGGTGTACACCCACGACCAAGACGTCGTTCACGTTGAAGCCGGCCTGCAGCATCTTGACGGAGAGCACTGCGTGGCCCTGGCCCGCATGCGCACCGCCTATGGCGACGACCAGGACGCCAAGCGCCAGTCGAACGTGCGCGCCATGACCGAGTCTTTGATGAAGACGGTGCTCAAGGCGTCTCCCACGGCCATCCCCGGATTGGTCCAGGATCTGTCGAAGTGCTTCTCCACCAGCATGGCAATGGACGACATCATCTCGCTTGCCACCGACTTTTCCGCTGCCGGCGAAACGACGATCTATACCTGCACGGGCCCCTACAAAGGCGATATCGACGAGGAGACCGGGCTGTGGCTCTGCTACGAAGATCCGCAGGGCTGGGCGAATCTGATGTCCGTCGTGAACAAGGGAGAAGACCCGGCAAGCGCCACCACGACGATCAACGGCAAGTAGCAACAACGATTCATCTGACCTGAAAGGTCCGCTATGGCTGATTACATTGAAGGAAAGCGCCCGGTCATCGAGGCGTTCCGCACCGGCGTCCCCATGCGCCGCATTCTGATGGGCGACTTCATGAAGCGCGACCCCATGGTCGAGGACATCTTGCGCAAGGCGAAGCGCAACGGCGTGAAGGTCATCCAGGTTCCCAAGAAGGAGCTCGACGAGAAGTCCGCGCGCGGCAGCCATCAGGGCGTGATGGCCGAAGCGGCGCCGTTCGGCTACGTGGGCATCGGCGAGATCGTCAATGCGTCCAACGAATACGCCGAGGCGCACGACGGCCGTGCCATGGTGGTCATCTGCGACCATCTGACCGATGCGGGCAACCTCGGCGCCATCAGCCGCAGCTGCGAAGCGGTGGGGGCGTCCGGCCTGGTCATTCCCAACAAGCGTAGCGCGCGCGTGGAGGCCTCCACGTACAAAAGCTCCGCCGGCGCCATCGCCCACATGCCGGTTGCTCAGGTGTCCAACATCGTGCAGGCCATCCATCGCTTGCAGGAAGAGGGCTTCTGGGTATGCGCGGCGACCGAGCACACCGACGATGTCATCTGGAAGGCGAACCTGAAGGGCAAGATCGCGCTGGTGCTGGGCAACGAACACGACGGCGTGTCGCGCCTGGTCCTGGAGCATTGCGACTTCCATGCGAAGCTTCCGCTTGAGGGCGAGGTCGCGAGCCTGAACGTCGCGCAGGCGGCGACGGCTTGCATGTACGAATGGCTTCGCCAGAACATCGCGCTGTAGCGGTTTTCAAAACGATCTTAACGCCCGCCTGCGACGGGGATTGCAGGCGGGCCTGGTTTTATCGATGCTCGGATGGGAAGGGGGACGCGTGGCGAAACAGCGCAAAAAGATGCTGCTGGTCGATGGGTACAACGTGTTGCGTTCGGGTAATCGTTACCGCGACGCCTTCGCGCACCCCGACTACACCGATGATCCCTTCAACGCCGCACGCGAGCGTCTGATCAACGACGTGGCAAGCTACGCTGGTCGCGATTACAAGGCCGTCATCGTGTTCGACGGAGCGGACAACCAATTCTCCACCGGCGAGGTGCAGACCATCGGCGGCGTGCGCATCATGTTCAGCCCTGCCGGGCAATCGGCCGACAAGGTGATCGAAAAGCTCGCGCATGACGCGCGTTCGCGCCAGGTGGAGTGCCTTGTGGTCACCTCCGACGCCACCATTCAGGACACGGTGTTCGGGTTCGGCGTCGATCGCATGTCGGCCAACGGGTTTTCCCGCGAGGTGGGAACGTACTACGAGGAAGCGCGCCTCGACGAGACGCCCAAGGTTGCCAAGAAGCGCACGCTGGCCGATCGCATCGACCCTGGCGTGCGGGAAAAGCTCATAGCCCTGCGCGACGGGAAATAGCCTGAGCCTGATGCATGAGGCGAAATCGCACCAAGCTGCGCTCGTTTCGCGAAGCCAATGAAAAAGCGGGATGCCGAAGCCTGGAGGGGCAACGGCATCCCGCTTTCGCTGTGCGAACAGGTTCGCGTCTGTGCAAGCCCTAGCGGCAGACGACGTCGACCGGCACGTCGAGGATCTTCGCGACCTTCAGGATGGTGTCGGTGTGGCTGCCGAGCGCCGCCGCCATGTGGTGCGTCGGGCCGGTCTCGTTCCAGCGGTTCATGAACTCGCGTGCGCCGATGCTGAACTTCATGCGCATGTTGGTGTCGCCGAACGTGAAGATGGGGCCTTCGACGTTCTCGCCCTCGGCCACGACGAACTTGAAGTTGCCGTCGCCGTCCTGCGTGATGCCGAGGTAGGTGACGGTGCCGAGTCCCGGATAGAACTGCGTGAGATATCCGCCGCCGGTCTTGCCGTGGAAGACGGGCACGACCTTCAGCGTCGGCTTCTTCGCCGTGGAGATGTCGGCGTCGCCCGAACCGGAGTGGCCGATGATGACGACGTCCTCGGGGAAGTCAATCGAGTACATCTCGGAAAGCTGGCCGGTGCCGGCGATGGTCTTCAGGATGCTCATGGCCATGGCGACCTTCATGTCGCCCTCGACGGCGCATGCGGTGCCCTGCTTGATGAGCATGGAGAACGCGGGGATGAGCATGGAGTCGAGCACGCCCGCCTGACCCTGGGCGAAGCCGTCGTAGTGGCTGGCCACCAGGCCGATCTCCTCGTCGCGCACCCACTGCTCGAAGGCGACGACGTACTTGGCCATATCCTGGATGGGCTTGTCGGAAACGGAAGCGCCGCCCTCGATGTCGAAGGTGTCGATGATCTCGGCGGCCTTGGCGTCGATGGCAGCCTGGTCGTCGATGTCGTCGGCGATGGCCCACATCTTCTCCCAGTCGAACTGCTTGGTGTACAGGCCCATGCGGTTGTACAGGTTGGTCTCGTCGATGTAAAGGTCCATCATGCCGGGGTAGGGGCGGCCGATCTGGGCGATGTTGGTGCGACGCAGGCGACGGCGGACCTGAGCGGCGGTGCACCACTGCTCAAGCTGCTTGGCGACCTCGGGGTCGCCGCCTTCCACGACGCCGGTGATGACGGCATGACGCTTGCCGGCGCGGTTGAGGTCGGCAACGACCTCGCCGGGGGCGCCGCAGGCGTACAGCTCGCCGAGCCAGATCGGGATATCGGTGTTGGCGTAGTCGGGCTGGGCCTTCTTCTGCACGTTGACCACCACGACGGGCACGTTCAGGTCGCGCACGACCGGCAGCACGTTGTAGCTGGTGGCGTAGGTGAGCATCTGCAGGATAACCAGGTCGACATCCTCGGCGCGGAACTTGTCGCCAGCGGCCTGAGCCTGCTCCTTCGTGGTGATCATGCCGCCGTCGATGATGTCGACGGTGGTGGGAAGCGTCTTCTTGAAGGCTTCGTACTGGCCTTTGAATTCGGGTACCAACTGCGGGAACTGCGGAAGGTACGCGCCAAGCGCGATCGAGAAAACGC
>CAVGWX010000033.1:16734-18801 GCA_963633085.1 Prevotella sp. CAG:279 | reverse complement strand
CGCAGCCAGCGGACTTACAGCTCGACAGGCTTCCATTCCTCGTGGTTGCAGATCCAGGCCCGGGGTTCCTCGACGCTGAAGAACACGAGCGTCGGGTCGTCGGGGCCGTCGTAGCTCTCGCCCAGGCTGCACAGGTGCGCGTAGCCGGCGTAGCGCATGTCGGGGCTGGCCTTGTCCTCAAGCCCGGCCTTGCCGCGCAGGATAAGCCAGCCGTGCCCCGGCCACCAGCTGGTCGCCTCGAACTTCTGGTTGACCAGCAGCTCTTCCCACACGTCTTTGGTGGTGGCGGTCACGAACCAGATCTTGCCGTCCTGCTCGGCGGCGAAGCTGAAGGGGCGCACGTGGGGCTGGTCGTTCACCGACGTCGCCAGATACCAGGCGGGAACGCTCGTAAGGTACTGCAGGATGGTTTCGTTTCCGGTCATATCATTTCCTTTCGGTCGGTCTATTCCTATGCAAGCAGCACGTTTGCCGCTATCACGCACGCCGCCAAGACGACGATCGCCGCGGTGGCGCCGGCATCTATGGCCGAAAAGCGCAGCGGGTGCAGGCGGCTTCTCCCGACGCCGCCGTGGTAGCAGCGCGCCTCCATGGCGCTCGACAGCGTTTCAGCGTGGCGGAACACGCTGGTGAACAGCGGCACCATCAACGACGAGAGCATCCGCACGCCGCGCACGGGGCTGTTGGAAAGCTTCGCCCCGCGGCTGACCTGCGCATGGTAGATGGTCACCAGCTCGCTGGCGAACTGCGGCATGAAGCGCAGCGCGATGCCCATGATCATGCCCAGCTCGTGCGCCGGAAGGCCGAAGCGGGCGAAAGGGGACAGCAGGCGCTCGAAGGCCTCGGTGAGGTCGTTGGTCATGGTGGTGAGCGTGATGAGGCTCATCCCCAGCATCATGATGGTCAGCCGCGCGGCCATGAAAAGGCTCGCGCGCACGCCGCCCTCGTATATCTTGAGGAGCCCCCAATCGGCGAGCAGATTGCCGCTCGTGTTCGTGAACAGGTTCAATACGGCCACGATGATCACGATGGCCAGCAGGGGAGCGAGCGATTGGAGGGCCTTGGCGGCCGGGATGCGGGCGATGAGGTAAAGCGCGACGACGAACACGGCGCTTATCGCCAGCGCGGCGGGCGCTTGCGCGTTGAGCAGGATCACGATGAACGCGCAGCCGAGCAAAAGCTTCGCGCGCGGGTCTGCCCGATGCAGCCAGCTGGTGCCGGGGCAGTAGCTTCCGAACGAGAATCCCTGGATCATCGCAGGGCCTCCGCCACCAGCGCAACCAGATCTTCCTCGCGGTAAAGATGCGAGGGGTCGGTGCGCATCCCGCCGCATCCAAGCGCGGCGGCGAACGACTGCGCAGCCGTGGTGCCCAGGCCCACGGCCTTCAACTCGCCTGCGTGCAAGAACAGCTCGGCGGGCTTGCCCACGCCCAGCAGCCGCCCCTCGTTCATCACGGCCACGCGGTCGCACATCGCGGCCAGGTCGTCCATGCTGTGGGACACCATGACCACCGTCAGGCCGTCTTCGTGCAGGCGCGAAATCATGTTGAGGAACGATCTTCTGCTTGCGGGGTCGAGCCCGGCGGCGGGTTCGTCGAGCACGAGCACCTTCGGGTCCATAGCAAGCACGCCCGCGAACGCGACGCGCCGCTGCTGGCCGCCGGAAAGCTCGAAGGGGCTCCGCTCGGCGATCTCGGCGGCGTCAAGTCCCACGCGCGCGAGCGCATCCTCGACGCGGCGGTACACTTCTTCATCCGAAAATCCCAGGTTGCGCGGGCCGAACGCCACATCCTTGAACACGGTCTCGGCGAACAGCTGGTGCTCGGGGTACTGGAAGACCACGCCGATGGTGCCGCGAACGTTCTGCTCGCCGCCCTTCGCCGCGATATCGCGCCCCTCCACCAGCACCTGCCCCGAGGTGGGGCGGAGGATGCCGTTCATGTGCTGGATGAGGGTCGATTTCCCGCTGCCCGTATGTCCGGCGATGCCGAAGAACTCGCCTTCGTGCACGGCGAAGGAAACGTCGCGCACCGCCCAGAGGCTGTCGGGGCTGTTGCCCCATTTCGC
>CAVGWX010000033.1:0-16228 GCA_963633085.1 Prevotella sp. CAG:279 | reverse complement strand
TCATGAGCCCGGCGCGCCCGCGCGGGTCGAGCATCGCCGACGCCTCGTCGAGCACGAGCACCTGCGGGTCCATCGCCAGCACGCCCGCGATGGCCACGCGCTGCTTCTGCCCGCCGGAAAGCGCATGGGTCTCATGTCGCTCGAAGCCGCCAAGCCCCACATCCGCAAGCGCCTTGGTGACGCGGCGGCGCAGCTCTTCGGCATCAAGGCCCAGGTTTTCCGGCCCGAAGGCCACGTCGTCTTCCACCAGCGAGGCGACCAGCTGGTCGTCGGGGTTCTGGAACACCATGCCGCAGGTTTTGCGCACCAGGTAGACGTTGTCGTCGTCTGCGGTGTCCATCCCGTCAACGCAGACGGTGCCCTCGTCGGGGATGAGCAGGGCGTTTAAGTGCTTCGCCAGCGTCGACTTCCCCGATCCGTTGCCGCCGAGGATGCAGAGAAACTCGCCGCGCTCGGCGTGCGCGCTCACGCCGTCAAGCGCGAAGGACGCACCGTCGTAGGTGAAACGGACGCTGGAGATGTCGATCATGGAAAACCTTGCCCTTCGGTGAATTTAAGCGGGATGTCAGGCTCTATCGGCCGTGGACCTGGTCCTTCTTGGGGGTGATGAGGTTCGAGATGGCCTTGTACACCACCAGCGTGAGCGCCGAGTTCAAGACGGTCTTGATCAAATTGAACGGAACGACGGCCGGCAGGATGAGCGGCATGATGACGTCGGCGGAACCGTACCAGAACCAGACGCCCAGGGTGAGGTTGGCGGCCACGGCACCGACGGTGGCCACGATGCAGCCGACGGCCAGGCCCGCGATGGCCCCCGCGAACGTGTGCTTCTTCGCATAGATGAGCGCGGCGGGAACCACGAAGAACAGCGTGGCGCAGATGTTCATGAGCGATCCGACCCATTCTCCCAGGATAAGCCCGTGGATGATGGCCGCCACGGCGCCCACGGCGAAACCGGCGGCCGGCCCGAATGCGAAGCCGCAGACCATTGCGGGCATGAGCGAGGGGTCGTAGGTGAGAAACGACGCGGCGGGCAGGATGGGGATCTGGATGAAGCTGAACAGCGCGGCGATGGCGCACATGAGCGCCATGGTGACCAGCTGGCGCGTCGACCAGCGGTTCGTGTTCTTGACCGACGATGCGGAAGCGTTGGCTGCCATGATAAGACCTCTTTTCTGCGAAGCGGGTGTGTCGGGTTCGCTCTTCGCTTCGCACAAAAAGAAACAAGCCCGTACGAATTCCTTCCATACGGGCTTGTTGTTCGCAAATCGCACCGAAAATGACAGCGCCTTCTGCGAACTCTGCCTCTTCCATCCGGACTGTAACCGTTGGTCCCGGATTCCCACCGGGTCAGCCTCGCGCACGTCGCGTCGACGTCGCACGCATAAGGGTCGCGGACTTCCGTTGCGAAACACGGCCTTTCGGCCATGATGTCGGTTTCGGTTACCGCCAGTGAGGGTTTCCACCTCGCCCTGAAACAGAATTCATCGTCTTGGCAGTGTAGTCCTTGCCACACATTCCCGCAACCGTGGGAATAGTAGACGTTGCGCTTGTCAAAACCTCATTTTGATTCGTCTTGGCAATAAAAGGAACCACCGCGCTGGGATTCGCCTGGTTCGCCAATGATGTGGCCGCATTCTTGGAAAAGTCTGACGCGCATAATTCAATGTTGCGCGATCGGCGTTTGCCCCGCTTCCCAAAAAGTCTGACGCGCCTTTCGGCGCTGGCTATTGATGTGCGAGCTGTCGCTCGCACCCACGAAAATACCTGGTCGAAACCTTAAACCCAATAGCAAAGTTTTGTAGATCAGGAACTCTCTTAGTAAGAATTGTGGGGCCGATACCGCTTGCGGCAAAGGGGCGACCCCGCTCCAAAAATTCGTGGGGTCGAGCGACAGCTCGACCCCTACTAGGGCGCCGCAAGGCGCTCACCATTATTCATGCGCGCATCAGAGATGCCGGAACGCAGATTCCTTAAGCCTTCTTCCGCAGAAACACGCTCTTTTCCTCAAGCTCGTGGATATCTGTTCGGTACTCCTCCTCGATGTTGCCGTCGTAGACGTAGTGCTTCGTCTCCTTGCCGACCATGCCGGCGCAGAGGAACACCATCAAGATGTTCGGCAGCGCCATGAGCGCGTTGGCGATGTCGGTGGCGGTCCAGGCGATATCTCCGACGCCGATGCCTCCCAAAAAGCCCATGCAGATGTAGAAGCCCAGGTAAACCGGCACCCAACGGCGGCCGAACAGATACAGCGTCACGCGCTCGCCGTAGTAGCTCCAGCCGATGATGGTCGAGTACGCGAAGCACAGGATGCCCAGCATCAGCACGGGCGTGCCCACGTAGGGGATGGTCGCGAACACGGCGTTGGCGAGCGTGGCGCCGTTGGTGACGCCGGTGTCGGCGATGAGCGTGGGGTTGGCGCACAGCGACGACACGATGACGAGCGCCGAAACCAGGCAGATGACCACGGTGCACCAGAACGGGCCGGTCATGGCAACGAGCGCCTGGCGTGCGGGGTTCTTCGACTCGGCCGCCGCGCTGATGAGCGGGGCCGTGCCCAGGCCGGCCTCGTTGGAGAACAGGCCGCGCGCGCAGCCGAACTGCAGCGCCACCATGATGCCGCTGCCCACCGCGCCGCCGAAAGCGGCCTTTGCGGTGAAGGCGCATTCGAAGATGAGGCGGAAGGACTCACCGAGGTAGCCAGCGTTGCATATAAGTATGTAAACGCAGCCGAGGATATACGCGCCGCCCATGATGGGGACGAGCTTCTCGCAGATGTTGGAAATGGTGCCCAGGCCGCCCATGATGATGAGCAGGGCCGATCCGCACACGACGGCGGCCACGATCCACGGCTCCACGCCGAAGTTCGCCTGCGCGACCGAGGTGATGGCGCTCGTCTGCACGGCCGATCCGATGCCGAAGATGGTGAAGCAGGCCATGACGGCGAACCAGATGGCGCACAGCTTCGCCCACCACGGGACGGTGCCGTCCTTGCGCTTGTAGCGCTGCTCCCACACGTGCATGGCGCCGCCCATCATGTGTCCCTGGCGGTCCTTCACGCGGTACTTCATCGCGGCGTAGACCTCGGTGTACTTCGTCGCCATGCCTAAGATGCCGGTGAGCCACATCCACAGCACCGCGCCCGGGCCGCCCGAAAGCACCGCCGTGGCCACGCCGACGATCGATCCGGTGCCGAGCGTCGAGGCGAGCGAGGTTGCCATGGCGCCGAAATTGCTGACGTCGCCCTGCGCGCCGGAGTCCTTCGTGACGGAAAGCTTGAGCGCCAAGGGGAGCTTGCGCTGGATGCCGCGGGTGCGGATGGTGGTGTAGATGTGGCACCCCAGAAGCAGGATGATCATCGGCGGACCCCATACGGCCGCGTCGATGCTGTTCAAAATGTCGACGTAGTTCATGAACACCTCATTACGAATCGGTTAACGGGGGGTTATGGTACTGCTAGTGCAACAGTTCAATTGTTTCAACCTTGTAAACGCACAATTTGCCCCGTGGGCGGTTTGTGCCATAAAGGTTCAAAATAATGTCGTGCAAATCGATTCGCGTAGACAGTGTTCGTTCGGTTCTTGAAAGGGGCGCAGGATGGTCTGACGTGAACGTATGATCGTTTCCGCTGGAACTTTATAATGCGCGGGCGTGATCCCGCTCATTTCAGATCATGCGCGATGATTCGCTCGAGCTTTTGAAATGAACCATGCGGACCGTAAGGTTGGTTTGTCCAAGCGAGTTCAATTTGACGAGCCGCCGCTCGCCGCCCACCGCTTGCCGCTCGCGGGCCGGCGGGCTTTGCAACACTCCTTTCACCCCCTGTCATTGCACGTTTACCTAGCCTTCACGGTGCGTTAACGAACCGGAAATGCCGCTTTCGGAAACTTGATAGCGTCTTAACCGGGAAAGCGCCCGAGCCGAAACCGCTTCGCTTCTGCGTGATCGCAGGAAAAGTCGCCGAAATGAGAAAGCGCGTGGAAAAGCAGCTTCGGTGCGGGCCCTTTCGAAGTGAAAGGGGTTGGCTATGGATATAGTCAGCATCATCAACGCAGTGGACGGGTTCGTGTGGGGCCCGCCCATGATCATCCTCCTGTTAGGTTCCCACATCTTCCTGACCATCCGCACCGGCTTCATCCAGCGCAAGCTGCCGCAGGCCATCAAGCTTTCGGTCACCAAGGATCCTGACGCCCCGGGCGACATCTCCCAGTTCGGCGCCCTGTGCACCGCCCTTTCGGCAACCATCGGCACCGGTAACATCGTCGGCGTGGCCACGGCCATCATGTCCGGCGGCCCGGGCGCGGTTCTGTGGATGTGGCTCACCGGCGTGTTCGGTATCGCCACCAAGTACTCCGAGACCTACGCTTCGGTGAAGTACCGCGTGAAGGACCACGAGGGCAAGATGCTCGGCGGTGCCATGTTCGCGTGGCGTCGCGCCTTCATGAAGGACGGCAAGACCCCGTGGTGGGCCATGCTCGGCGCCGGCGCGTTCGCCCTGTTCGCGGCCATCGCCTCCTTCGGCATCGGTTCCGCGGTGCAGTCCTCTTCCATGACCGGCATCATCACCGCCAACTTCCCCGGCATCCCCACCTGGGGCATCGGCCTGGCCATCGTCATCATGGTCTCCGTCGTCATCTTCGGCGGCGTGAAGGTCATCAGCCAGGTGTGCGAGAAGCTCGTCCCCTTCATGGCTATCGCTTACGCTTGGGGCTGCATTGTCATCATCGGTATGAACTGGGCTTACGTTGGTGAGGCCATCCAGCTCATCGTCACCAGCGCCTTCAACCCGCAGGCGGCCTTCGGCGGCCTGCTCGGCAGCGGCGTCATGGCGGCCATCCAGTTCGGCTGCGCTCGCGGCCTGTTCTCCAACGAATCCGGCATGGGCTCCGCTCCCATCGTCGCTTCCGCCGCTTCCACCCGCAACCCTGCTCGTCAGGCGCTCGTCTCCATGACCGGCACCTTCTGGGACACGGTTATCATCTGCGCCCTGACCGGCATCGTCCTCGTGTCCACCATGCTCGCCAACCCCGATGTCGTCGCCGGCATCGCCGCTGGTGACATCAAGGCCGGCGCCGACCTGACCAGCGCGGCCTTCGCTTCCATCCCGTTCGTGGGCACGCCGGTCCTCGTCCTTGGCATGGTGCTGTTCAGCTACTCCACCATCCTCGGCTGGAGCTACTACGGCAACCGCTGCATCACCTACCTGTTCGGCAAGCATGCCATCAAGCCCTACCAGGTGCTCTACGTCGTTGCTGCCTTCCTCGGCGCCATCGGCGTGGCCGACGTGGTCTGGACCGTTTCCGACATCACGAACGCGCTCATGGCCATCCCGAACATCATCGTGGTGCTCGTCCTTTCCGGCCTCATCGCCAAGGAAACGAAACACTACGTGTGGGAGAAGAACCTCGAC
This sequence comes from Prevotella sp. CAG:279, assembly GCA_963633085.1. Taxonomy (GTDB): domain Bacteria; phylum Actinomycetota; class Coriobacteriia; order Coriobacteriales; family Eggerthellaceae; genus Senegalimassilia. Next base: position 10,818 of record CAVGWX010000033.1, on the reverse strand, counting down.
GAGAAGGACAACGCGGAAATCCCCGTTCTCGAATCGAAGTAGGTTTCTCGAAGAGGAGCCTGGGCGGCGAACAATCGCCGAGCCCGAACCAAGAGGGGCGCGCATCCACGGATGCGCGCCCCTCGCGCGTTCCCGCCGGCGCGAAACGCCTCGGATGTCAAAAATGGTCGCATCCTTTGGATGCTCTCTGTGCCGGTGCGAGCTGTCGCTCGCACCCACGTGAAAATGCCTGTTGAGAATACTTTTCGAGAAAAATTCGTGGGGTCGAGCGACAGCTCGACCCGTACATAAGAGCGCGTTAGCGCGACACATAATTTAAAAGCGCGATCAGCGCTCCGCTCCGGCTCTTGAAAAATCTGACGCGCCTTCGGCGCTGAGCTATTGATATGCGAGCTTTCGCTCGCATCCACAGAAAAGCCTGATGGAAACGGGAGCCTAACAAGAATTCGTGGGGTTGAGCGAAGGCTTCTCAACCCGTCCTCGAGAACGCTCGAAGAGCGCGGCGCAAATTTCAAAGCGGTGGGGATGCCGCTTCCCGGACCGTTCCTCCCGCGTCAAAATGGTGTCGCATCCGCCCTGCGTCAAAACAGTGTCGCATCGGATGCTCTCGAGTACGGTGCGAGCTGTCGCTCGCACCCACGAAGTCTTGGCTGACGGGTTAACGGTTCAGCCAAGAATTCGTAGGGTCGAGCGACAGCTCGACCATCATTAGTGCTCCGTCAGGCGCTCCCATCCTTATATTCCGCAAAAATCGTCCCGCGCATCCTCTGCGCGCCTGCGACCTCTATACTGGTGCGCATGGATACCATCGCAATCATAGGCGGCGGCGCATCGGGCCTGATGGCCGCGGTGGAGGCCGCGCGCGCGCTTTCGAAGAGCGGTCGAGCCGCAAACGTCGTCGTATACGAGGCCGACGACGAGCGCGTCGGGCGCTCCATTCTCGCCACGGGAAACGGGCGCTGCAACATCTCGAACGACCGCATCGACGTTCACGCATACCGAAACGACGATTTCGTCTCCCTGGCGTTCCTGGCGCTTGAAGCGGCGTTCTACCGTGAACGCGGGAAGTGCACCCTTGCCTTATGCCAGCTCGATCCCGCCTTGCAACGCTTCGAGGACATGGGCCTGTGGGTTCGCGAAGAGGCCGAGGGGCGGCTCTACCCCATGGCGAACAAGGCCTCAAGCGTGCTCGATGCCCTGCGCCTGACGGCTGCGGCGCTCGACGTGCGCATCGAGGTCGGCAAGCGGGCCGTGCGCGTCGACGCGCCGGAAGAGCCTGCCGGCAGGTCCGCTTCGCGCGGGTGCTTCAACATCCGTTTCGCCGACAAAACCGTCGCCCATGCCCAGCAGGTCATCGTGGCGGTGGGCGGTCGCGCGGCGGCGCAGATCGAGTTGCCGCCGCCGCTTTCCTGCTCGAAGCTGCGGCCGGTGCTCGGCCCGCTGCGCCTCATCGACGCCGATGCACGCGTCACGCGTCAGCTGAACAACGTCCGCGTGCGCTGCGGCGTGCACCTGCTGCGCAGTGGGAAAACCCTCGCCACCGAGGAGGGGGAGGTGCTCTTCCGCGACTACGGCGTCTCCGGCGTGGCCGTTTTCAACCTGTCGCGCCTGGCCGAGGCGGGCGACGTGCTCGCCATCGATTTCTGCCCCTATGCAAGCGAGGCCGACCTGAGGCACACGCTGTTCTCGCGGCGCAAACGCATGGCGTCGCTTGCGGGGACGCTCACGCTGCAGCGCTTTTGCGAGGGCATGCTGCTTCCCATGGTTGCCCGAACCTTCCTAAAGCGTGCCGGCCTCTCGCCCGACAAGGTGCTTTCCAAACATGACGATATCCCCGCGCTCGCGCATATGCTGAAGGCCACCGAGTTCACGGTGGAGGGAATCGCCGATGAGCGTCAGTGCCAGGTGCGCCGCGGCGGGTTCCCCGTTTCGGCGTTTCACCATGCCACCTGCGAGGCCCATGAGGTCCCCGGTCTGTACGTCACGGGCGAGGCGCTCGACGTCGACGGCCCGTGCGGCGGGTACAACCTCGAGTGGGCCTGGGTAAGCGGGATGCTTGCCGGTTTTGCCGCCGCCGACAGCGAGATGGAAGGCGAAGATGTTTGAGATTTCCAACGTGGCCCTGCCGCTCGATGCGGGGATCGATGACGAACGCGGTCGCAAGCTCGCGCGCCGTGCCCTTGCCCGGGCGCTCGCCGTCGCGCCTTCCGAGATAGCGTCGGTTCGCCTGCTCAAGCGCAGCGTCGACGCCCGCAAGCGCAACGATGTCCATTTCGTCGCCACCTTCGCCGTTGAGCTTGCGGGCGGCGACAAGGCCGAAGCCGCAGCGCTCGAAGCGGCCGGCGCCCGCAAGGGCTGCGCGCACGTGAAGGCGCACGTCGCCTACGAGCCCCTTCGCGTTCCCGGCGCCGCCGCCGCGCTGGGCGCCTCAGGCGAGCCGCGCCCCGTGGTGGTGGGCAGCGGGCCTGCGGGTTTGTTCTGCGCCCTGTATCTGGCGCGCGCCGGTTTGCGGCCCATCGTCGTGGAGCGCGGCGCCGCGGTCGACGAACGCTTGCAGGCGGTCGAGGCCTTCAACGCCGGCGGCCCGCTCGACGCGCGCACCAACATCCAGTTCGGCGAGGGCGGTGCGGGCACGTTTTCCGACGGCAAGCTGACCACGGGTATCAAAAGCCCCTGGGCGCGCCACGTCACGCACCTGTTCGTCGAGGCCGGCGCTCCAAAGGAGATCCTCTGGCAGGCCAAGCCCCATATCGGCACCGATATGCTCGTGAACGTCGTCAAGACCATTCGCCAGCACATCATCGATGCCGGTGGGGAAGTGCTGTTCGAAACGCAGCTGACGGGCGTCTCCCTTTCCGATGGCCGCCTTCGTTCCGTCGAGCTCACCTGCGCGGCAACCGGTGCGGCGCGCGAAGTTCCCGCCAGCCGCCTCGTGCTCGCCTGCGGTCATTCCGCGCGCGACACCTTCGAGCTTCTGCGCGACGCGGGTCTGGCCATGGAGCAGAAGCCGTTCTCGGTCGGCGTGCGCGTCGAGCATCCTCAGAAACTCATCGACCGCGCGCAATACGGGCGCGCGGCGGGGCACCCGGCGCTCGGCGCGGCCGATTACAAGCTTTCGGTCCACGTGGGCCGCAACAAGCGCAACAAGCGGGAAGGCCGCGGCGTGTACACCTTCTGCATGTGCCCTGGTGGCGAAGTGGTGTGCGCGGCAAGCGAGGCCGAAAGCGTCGTCGTCAACGGCATGAGCCGCTTCGCCCGCGACGGCGCCAACGCCAACAGCGCGCTGCTCGTCGGCGTGGGCCCGGACGACTTTCCCGGCGACGATCCGCTCGCCGGCGTCGATCTGCAGCGCAAACTCGAGCGCGCGGCCTATCGCGCGGCCATCGATGCCGGCGGCGAACCGTATCAGGCGCCGGCGCAAACCGTCGGCGACTTCCTGGCGAACCGAGCGGGCAGCCTGAGCGCGACGGTGAAGCCCACCTACGCCCGCGGCGTCGCCTGGTGCAACCTGCGCGAGGTCCTGCCGCCCGTCGTCGCCGATGCCATGGCGCAAGCCCTGCCCCTGCTCGATCGCCGCCTGCACGGGTTCGCCAGCGCCGACGCCGTCATGACCGGCGTGGAAACCCGCAGCTCAAGCCCCGTGCGCATCGTGCGCGGAAGCGATCTGCAGGCCTTTGCCGCGCCGACGCCGGCAGGCTCCTTCGCGGCCCCGGGCGCCGCCGACGCAGCCGAAGGCGCAAGCGGCATCTACCCCTGCGGTGAAGGCGCCGGGTATGCCGGCGGCATCATGTCGGCCGCCTGCGACGGCCTGCGCGTGGCCGACGCCCTGGTTGCGCAGCTTCTCTGCGGCTAGCTGCGCCCGCGCGCCCGCGCGCCCGTTCGTGCGCTATACTTGCGCCCAGTAAGAAGAAGACGTCCTGAACAGGGAAAGCCGGGTGCAATTCCCGCACGGAACCGCCACTGTGACCCGCGCGCGGCGCGGCCAGCCAGAACACCTGCCAGGAAGCGTGTACGCGCAAGCGGCGTCATTCCGCAAGCGCACCCTCCTTGAGGAGGCTTATCTACGTAGTGAACAGGCCGCAGCCTTCGGCCCCCGGCAGGCCCTTCGGCTCGCCGTCCCGGCCCGATACTGCGACATCTTCGCTGTCTCTCTTCTGCATGTTGGTTGCCCCGATCGCTCGGGGCGCGCCGCGCGCGGCGCGGCGTTTCGGCAAAAGAAAGGAAAGAAAGACAGTGAAGGAAGGGAATTTGAAGGCAGCGCCCGCCCTCGCGCAGCGCGTCATCTCGGCCGCCTTGGCCGTCGTGCTGTGCCTGGGTCTTGCCCCCCATGCGGCATGGGCCGATTCCGCCAGCGCGCCTGCCGCGTCCGACCAGGCGGCGCAGAGCGCCCAGGAGGGGCGCGTCACGTTCGCCATCTCCTACGATAAGGACGGCGACGGCACCTGCGACCTGGTGCTGAACAGCTCTTACACCTACGACGAGGGCGCAACGCTCGGTGATCTGTTCGCTGCCGCGAAGAAGGCGGGCGACATCTCCGACTACGCGTTCTCCGACAGCGGGTACGGCTCCTACATCAACTCCATCACGCTCGTCGACGGCACCGTGCTGGCTGCCACGGCCGACTTCTCGAAGTATTGGGCGAACTACAAGAACGGCGACTACGCGATGGGCGCAACCGACTGCACCGAGGGCGATGCCCTCGATGGCGTCACCGCGTTCCAGTTCGAGTATTCCGGCTATCCGGACGCCCCGGTGGCCTACGATTGGTCGAAGGCTCCCGCCTCCGTCAACGTCGACGGCGTCATCGCCGGCCGCGCCGACCTTTCCGCCGATGCGCAGAAGCTGCTCGCCAACCTGAACGAGCGCTTCGTTGCCGGTGGTAAGGATGCCGCCATCACCAACAACACCTTTGCCGGTGCCGTTGCCGCGCATGCCTGCAGCGCCGACGCCGCTTTCGACGCCGATGCCATCATCGCCGCCCTCAACGAGGCCGATGGCGGGGAAACGAAGCTGTCCGCCGGCACGCTCGCGAAGTACATCACCGCGCTGACCGCCGCGGGCGTCGATTGCACGCGCGTTGCGGACGCCTCCGGCTCCCGTACCGACCTCATCGAGCAGATGGTGACCCGCACCGACGTCAGCACGCTCGATGTCTTCTCGGCCGTGGTCATGCTCCCTGTGTACTCCATGGGTTATCAGAGCATCGCCCTGAGCGTCGTCACGCCTCAGCAGCTTATCGACGTCATCCTGGCGAGCCAGGCTGAAAACGGTCTGATCGGCTACCCCGGTTTCGAGGATTCCCAGACCACTGCTCAGGCCATTCGCGCGCTGCTCCCCTATAAGGACGACGAAAAGGTTTCCGCCGCTCTTGACAAGGCCGCTACGAAGCTGCTCACCATGCAGGCTGCCGACGGCGGCTTCGCCTACGTGGAGAGCGCGGATGGGTCTGCTCTGGAATCGAATCTCGACGCGACGGCCGACGTCGTCACCACGCTGTGCGCGCTGGGCTACAACTGCGTCAACGGCAAGACGCTGACCGTCGACAACGGCGCCACCCCGGTGTCCTACCTGGTGTCGAAGGCCGATGCCGACCTGTCCGGCTTCACCGCCGTCTCCGAATTCTCCGAGGAGCTGACCGCGGCGACCGTCGCCTGCGCGCTCGCGGCCGCGGACAAGTCCATCTCCGGTGCGTACGACGTCAACGATTGCCTCGAGGCCACCGCTCCTCAGTTCTCCGACGTCGAGGACGATTGGTACACCAAGGCCATCTCCCTGGTTTCCCAGAAGGGCCTGATGCTGGGCTACTCCGATTCCGATGCCTTCGGTATCGGCGACAACACCGACCGCGCGATGATGGCCACCATCCTGTGGCGTCTCGCCGACACCTCTGATTCCCTGTCCTACGTGCCGGCCGATTCCGTCTCCGGCAACGGCTTCGCCGATGTCGAGTCCGGCCTGTACTACACCGGAGCCGCCAACTGGGCATGGGAGAACGAGGTCATCCACGGCGTCGACATCGATGGCGTCCGTTACTTCCAGGCCGATCGTGCCATGACCTTCGAGGAAATGGTCACCATGCTCGCCAACTACATCGAAGGCGACGACGCGGTCTCCAAGACCGACACCGCGGTGCTCGACCGCTTCACCGACGCTGATGGCGTTTCCGACTTCGCTCGCGCCTCTATGGCCTGGGCCGTCAACAACGGTCTGGTGAACGGCGTCGATAACGGCGACGGCACCCGCTCGCTGCAGGCCGACACCAAGGTCGCCCGCGAACGCGTCGCCGGCGTCCTGTTCAACGCCAACGAGAACGGCACCCTCGTCTTCTAAGAGCGATATGCCGCGTTTGCGGCGCAGCTCTTAACGGGGCAATGAGGCGAACCCGGATTTGTTTTGCGAAATCCGGGTTCGCCGTCTGTATTGCGGCAAGCGAAGGCTGTGCTGCTGATGGTATCGAGGAGGAATCGCATGTCCGACGAAATCGAGTCGAGCCGCATCGCCGACGAGGCGTGCGACGATTCGACGGCTCGCTGCGACGATCGCATCTCGCCAGGCGTGCCGGCGCCGGCGGCATCTTCGTCAAAGGTTGCTGACGATGCCGATGACCTGGCTTCTTCCTCGATGTCCTCAGAGAACGGCTCCGTTGCCGAACAGTCTGATCGCTCGCGCCTCTACGGCATCTTGTCGGTCGCCTTCGCGCTGGTGGCCGCCGTGGCCATCCTCGCGGGCGCGGGATACGGCGCAGGGTTCTTCGGGGGGTCCGGTTCGGATCAGGGCGACCGCGCATCGATGTCGTCTCAGGTCGAACAGGCAGCCTCGCAGCCCTCCGATCAGTCGCAGGACGGCGCGCCGGCGTCCTCGACGTCGTCTTCGTCGGCGGTACCCGACGCCTCCTCGTCCGACGCCTCCGCCTCGGCGGCCGCCCCTTCGCAAAACGCCGACGAGGCTGCGGCCTCGTCGAATGAGGGCGCCTCCGTCGCGGCCGACTCGACCTCCGCTGCCGCCGATGGCGCCGCGCCGGCATCTGTCGAACCCGCATCCGAGGCTGCCGGCTCGGCTTCTTCCGAACCCGCAACCGCAGCTCCGGCCGAATTGATCGATGTCCCGGACAAAACCCCCTCGAGCGAAACCGTTCAAACCGACGAGAACAACAAGATCAAGGTCACGGTCTCGGTCGACAGCTCGCGTATCGCCGCCTACGGTATCGACCCGTTTTCGGTCGAGCAAGTCGTCGAACTCGACCCGGGCGCTTCGGTCTACGATGCGCTGTGCGCTCTTGACCTGCCCGTTTCCGGTACTTCCTACTACGTGAGCGCCATCAACGGCCTCGCGGAGCGTCAAGGTGGGCAGGGCAGCGGCTGGACCTACAGCGTCGACGGCGCCTTCCCCTCGAAGTCGTGCGGCAAATACCTTCTCTCCGGTGGCGAAAAGGTCGCGTGGATCTACTCCACCGAAAAAGAGCCCACCCTCGTCATGAAGTGATGGCGATGACCTCTCGCGTCCCCGCTCTCGTCGATCGCTACCACCCATCGGTGGCGCTGCTGTTCGTCATCGCCTGCCTGGGGTTTTCCATGGCGGCGATGCAGCCGGTGTATCTGCTGCTCACCTTCGCAGGCCAAACGGCGCTTTCGGTATCCTTGAAAGGCAGGGCGAAAACGCTGCGCGGCGTGCTGTGGCAGGCGCCGCTCGTGCTCATCCTCGCCATCGCGAACCCGCTGTTCGTCTCCGTGGGTTCTACCGAGCTGTTCCGCATCGGCTTGCACGCCGTGTATCTGGAGGCGGTCGTCTTCGGCCTCGCCCAGGGCCTGCTGTTGGCGAACACCCTGCTCGCGTTCACGAACGCCGCGCAGCTGCTCTCTTCCGACAAGGTCCTCAGCCTGATGGGGAGCGCGCTGCCCGTCATCTCGCTGATGATCTCCATGGTCATGCGCCTCATTCCCTCCTTCGTCCGCCGCGGCCGCGCCGTCGGCGACGTGCAGCGCGCGTGCACCGCTGCGCATCCTGTCAAGGCGCGCGAGGCTGATGGCATTCCTCTGAAGAGCGCTCGCGCGTTCGGGCGAGCGACGCGAAGCATCCCCGATGCCTTCCGCCTCTCAACGGTGCTGATGGGGTGGGGGATGGAAGATTCCCTCGAAACCGCCGACGCCATGCGCGCCCGCGGCTGGAACTGCGGCGCGCGGCGAACCAGCTATCAACGCTACCGCTTCCGCCGGCAAGACGGCTGGGCCTGCGCCTGCATCGCCGCCCTCGCGCTTGCGGCCGCCTTTTCCGCGGCTGCCGCCTGCTCCCAGTTCTCGTTTTACCCGCGCCTCGGCGGCCTCGCTCCGTGGTACAGCTATGCGCCGTATGCGCTGTTCCTCGCGCTGCCCTTCATCGCCGCCGCGCTTGCAAGGAGCCCCCGATGACCGAACGTGCCGATTTTGCCATCAAGTTCGACGGATTCTCGTTTTCCTATCCCGAATCGCCCGATGAGCAGCCTCTGCTGGGCCCGCTTTCGTGGGAAGTTCCGTCGAGTTCGTTCTGCGTCCTGGTGGGGCAGACCGGCAGCGGTAAAACTACGCTGCTGAAAAACCTTGTGCCCGCCCTTGCGCCTGCGGGGACCCGTTCGGGGAGCATCCGCCTTTTCGGAACCCCCCTTGAAGAAATCGATCCGCTTGCCGCGGCGACCACCGTGGGCTACGTGGCCCAGAATCCCGATGCCCAGCTGGTGTGCGACACGGTGTGGCGCGAGCTTGCCTTCGGCCTGGAAAACCTCGGCATGCCCCAAGACGCCATGCGCCTGCGCGTCGCGGAGGTGGCCCATTTCTTCGGCATGGAACCCTGGTTTCGCTGCCGCGTGGCCGACCTTTCCGGCGGTCGAAAGCAGATCACGTCCCTGGCCGCCGCCCTTGCGCTGCGCCCTTCGCTGCTCTTGCTCGACGAACCGACGTCCCAGCTCGACCCCATCGCCGAACGAGTTTTCCTCCACGAGCTGTTCCGCGTGAACCGTCAGCTCGGCATCACGATCGTCGTGGCGACGCATGCGCCCGAATCTCTGGTCGACTATGCCACGCATGCCGCCTGCATGCGCGCAGGCCGCATCGAATCGTGCGAGCTTGCGACGTTTCGCGTCCGCCCGCTCGACCTCTCGCTTCTCGGCGAGAAAAATCCGGCGCGGGAAGGGTCGCCCTCGCCGTCATTAGCTTTGCCTTCATCGGTCGCGCCCCGCCTTCATCGGCGTCTCATCCGTGCCTCATCGTCCGACGAAGCCGCTGCGCAGGAAACGGGAACGCCGGAGCCCGCGATCGTTCTCAAGGACGCCTATATGCGCTACCGCCCCGAAGACGATTGGGTGCTGCGCGGCTTCGATCTCGCCGTCAAACAAGGGTCCGTCCATGCGCTGATCGGCGGAAACGGCTGCGGCAAGTCCACCTTGCTGCGCGTGATCGCCCAGACAAGCCCCCTTGAGCGCGGAGGGGTGCGCAACCGGCTTGCGACTCGCCAAGCGCTGCTGCCCCAAAACCCCAAGGCGCTCCTCGTCTGCGATTCCGTTGCCGAGGAACTCGCCGAATGGCAGGCGTCCTGCGCCTATTCCGATGACGAGATCGCCCATATCGCGCAAACCTTCGGGCTGTCAAAGCTCATGGACGCGCACCCCTTCGACCTTTCCGGCGGCCAGCAGCAGCTGCTCGCCCTGGCGAAACTGCTGCTCACCAAGCCGGATCTGCTGCTGCTCGACGAGCCGACGAAGGGTCTCGACCCCGAGGCGAAGCTGCTCGCCGCTAACCGTGTAGCCGCCTTTGCGCACGGGGGAGGTACCGTGGTCGCAGCCACGCACGACCTCGCTTTCGCCGCGCTTGCCTGTAACACCGTCACGCTCCTATTCGATGGCGAGAACGCCGCCACGCAAACCCCGGAAGCGTTCTTCGACGATAACCTGTTCTATCGTCCTTTGCGCGACCGATTCGCGAGCCTTTGGGCATCTCAAATGGGGGAGCGGCATGCGTAGCGACCTTGCGCAAACGGATCGACCGAAGCTCCAGCAAACCGGAAAAACGCTCTCTTATATAGGAGAGGCGTTTTGCATGGTCGCGGTCGCGCTGTCCTTGCTGTTGTCCGCCGTGTTCGATATCGAGCAAAGCGCCTTGCTTACGCTTGCCGTCGCCTTGGCGGCCCTTGCGGTGTTCTTCCTTTCCTTCGAACGATCCCGACCGGCCCTGCGCCAGATCATGCCGACGGTGGTGCTCGGTGCGCTCGCGGCGGCTGGCCGCATCCTGTTCATGCCGTTTCCCGATTTCAAGCCCGTGAGCGCCATCTGCATCATCGCCGGATCGGTCTTCGGGCGCAAAAGCGGCTTCCTCGTCGGGGCGCTCGCGGCCCTCGCGAGCAACTTCTTTTTCGGGCAAGGCGCATGGACGCCCTGGCAGATGTATTCCTGGGGCCTCATCGGATACCTCGCAGGCTGCCTGGAACAGCTCGGGTGTTTTCGGCGAACGCCGGTGCTGCTCGCGTGCGGCTTTTTGTCGGCCATGCTCTACGGCTTGATATTGAACGGCTGGTTCGTCATCGGTTTCGTGCATCCCATTACGGCCGAAAGCGTTCTCGCCGCCTATGCGGCAGGGTTTCCCCTCGATTGCATCCACGGCATAGCCACGGTCATCTTCCTCAGGGTCCTCTACGTGCCCTGGCGCAAAAAGCTCCTCCGAATCAAGTGCAAGTACGACCTCTTAATAGGTTAAGGAGCTGAGATCCGCCCCTCTCGGCCGCGCCGCCCGCCGGCGGGACCCGCCCTCCCGCCGAATTGTGCGCAAGATGTGGAGAAGGCGCCCATCCGGAAGA
>CAVGWX010000032.1:0-18874 GCA_963633085.1 Prevotella sp. CAG:279 | reverse complement strand
TGGACACGGCGTACAACATCGCCCGCTACCACCACGAGCGCTGGGACGGGCGCGGCTACCCTGAGGGCCGCCGCGGCGAGCAGATCCCCATCGAGGCGCGCATCATGGCCGTCGCGGATGTCTACGACGCGCTGGTGAGCAAGCGCTGCTACAAAGAGGCCATGAGTTACGAGCAAGCGGCCAAGATCATGTACGAGGGCATGGGATCGCAGTTCGACCCGGCCCTTGAGCCGGTGTTCACCGCATGCCGCGCCAAGCTGGAAGAGTACTATCGCAGCGAATAGTTTGCCCAAGCTTTACCCAGGCGCGAAAGGCAACGAAAAAGGTCAGAAGCTATACTACTTCTGACCTGGTGTTTTGGTGGATCCACCCAGATTCGAACTGAGAACCAAAGGATTATGAGTCCCCTGCTCCACCATTGAGCTATGGATCCGTTATGTGCGCTCGTAAACCCGAGCAGCTCGAAGCATTATACCGAAAACTTCTCTCATCTCGAAAAGATTCATCCGATAAATGCCCAGTGAGCATGAGACGGCGGCGATGCCCGGACAGCGACCCTGCGCTTCCCTGGCATCGCCGCCGCGGCGGCGCCCAACAAACGCCACGGCTTCCTAGTTAAAACGGTCGCGCAGCTTCTGCAGCGGGGTGCGTGACTCGGCCACGTCCTCGCCCAGCTCGTGGGCGAGCTGCTCAAGCAATTCGCGCTGCTTCTTCGTGAGCTTCTTCGGAACCTCGACGGTGGCGTGCACGTACAAGTCCCCTCGCTGGTCGCTGCGGAAGCGCGGCATACCGTAGCCCTTCACGCGCACGACCTGGTCGTTTTGCAGGCCCTCGGGGATGCGCACGGTGATTTTCTCGTCCTCGAAGATGCCGTCGACCTCGATCTCGCAGCCAAGCGAGGCTTGCACGATGGAGACGTTCGCGCGGCAATGCAGATCGTCGCCGTCGCGCTCGAAGAACTCATGCGGCTGCACGCGGCAGGTGACGATAAGGTCGCCCGAACGCGCCCCGCGCACGCCCGCCTCGCCGAAGCCGGTGAGGCGCAGCTGCTGGGAATCGCGGATGCCGACGGGGACCTCGACCGTGACGCGCTGGCGGTCGGGAACGCGCCCCTGCCCTTCGCATTCGGTGCAGGGCTTGTCGATGATCTTGCCCGTGCCGCCGCACTTGCCGCAGGTGGATTGCGTCTGCATGTCGCCTAAGAACGTGCGCTGCACGGTGACGACGCGGCCCTTGCCGTGGCACTCGGGGCAGGTGACCTCGGTGCCGCCCTCGGCCGTGCCGCTCCCCTCGCAGTCGGGGCACGGCGCCAAACGGTCGTAGACGATCTCCTTCTTGGCTCCGGTGGCAACCTCTTCAAGCGTCAAGCGCAGGCCAACGCCCATGTCGCGGCCCTCCCGGCGCTGCTGACGGGCGCTGCCGCCACCGCCGCCGAAGAAGCTGCTGAAGATATCCCCCATGCCGAACCCGCCGCCGAACAGGTCGTCGAAATCGACCGCGCCGCCGTAACCGGGGCCCGATGCGCCGGGGATAGTGCCGAAGCGGTCGTACTGCGCGCGCTTCGTCGCATCGCTTAAGACATCATAGGCTTCGTTGAGCTCTTTGAACTGGTCTTCAGCATCGGGCGCCTTGTTGACGTCGGGATGCAGCTCGCGCGCCTTGCGCCGAAACGCCTTCTTGATATCCGCCTCGGTCGCGTCGCGGGCAACGCCCAGAACTTCGTAGAGGTCCTTCGCCATGAGATGAAACTACCTTCCCAAGGGGCGGTACGCCCCCATCAAACCTTACCTATCGCCAAGCGCGGTGCCGGCGATGCGGACCGCGCGTATAACCTTCGAATAATCCATGCGCGTCGGGCCGATGACCGCGACCACGCCCGCCGCCTCGCCGCGCCCGTAGCGGCTTGCCACGACCGACACGCCCGAAAGCTGCTCCGCATCGTTTTCCGCGCCGATACGCACCACAGGATGCCCATCGACCGACGTGGCCGCGTCGTCGAGGATATGCAGCAGCACCGTGTCGTCCTCGAGCATCTGCATGACGGGCAGGATGGATTGCGACTGGCTGAATTCGGGCTGTGAGAGCAAGCTGGAAACGCCCAAGCTGTGCGCTCGCGAGCCCTCGCCCTCCTTGATGCAGGAAAGCACCTCGTCAAGGGCCATACGCACCACCGGATCGCGAAACGCCTCCGTCATGCCCGAACCCAAGCCGCACTCGATATCGTGCAGGGAGTTGCCCGAGAACACCTCGTTGAGCAGATGCTGCACGCGCGCGAGCTCGTCGCTGGAGACCTCGTCGGCGAACTCCATCTGGCGGTTGAACACCCGGCCGTCCTCGGTCACCACCACGACGAGCGCGCGATGCGGGCTCATCGAAATGAGCGAGACCTGCTTGACATGCAGGTCGAGCACGGAAGGCGCGAGCACGATGGACAGGCAGTCGGTCAGGCGCGTGAGCGCAGCCGACGTCTGTTCGACCAGATCGTCGAGCTCGCTGGCGCTTTTGCGCAGCTTGTCGGCCGCTTCCTTGCAGCGCTCGTCCTCGCCTTCGGCGCTTTCCTGCGAAAGCAGGTTGTCCACGAAGGCGCGGTAACCGTGGTCGGTTGGGACGCGCCCGGCGGAAGTGTGGGGCTGCGCGATGTATCCGCCGTCTTCAAGCACGGAAAGCTCGTTGCGAACCGTTGCCGCGCTCACGCCGAGCTGATAGCGCTCGGTGAGCGTGCGGGAGCCGACGGGCAGGGCGCGTGCGACGTATTCCTCGATCAGGGCCGCCAAGACCTTTTGCCGCCTATCCGAAAGCACGATCGCACCCCTTTCCCTTAAATACGTTGATGCACATGGGCTGTTCGCAACCCGTTATGTTAGCAGCCGAAGACTTGGAGTGCTAACGATTGCACCGAATCGTAACGAAGAAATCCGCATAAGGTTGATTTCGTTGACTTGCCGACCCAGAATCGGCGCGAGTCCAAGGCGCGCCTAAGGTGCCAGATCGAAGATCTCGCCGTACAGCTCGTTGCCGCAGAGCCATCCTCGCTCGGTGGGGCGCCAGCGGCCCTCCGCGTGGCAGACGAGCCCCTCGCCGACCAGCTGCTCGAACACGGCAGCAGCGCCTTCGAGCAGCTCCGAGGCCTTCTCGAGCGCTTCATCGGACACGCCGGCCGACATGCGCATACCCAGCATCAAGTCCTCCGCCTCCATCTGCGCAGCGTCCAGATCGTCGGTCACCTGCCCATCTTGCATGCGCATGCGACGGCTGGCGTCCTGCGTCATGGTTGCCGCGCTCCTTCCCAGGCCAAGATAGGGAATTCCGGTCCAGTACGCCTTGTTGTGCGCGCACTGGAAACCGGGGCGGGCGTAGCTGGCGACCTCGTAGCGCTCGAAACCGGCGGATTCGAGCAGGCGCGCCGCGATGCGCATCTGATCCGCTTCGGCATCGTCATCGGGCTCAGGCATTTCGCCGGAAAGCACGAGCGCGTCGAAGGGCGTGTGCGGCTCTATGGTCAAGGGATAGACGCTCACATGGGAAACGCCCAGGTCGATGGCGCGCTCAACGCTTGCGGCGAACGATTCGCTGCTTTGTCCGGGAATACCGCACATAAGGTCGACGCTCACGTTCTCAAAGCGCTCATGCGCCGCGCGAACGGCCCTGGCGGCATCGTCGGCGCTGTGTGCTCGACCTAACACGCCGAGCACCTTGTCGTCGAAGCTTTGCACGCCGAGGGAAAGGCGATTGACGCCGAGCGCCCAGATATCCTTGACCATCGCCTCGGTGAGGCTTTCCGGATTCGCTTCCATGCTGCATTCCACGTCAGGCTCCAGGCGCATGGACAGCGACAGCGTGTAGAGCAGCATGGAAAGGCGCGCCATGCCGATGTGCGAGGGCGTGCCGCCGCCCAAGTAAACGGTGCGGATATCGGCGAGGTCGCCGCGCTTGGCCGCGCGGCGGATCTGCAGGCAGAGGTCCTCCACGTACGCGTCGATCTCGGGGCTTTCGGCAGCCTTTGCGCTCGTGGCGAAATCGCAGTAGGCGCACCGCTTCACGCAGAAGGGGATGTGCAGGTACAGCGCCCGATAGGGATCATGCATGGCGCGCCACTTCCACCAGAAGCTCGTCGAAGACGGCGTCGAAGTCCTCGACGCTCACGCAGGCGTTGATCTTGCCGCGCGCCGCCGACGCACCAGGCAGCCCCGCCATGTACCACGCCGCGTGCTTGCGCATGCGCACGATGTTGCGACCGTCGCGCTGGGCGAGCAGCCGGGCATGGCGCCGGGCCATGTCGATGCGCGCGGAGGCGTCGGGGG
Organism: Prevotella sp. CAG:279; assembly: GCA_963633085.1. Taxonomy (GTDB): domain Bacteria; phylum Actinomycetota; class Coriobacteriia; order Coriobacteriales; family Eggerthellaceae; genus Senegalimassilia. The sequence continues at coordinate 14,573 of CAVGWX010000032.1, read as the reverse complement.
CAGCGGGGGGCGCATCGCCGCGAAGCGCGGCGGCCGCCTGGGCGAACAACCAGGGGTTACCCTCGGCGCCGCGGCCGATCATCACGGCATCGCAGCCCGTGCGATCGATAAGCGCCCGCGCATCGGCGCCGCTGCGCACGTCGCCGTTGCCGACCACCGGCACGCCCACGGCCCGCTTCACGCGCGCGATGCAGTCCCACTCCGCGCTGCCGCGGTACAGCTGCTCGGCGAACCGGCCGTGCACGGCCACGGCGCACGCGCCCGCATCCTCCATGCGCCGCGCGAACTCGGGCGCGGTTTCATCGCCCATCGCCCAGCCCCGGCGGAACTTCACCGTCACCGGATGCTCCACCGCGCCGCGCACGGCAGAGACGATCGCTGCGGCCAGCGCGGGATCGCGCATAAGCGCGCTGCCGTCGCCTTTGGTGACGATCTTGCGCGCCGGGCACCCCATGTTGATGTCGATATAGGCCAGATGCGTTCCCATCTCCTGCTCGACCCAAGCCGCCTGCGAGGCCATAATCTCCGGCTCGTGGCCGAACAGCTGCACCGCGATCATGTCCTCGCCCGGGGCAAGATCGAGCAGATGCCGCGTCTTCTCGTTGGCGTACGACAGGCCCTTGGCGGAAACCATCTCCGAATAGGTGAGGCTCGCCCCCTGCTCGCGGCACAGCGAGCGGAACGCCTCGTCTGACACGCCGGCCATCGGCGCAAGCAGCAAGCGGTGCGCCGCGAAAAACTCATGCATATCGATCATGGACTGGACCTCGTTCAGGCGAGCAGGCCGACGGCGCCGACGACGGTGACGAACATCAGCGCCGCAAACGCGCACACCACCACGATGCAGCCGCAACCTGCCGCCTTCACCGACGCGTTCGACAGCTGCTCGCGCTCGGCGGCCGCCTTCTTCTCGTCGAAGGCGTCGTCAAGCCAGCTTGATTCCTCTTCTCGCTCACGCATAACGACCGCCTAATCGTCGACCTTGAGAATGGCCATGAACGCCTCCTGCGGCACCTCGACGTTGCCGATGGCCTTCATGCGCTTCTTGCCCTGCTTCTGCTTCTCGAGCAGCTTGCGCTTGCGGGAGATGTCGCCGCCGTAGCACTTCGCCAGCACGTCCTTGCGCTTGGCCTTGACCGTCTCGCGCGCGAGCACGCGCCCGCCGATGGCCGCCTGGATGGGCACCTCGAACATCTGGCGAGGGATGATCTCCTTGAGCTTTTCGGTGAGCACGCGGCCGCGGTCGTAGGCTTTGTCCTTGTGCACGATGAAGCTGAGCGCGTCGATGGGCTTGCCGGACAGGAGGATGTCGAGCTTGACGAGTTGCGAGGGCTTGTAGCCGTCGAAGTCGTAGTCGAGCGACGCGTATCCCTTCGTGTTCGACTTCAGCTTGTCGAAGTAGTCCATGATGAGCTCGGAAAGCGGGATCTCCCACAACATTTCGACCGTATGCTCGGAGAGGTATTCCATGCTCACGAACGTGCCGCGGCGCGACACCGTGAGTTCCATCACGGCGCCGACGTAGTCGGGCGGGATGAGGATCTTCGCCTTGAGATACGGTTCCTCGATGCGCTCGATCTCGCCGGGGTCGGGCAGCTCCTGCGGGGAATGCAGGCTCACCATGGTGCCGCCCTGCTTATAGACGTGATACTCCACCGAAGGCGCCGTCGCCAGAAGGTCAAGGTTGAACTCGCGCTCCAGGCGCTCTTTCACCACTTCCATGTGCAAAAGGCCTAAAAAGCCGACGCGGAAGCCGAAGCCGAGCGCGTGGGACTTCTCGGGTTCCCAGATGAGCGCCGGGTCGTTGAGCGAAAGCTTCTCAAGCGCCTCTTTGAGCGGCTCGTACTGATCGGAATCGATGGGGAACAAGCCGGTGAACACCATAGGCTTGGCCTCGCGGTAGCCCGGAAGCGGCTCGGTCACGCCGCCCTCGGCGAGCGTGAGCGTGTCGCCGACCTTAACGTGCACAAGGTCCTTCAGGCCCGTGACCAAATAGCCGACCTCGCCGACGCCAAGCTTAGGCAGCGGCTCCTCGACGGGATGGCGCGCGCCCACCTCTTCGACCTGGATGACCGTGTCGGTGGCCATCAACCGCAGGCGCTCTCCCTTGCGCACCGCGCCGTCGACCACGCGCACGAGCGCCACCACGCCGCGGTAGGGGTCGAAGTAGCTGTCGAAGATGAGCGCGCGCAGCGGGGCCGCGGCGTCGCCGGCGGGAGCCGGGATGTTGTAGACGACCGATTCGAGCAGGTCGTGAACGCCCACGCCGGTCTTGCCGCTCGCGAGCACCGCGTCGTCGGCGGGGATGGCCAGGCCGTCCTCGATCTCGGCCTTGACGCGGTCGGGCTCGGCGGAGGGCAGGTCGATCTTGTTGATGAGCGGGATGATCTCGAGGTTGGCGTTCATGGCCATCATGGCGTTGGCCACCGTCTGGGCCTCGACGCCCTGCGTGGCGTCGACGACGAGCACCGCGCCCTCGCAGGCGGCGAGGCTGCGGGATACCTCGTAGGTGAAGTCGACGTGACCGGGCGTGTCGATGAGGTTGAACTGATACGTTTCACCGTCATCGGCCGTATAACTCACGCGCACGGCCTGGCTTTTGATGGTGATGCCGCGCTCCCGCTCGATATCCATGCTGTCGAGCAGCTGAGCCTGCATATCGCGCGCCGAAACCGTGCCCGTCTGCTCGAGGATGCGGTCGGACAGCGTCGATTTGCCGTGGTCGATATGGGCGATGATGGAGAAGTTCCTGATGTGACTCGGATCGGTCATGTCCCGCGCTTTCGTACATCAAGGGCACCGTTTCGGTGCCCTTGCAACCTTTCATGAACCGTTATAGTAGCAGCTAAGACGCGAAGAGCCGACGCTCGCACTACAATTCCACGTCGGCGGACGACGCCGAAGCGTCCACCACGACGACCTTCGAGGCCTTCACATTGTCGCCGTCGGCGACCACGATCGCCCAGGTTCCCTGCTCAAGATCGAGCGTCGCCGTGCCGTTCGAAACGTTCACGGTCCGGCGCTGCTCGGGCACGAAGCGCGACCCGTCCTCGGAGATGAACGTGGGCACGCACATGACGACCGAAGAGGCGGAGGTCTTCACGTTCACCGTTCCGCTGCACGTCACGGCGTCTTTCGGCGAGGAAACCTCATAGGTCGCCTTGGTGTCGGAATGGCACGACGAACAGGCCTGTCCCGCGCCGATCACCTGATGCGCGCCCGAGCAACCGACAAGCCCGAGCGCCCCGAACGTAAGCGCCGCGGCGCACGCCGAGGCGACGACCGCGCGACTTCCCTTCTTTGGCATGCGAGCCCCTTCCTCTCATGTCCCCTGTTGCGAATTGTGCATTCGCCTGCACAACTGGAAAATAACCGGCACGAAACGCGTACCGATTTGCTATTCTATCGCATTGCGTATCCGGCAAAGCGTTCCCGAACCCAATTAGTTCGGGAGTCCGCAGACAAGGCTGCACGAAGGATCATCGCGGTGCCGGGTGGCCGATTGGCTCAAACGAACAGGAAAACCTGACTGTTCAAGCATATGCACCACACGATGCGGTCTGCGCAGCGAGCGCGAGCATATGCCAATCCGTCACCTGAGCTCCCCTTTGCATATCTTCTCCATCGCCTTCGCCGCAATGCGCAGCAGGGCCGAATTTTCGGCATAGGTTCATGAAGAAGGAGTTTTGAAATGGCGAACATCAAGAGCCAGAAGAAGCGCAACATCACCAACGAGATCGCCCGTCAGCGCAACCGCGCCTACAAGTCCGAGCTGAAGACCGCCATCCGCGCTGCCCGCGAGGCCGTCGCCGCCGGCGACGCCGCCGCTGCTTACGCCAAGGGCCTCTACGCCTGCCGTCTGCTCGACAAGGCCGCTTCCAAGGGCATCATCCACAAGAACCAGGCTGCTAACCGCAAGTCCGGCCTGATGGCGCTCGTGAACACCATCGTCACCGACGAGGTGCGCGCCGCTTACGTCAAGCCTGAGCCGAAGAAGCAGGAGTCCAACGGCAACAAGAAGGCCGCCCGCAAGGCCGAGCGCGTCGCTGCCATGAAGGCCGCTTCCGAGGAGAAGGCCAAGCGCGCCGCCAAGCAGCAGAAGGAAGAGGCTGCCGCCAAGGCTCGCAAGGCCAAGGAAGCCGAAGAGGCTGCCAAGGCCGAGGCCGAGGCTGAGGCTGAGGGCGAAGCTGAAGAGGCTGCCGAATAGCAAACGCCTCGAAGGCCCGAAAGGGCTTCGAACAGCAGATGCGATGGAAGGGCTCCCGTTACGGGAGCCCTTCTTTTAGTATAGAAGGGGGCGAACGCGTGCGCCGCATTCATATGCGGCGCACTATTGCGCAATCAGCGTCGTCTCAGTTCTTAAAAACCGACACGCGTCACACTCTTGAAAACCAGGGCGCATCCCTGGCCGGCAAACGCCCGATGCTCCTCTAGACAAAATGGTATCGCATCCTTCGGATGCTCTCTATTTCGGTGCGAGCTGTCGCTCGCACCCACGAAAAATGCCTGTTGAGAATACCTTTCCGGTATATCCGCGGGGTCGAGCTTCTCGATCATAAATCGAAAGCGCCGTCAGGCGCGACACAAATTTTCGCGGGCGAGCGCGGTCGGTTGACGATTGGCATAGCCGGTTCCACCCGCATGCTAAAAACTGACGTGACTAAAGGCGCTGGCTATTACGGTGCGAGATGATATCTCGCACCCACGAAATGCTTGCTGCTTCATTATCCCGACAGCAAGATTTCGTGGGGTTGAGCGCTATCGCTCAACCCGTACTCGAGAGCATCCGAAGGATGCGACGCATATTTTCTCGGCGCGGCAGCAACCCGAGGCAGCATCTACTCCTGATTGGAATCAGTTTCCTTCGCAGCTAGATTTCGTGGGGTCGAGCGACAGCTCGACCATAAATCGAGAGCGCCGTCAGGCGCGACACAAATTTGGGATTTGAGGCGGCTTGAGGTTCATCGTCAGCGAGTGGCTCCGGGTCGTTTTTGGGCGAGTCATGCCTCGCCCCTACACATAGCTGCCGCAGCGAAGCGCACCTCACCCCCACATCCGGATTCCCTAGGAAGCGCGTGCGGTGACGCCGACCACCCATTCTCGGAACACCTCGTCGGCATCCTGCCCGCTTTTCATCGCCCGCTCCACATCCCGCGCGGCGATAAGGGCGCATCGCAGCTCCTCGGCGCTATATTCGCGCGCCCATGACGCATGGTTCTTCACGCGCCACGCGGGCACCTTCAAAACCGAGGCCAACGCCGAGCCCTGCCCGCGCGCGGCGAGGCTCTTCGCGCAGATAAGCTCGCGCAGGCGGGACGTGCAGCGCGGCAGCAGGCTGAAGGGCGACTCCGACTTCATGCGCGAAAGGCACAGCAGACATTTCCGCGTGTCGCGCGCGGCGAAGGCATCGACGAACTCCCACGGTTTCACCTCGGCGGTCCGCACGACGGCGCCGCGCACTTCCGCATCACTCACCGGCCCTGATCCGGTATGCGCGACGGAGAGCTTCTTCAGCTCCGCATCAAGGCGAACCGTGTCCTCGCCCACCAGATCCACGAGCAGCGAAGCCGCTGCGGGGGAAACGGTGATGCCGTGCGCCACCGCCATGTCGCGCACGAGCTTCGGAAGGTCGCGCGCCTTCGGGGCGTCGCACGAGATGATGGCGGACTTCCCCAGCGCGGCGACGGCCTTGTACAGGCGCGTGTTCTTCGCGAGCTTCTCAGCCACCAGGGCAAGCACCGTCGTCTCGTTCGGCGAGGCCAGGTAGGCCACGATCGCCTCGGCGTCGGCTTTGAGCAGCTTGTCGGTCGCGCGGACCTCAACTAAGCGCACCGGGCTTGCGAAGGGAACGGTGTTGCAGGCGGCAACCACATCCGAACCGGTGAATTCGGATGTTTCGCCGAACGTGTCGGAATTGAACGACAGGTCGCCCATCGTTTCGAGGCGTGCTCGCAAGCGCTGCATCACATGCGCGCGCTTGAGCGCGTCGTCGCCGACGATGAGGTAGGCGGGCAAAAGCGAGATGTTCTTGGAATCAGTCATAGGGACAGTTTACCCCAGCTCCTTGACTCTGATGCCTCCCTTGGCGAATTCGCAGACAACGTCCCCCGACTCGTCGGTGCGCACGACGCGGCTTCCAAGCACCTCGAGGTAATCGAGCGTTTGCGCAGCAGGATGCCCATAACGGTTGCCCTGGCCGACGGACACCAGCGAAAGCGCCGGATGCAGCGCCTGCGCCACCTCGGGCGTCAGGGCGTTTTTCGACCCGTGGTGCCCCACTTTCAGAACGTCGATGCGCCCAAGCGCGCCGGAGTCGATCAGGTCCTGCAGCTGCTCGCGCTCGGCGTCGCCGACCATGAGCGCCCGAGCGTCGCTGGCGCCGTCGCCGTCCGCATCGGCATCGGCGATAAAACACAGGCTGTCCGCATTGCCGCCCTCGTCGACATAGCGATTCGGCCACACGCACGACAGGCTCCAACGTCCCACGCTCAGCTTATCCCCTCTCCTGATGCCCACGACGTTGCCCGCGCCCGCCACCGCGGCCGCATCCGCGCGAAGCCGCGCGCAATCGGCGCAGGGGCAGGTAATGCCATCGGCAGCGACGATCACGCGACCGACCTGGACGATTCCCGCGAGGCTTCGAAGCGAGCCCATATGGTCGTCGTCGGGGTGCGTGACGACGACGGCATCGAGCGAGCGCACACCCTGGCGCGCCAGGGCTTCGCGCAAAAGCGAGTCCTGATTGCCGGTGTCGATGAGCACGCTCGCCTTGCCGCTTCTAAACAGGAACGCATCCCCCTGCCCCACATCGAGCATCACCAGCTGCGTCGGCGTGAAGAGGGGGCCTACGAGCCAAAGCGCCGCCACCGCAACCAGGCAAAGAGAGCAAAGCGCCCCCGAACGTTTGGGCGTCAGGCGAGGCCAGGCAAGCCAAAGCGCTGCCGTTGCCGCACCGGTTAAGGCAAGCGCCCCGCCCAACGAGATGCTAGCCGGGATGCAGGCGTATGGAACGCCTGCCAGCACCCCGACGGCGGCGATCAGCGCTTTTGCGAGCAAGCATGCGATGGCAAGCGCAAACGGCGCGAGCGCCCCAAAGAAGAACGCGGCGAGGACGAACAGGAGCCCTGCGGACCACAAAGGCGCGAAAATAGGCCCGGCGACGATGTTCGACAAAGGAGCGATGATCGGCAGCTGGGAAAAGATCGCCACCGACAAGGCCTGGGAAAGCACCGAGGAGGAGAGAGTCAGCGACAGGGCCTCGCGAACGAAGGCGGGCGCGCCCGGCACGCACCGGCGGATCCAGGCCGACACGAGCGCGTTGAACAGCACGATGCCGAGCGTTGAGGAAGCGGAAAGCGCAAAGGACACCGACAGGGAATCGCACGGGCTTGCGACGATGACCAGCGCGATGCAGGCGGAAAGGGCGCTGATCGACGAGGCGCGGCGCTTCGCCGTGAAACTGAGCATGCCCGCGCACGCCATCGCCCCTGCGCGCAACGCCGATAGCGGAAACGCCGTGAACACCAGGTAGGATGCGATCAAGGCAAGCTCGATGACGAGCGTGGCGCGCTTTGGCACGCGAGCGCGGGCGAGCACGAGCGCCGCGAACGAGACGACCAGGGACAGGTGCGCGCCGCTCACCGCCACCAGATGAGCCAACCCGCAGATCTGAAACTGCCGGTAAACCTCATCATCGAGCGATCCGCGCCATCCGCACAGAAGCGCCGAGAGCAAATCGGCCTCCTTGCGCGAAGGGTCCACCGAGTCGAGCAGATCGATCGTTTCGTTGCGCACAAAGGTAAGCGCGCCTGAAACGCCGCGCGCGTCGAGCTTCTCGACGCTTGATGCCGAAAGCGTCGCGCACGCCCCGTGCTGCCAACAGTATTCCGAACGCGCCTCGCTGGGCGAGGCGAGCCTGCCGCGAACCTGCAACCGGTCGCCGTATCGGGGAAGCGCCTCGTCGGCGGCAAGGCGCACTTCGACGATGGGTTGGGCGCCGAAGCCTTCGGCCTGGATGCGCGCAAAGCAGCTTTTCGCATACGGGGAGTCGTTCCCGTCCGACTCCACGACAAGCGTCCACGTACTCGAAACTCCGTCAAGCGCTTGCTGCTGGTGGTACAGCTCAAGGGCGCCGGCGCAACCGGCGCAGGTTCCGATCGCTGCGCCCAAAAGGGCTGCGAACAGGGCCGACAAAGCTCGAACCCGCCACCAGATGGTAGCGACGGAAAGCGCGGCGGCCACGGCGGCCACGTCAAGCGGCAGGAGCGCCTCGCCCGCAACGCGGCCCCATCCGAAACAGCAGGCGCACGCGCCCCAGGCGCCGAGCGCGAAGAACAGCAGCGGGGGAAGATTCGGCCGCCGCGGAAACGCTTCGTCGCCCGCGCTCGACTCGCCCGAGTCGACCACTCCCGAAAGCGCGCCGGAGAAAAAGGACGGCCGAGTAGGCGCAGATCTTACCCGACGCATATGCTGTTCGAAAGCGCGGCGAACTTTTTATCCCCGATGCCGGATACGCGTTTGAGGTCTTCGATGGTCTGAAAGGGGCCGTTCGCGTCGCGGTCGTCGATGATGCGCTGCGCTGTTGCGGGACCGATGCCGTCGAGCGTCTGCAGCTGATCGGCGGTCGCAGTATTGATGTTCACCTTTCCGCCGATAACGGCGCCGTCCGCTTGCCCCTGCAGCGCCGCACCCGACGCAGGCGAGCCTCCCTCTTCCGCGCCTTCCTGCTCGGAGGCGATGCGCGGCACCACGATCTGCTCGCCGTCGGAGACGACGCGCGCGAGATTGAGCGCCTCGCTGGCCGCATCTTCGGAAAACCCGCCGGCTGCATCGATGGCCTGCTGCACGCGCGAGCCGGCGGCGAGCTCGTAAAGCCCCTGCACGCGAACCGCGCCCGCCACGTGCACGAACACGCTCGCCGAAGCGGGTGCCTGAGCCCCCTCGTTTTGCGCATCGCCCGTCGTCTCGACCGTAAACGACGGCGCGGAAAGCGCCCCTGCCGCGCCGGCGACGATCATCCCCGCCAAAAGCAGCGCAAACGCCGTCATCCCCACCAGCAACGGTAATCGAACCTGGCCCATATGCAGCTTCGCCTGAATGGAATCGGCATACTTAAGGAAATCCATCGCGCACCCCCGAACGACATTTTTCTCAAAAGTGTGCGGGATGAGGCTTGCGCTCATGCTGCGCAAAGGCTACGCCAAGCATGCCCATTGACAGGAAAAGGGACCCCGCAGGGTCCCTTTGAAAGATGAACGTGATGACCGATGAGCTCTTAGAAAACCTAAAAGCTATTCCTCGGAAGGCTTGTGCGGCTTCTTCGGCCGATACGAGGGGCACGCGTAATCGTGAGGTTCGGCCAGGTCGGCGATCTCCGAAACCCAGGAATCGAAGGGCAGGAGCTTCTCGGCCGCCTCGACGTCCTCGAGCTTCGCATGCGTTTCGGGATTGCGCGGCATGAACAGCGTGCAGCAGTCCGGCGCGTCTTGCGAGGAGATCTCGAACGACCCGAGCTGCTGGGCCATATCGATGATCTCGAGCTTGTCGGTGCCGATGAGCGGGCGGAACACGGGAAGGTCGACGGCGGCGTCGGTGCAGCGGATGTTGTCGAGCGTCTGGGAGGCGACCTGTCCCAAGCTCTCCCCCGTCACGAGCGCCTTCGCGCCCTCGCGGCGGGCGATTTCCTCGGCGACCTTGAACATGAGGCGACGGTACATGATCACGCGCAGCTGCGGCGGGACGGTAAGCGATATCTCGCGCTGGTAGTCGCCGAAGGGTACGACGTGCACGCGCGCGATGCATCCGGACTTTTCCAGGACATGAGCGATATCGTCGACGAGATATTCGCTGGAATCGGAGGTTTGCGGGCGCCCGGAGAAATGCACGCCGATGCACACCGCGCCGCGGCGGGCCATCCTCCACGTGGCCACCGGCGAGTCGATGCCGCTCGACAGCAGGCAGGCGACCTTGCCGGCGCTTCCCACGGGCAGGCCGCCCACGCCGCGCACGCTGCGCGCGTACACGTACGCCGCGTTCTGCACCACCTCGACGCCGACCTCGACGTCGGGGTTCTTCATCTTGACCTTCTTTTCGGGGAACGCCTCGCACAGGGCGGCGCCGATGATGCGGTTCATCTCCATGGAGTTCGTCTCGAAGTCGGTGTGGTTGCGGCGCGCCTGCACCTTGAACGACTCGAAAGCCTCCACCTCGCCAAGCGCCTCGCGCGCGGCCTGCTCCATCTGGCTTAAGTCGCGCTCGCACTTGAACCCCGACGACACGCGCGCGACGCCGGGCACCGTGCGGATGAGGTCGGCGCAGGAAAGCTCGCATTCCCAGCTAGTGCCCTCCTTGAGGAACACGCACAGGCGGCCCGAGATGCGATGGATGGTCACGACGGGGAAATCGGCCAGCAGCGCTTCGAGATTCTTGAGCAGCCGCATCTCGAACGACGAGCGGTTATGGCCCTTCAAGCCGATTTCATGGTAATGCACGAGGCATATTCGTTGGAACGAGGTCATAGGGCTCCAGCCTTTGAGGGAAATGGATGGACAGACAGCAAACGAGCCGCCGCGAAACCCTGACCCAAACGACGGGCTGCGCATGTAATGCAGCCCGCGCGTGATGGAATCAAGGCGTCGCAGCGGCTCGAGGCCACACCGCGAACCGAGCGCCGCAAAGGCGCCGTCGATGATCTAGTGGTTCTGCGCGTCGATGGTATCGGCGTCGTAGGACACGTCGCCACGAGCGATTTCGGCAAACGCCATGGAAAGCGGCTTCTTGTCGGCAGCCTTGGCGATTTCCACCGCGGTCTGCAGCTGGATGGCGCGATCGCGCTGGCCGCGCATCATGTCGTTGATGTCGTGCGCGCGCTTCGACGCCAGGGCGCACAGCAGGAAGCGGTCGTTTTCCGTTTCGTTCAGCAGGTCGTTGATTCTCGGTTCGATAATGCTCATTCGGTTCTTACCCTCGCGCTTTCTCAGCTTGCTCGTTCACGTAGCCGACCAGTTCGGCGACGGCTATGTCGAGATTGTCGTTCACAAGCTGTACATCATACTCCATTTTGCGGGAAAGCTCCAGCTTAGCCGCTGCAAGACGCTCGGTTATCACATCTTCCGTCTCGGTGCCGCGCCCGCGCAGGCGCTCCTCGAGCACCTCCATGCTCGGAGGCTCGATGAAAACGAGATGTGCGGCCGGAAGCTTCTTCTTCACCTGGAAGGCGCCCTGCACGTCGATCTCGAGGATGACCTGTTCGCCGCGAACCATGTGATCGACGACGCTGCGACGAGGGGTGCCGTAGCGATGCGAGCTGTACTCGGCCCATTCAAGCAAGCCGTCCGTGGCGATAAGCTCGTCGAACTCCTCTTCGGTTTTGAAGTAGTAATGCACGCCTTCGACCTCGCCGGCGCGCGGCTGGCGCGTCGTCGCCGAGATCGAAAGCCATGCGTCGTCGACTTCCCGCAGCAAACGGGCCACCAAGGTGCCCTTGCCCGCACCCGATGGCCCCGAGATGACGAATAGATTCCCGCTGCGCACGACCGCTAGCCCAAACGGTCCAGAAGAGCGGTCTGCTGGCGCTCGCCCAAGCCGCGCAGGCGACGGCTCTCGGCGATCTGCAGCTCCTTCATGATCTTCTCGGCCTTGGCCTTGCCGTAACCGGGAAGCGTCTCAATGAGCGTGGAAACCTTCATGCGACCGACGATCGGGTCGTCCTTCATATCGACGACCTGAGCCAGCGTCAGCTTGCCGGATTTGAGGTCGTCGCGAACCTGGGCGCGCTTGATGCGAGCGGCCTTGGCCTTCTCGAGGGCGGCCTGACGATCTTCGGGGCTGAGTTGAGGAATAGCCATCTGTAATCTCCTTCGAATAGGGCACATTGAGTTGGATACTAGCACGCAATTGCTCCACACCTTGCAGCATTTATCCAAACCACAAAAAGTTTTGAGGGCAAACTCGGCTTGCACCTCGGCTTTTACCGTTCGCCGATCGCGCATCGCAACCGCAATGAAATGAGTTGCGCAGCTGAAACGACGAAAGCCAAGCCGCCGAGGCGCCCCGCTGGCCGACCGCTACGAAAGCTCCGCGACGATGGCGTCGAAGGCGGCAGCCGGGTCGTCGGCCTGCGTGATGGGGCGGCCGATGACGATATGGGAGGCGCCGTTGGCGAAGGCCTGCGCGGGGGTGGCGACACGGCTCTGGTCGCCGAGCGCGCTGCCGGCCGGGCGCACGCCCGGCGTGACGATGTAGCCTTCGGGCCCCAGCAGGCTGCGCAGGGCGCGCGCTTCCTGCGGAGAGGCCACCACGCCGGAGATGCCGGCGCGTTTCGCCTGCTCGGCTAAGACGTTGACCTGTTCCGCCATGGGGCGGGTGACGCCGGTGTCGGCGAGGGAGGCCTGGCTCATGGACGTGAGCACCGTGATGCCGAGCGTGATGGGCACATCGAAGCCGTATTCGGCGGCGGCGCGCTCGGCGCCCTTCTGGGCCGCGCTCATCATGGCCACGCCGCCGACGGTGTGCATGGTCACCATGTCCGCGCCGCTCGCGGCAGCCGAATAGGCGGCGCCTTCCACCTGATGCGGGATATCGTGGAACTTCAGGTCCAGAAACACCTTGAAGCCGCGCTCCTTGAGCGCGTAGACGACCGCCGGGCCGTTGGCGTAGAACAGCGTCATGCCGATCTTCATCCACTTGGCCTTGCCCTGCAGCTTGTCCGCGATATCGAAGGTCTCGTCGATGCCGCAGTCGACCGCGACGATGACGCGGTCGCGCTCGGGGATCTCGGAAAAGTTCGTTAGCATTTCAGCGCTCCAATCAGTTCGTTGACGTCGCTCACGCCGTGGCGCTCGCAGTATTCGGAGATGCCGTCGATGACCTTGACGGTGGTCGCGGGATCGACGAAGTTCGCCGTGCCGACGGCGACGGCGGTGGCGCCGGCGAGCATGAACTCGACCGCGTCGGTGCCTGTGGAGATGCCGCCCATGCCCAGAATGGGAACCTTCACCGCGTTGCGGCACTGCCAGACGCAGCGCAGCGCAACGGGCTTCACCGCGGGACCGGAAAATCCCGCAAGCGGGCGCGCAGTCTTCGTGCAGCGGCGCTCGGCGTCGATCGCCATGCCCATGAGCGTGTTGATCATGGACAGGGCATCGGCTCCGGCGGCCTCCGCGGCGCGCGCGATCTCGGCGATGTCGGTGACGTTGGGCGTGAGCTTGACGATGAGCGGGCGCTTGGTGGCCGCGCGGCAGCGGCCGATGACGGCCTCGACGCTTTTAGGGTCGGTGCCGATGGTCATGCCGCCGGCGTCGACGTTCGGGCAGGATATGTTCACCTCGTAAGCGTCGAGCGGCGCCTCCTCGAGCGCTTCGATGACCTGGACGTATTCGTCGAAGCTATGGCCGGACACGTTGACGATCGCGGTTGCGCCGACCTCTTTGAGCCAGGGAAGCTCGTGCTCCTTCAGGTGCGCCACGCCGGGGTTTTGCAAGCCGATGGAGTTGAGCATGCCGGAGGTGACCTCGGCGATGCGCGGGGTGGGGTTGCCCTCCCAGCCGTTGAGAGAGACGCCCTTGGTGGTGACGGCGCCTAAGCAGGCGACGTCGACGAAATCGGCGTATTCGCGACCGGCCGCGAAGGTGCCCGAGCCGGTGGTGACCGGGTTCTTCATGGCCAGCCCGCCGAGGTTCACCGCCATCTTCACGCTGGTGGCAGCGGCGGTTTGCGGGAGGTTTTCCTGGATATCGGGCATTTACCACACCACCTTTTCGGCATCGAAGACCGGGCCGTCGACGCACGAGCGCTTCCTGCCGTCTACCGTTTCGACCATGCAGCCCAAACACGCGCCCACGCCGCAGGCCATGCGCTTTTCCATGGAGACCTGGCACGGCACGCCATGGTCGGCAGCCAAGCCCGCGACGATCTTCATGAGCGGCTCGGGGCCGCAGCAGGCCACGTAGCCGTAGCCCTCCCCTGCGCCTTCGGCCGCGGTGAGCGCTTCGGAAACGAGCGAGGTGCAGAAGCCCTCGCGCCCAAACGACCCGTCGTCGGTGGTGCAGGCGACCTTACGCCCGAGCGTCTCCTCGTAACGAGAGAGGCACACGAGCGCATCTTTGCTCTGCGCGCCGAGCACCACGTCGACCGAAACGCCGTCGGCGACCAGTTTTTGGCACAGCATGAACAGCGGGGCCGCGCCGACGCCGCCTCCGACGAGGAGCGCGCGCTTGCAGCCCGCAGGCGCCTCCCAGCTTCTGCCGACCGGGCCGATGAGCTCGGCCTGATCGGAAAGGTCGCAATGCTCGTCGATGATGGTGAGGTGGTCGGTGCCGAAGCCCACCACCTGGTACAGCACGTCGAGCGTGCCCGCCTGCGCATCGGCGGCAAAGACCGAGAACGGCCGGCGCAGGATATGGCCCTCCATGCCGGGGATCTTCATATGGACGAACTGACCGGGAGCGATAGCCCGGGCGATCGACGGCGACGAGACCGTCATGAGATACAGGTTCGGGCCGACGCAGACGTTGCCGAGGATGCGCACCCGTTCGTTGACAAGAGCCACAAAACTCCTTCCCCTTTGCGCGCCT
>CAVGWX010000031.1:0-19160 GCA_963633085.1 Prevotella sp. CAG:279 | reverse complement strand
ATACCCGCGTTTTTAATTTTATGACGCCCCTGCGGGCGCCGAGCCAGCAATGCGGGAACAGGGCGTCTTGCCGACCTGCAGAAAAGTGCGACGCGCTTCGCGCTAATTTATGCTGCGCGAGACATGTCTCGCGCCTACGGATTTCTAACGGAAGGGCTAACCCTTCAGGCAAGACTTCGTGGGTGCGAGCGAAAGCTCGCACATCAATAGTTCAGCGCCTTTAGGCGCGTCAGATTTTTCAAGAGCCGCAGCGGTGCACCGATCGCGCTTTTGAATTATGTGCCGCGCTCGCGCGCTCTTAAGGACGGGCCGAGCTTTCGCTCGACCCCACGAACTTCTGGTGTTAGGTTTGCGCTACCGCCAGAAGTATCGCGCGGGCGCAGACAATGCCGGCGACATAATTTCGTGGGTTCGGGCCATTGGCTCGAACCGTATTTGAGAACGCCGTCAGACGCGACGCACGTCTCAAAGACCGCAGCAACCTGGTTTCCGGCCTCGGCCTTTGGCCCTGCTTTCTGGTTCCAGCCCCCAATTCTCATTCCCCTTCCCCCTCCTCATCCCGTACTAATTTTGCCGGTGGGGAAATTTTTCCTTGACCTGCCGGCAAAACTAGACCTATGATGCCAAGCAGTTTCGACAAACCGTTGAGGCGGAAGTCAAAGCAGCTGTGCACGCACAGAGAGCCCGGGGTGCTGGAATCCGGGTCGAACGCAGGTTGCCAAATGGGCCGCTGAGGGCGCGGTGAACGACGGGTTTCCCGTTCAGTATTCGCGACGTGAGGGCATACGTCAGTTGCCGGAAGCGTGAAGGCGCTTCGCAAAGTGCTCGGCACAAGCCGGGAAGCAAGGTGGCACCGCGGGTTTTCCTAAAGCTCGTCCTTGGCAAACGATACGTTTGCCGGGACGGGCTTTTTTGATGCCCCGACCGGCCCGGCCCGCACGGCCGGCAAGGTTGAAGGAGGTGCTAGGCATGTTCCCGTCCGTCGACGAGGTTCGCGCGTACGCCGAAACCGGCGCATACCAGCGCGTGCCCGTGTGCCAGGAACTGCTCGCCGATCGCTTCACGCCCGTGGAGGTCCTGCGCACGCTGCGATCGGCAAGCTGCCACTGCTTTTTGCTGGAAAGCGTCGAGGAAGGCCGCAGCTGGGGACGCTATTCGTTCCTCGGTTGCAATCCGACCATGGAGCTAACCTGCACGAACGGCCTGCTCCGCATCACGGAAGGCGCCGAAGGGTCGCAGCAGACGGTAACCGAGCGCACCGTGGAGCACCCCGGGGCGGCCATTCGCGAGGTGCTCGCGCGCTTCGCAAGCCCCCAGGTGCCCGGCATGCCGCCTTTGGCCGGCGGCCTGGTCGGATACTTCTCCTACGACTACATCAAGTACGCCGAGCCGCGCTTGCGCGCCAACCAGCTGGCCGATCGCGACTTCCGGGACGTGGACTTGATGCTGTTCGACCAGGTCATCGTGTTCGACAACCTCGAGCAGAAGCTGCTCATCGTCTCGGGCGTGGCGCTTGACGACCCCGACGGCATCGACGCCGCCTACGAGCACGCGCAGGCGCGCTGCAACGACATGGCCGCGCTGCTCGAGGGCAACACGCGCGCCTACTTCCCGCCGCTGCACCTGTCCGGCCCGCTCGCCCCGCACTTTTCCCCGGAAGAATACGGCGATATGGTGCGCCGCGCCAAGCACTACATCCACGAGGGCGACATCTTCCAGGTGGTGCTCTCCAACCCGATGACGGCGCAGGCCACCGGCAGCCTGCTGGACGTGTACCGCGTGCTGCGCACCACCAACCCCTCCCCCTACATGTTCTTCTTCGTGAGCGACGACATCGAGCTGGCCGGCGCGTCGCCCGAAACGCTCACGCGTCTGGAGGACGGCGTGGTGAGGACCTTCCCGCTTGCCGGCACGCGCCCGCGCGGAGCGACGCCGGAGGCCGACCGGGCCCTTGAGGCGGAGCTTCTGGCCGACGAGAAGGAGCTGGCCGAGCACAACATGCTCGTTGACCTGGGACGCAACGACCTCGGGCGCGTCTGCGAGCTGGGCAGCGTGAAGGTAGAGCGTTACCTTTCCATCCATCGCTTCTCGCACGTGATGCATATCGGATCGGAGGTGTCGGGGCGCATCGGGCGCGATTTCGACGCCGTGGACGCCATCGATTCCATCCTGCCCGCAGGCACCCTGTCGGGCGCGCCGAAGCTGCGGGCGGCGCAGATCATACAGGAGCTCGAAGGCGCCAAGCGCGGCATCTACGGCGGGGCCATCGGGTACCTGGACTTCACCGGCAACATGGACACGTGCATCTCCATCCGCCTGGCGTACAAGAAGGACGGCCGCGTGTGCGTGCAGTCCGGCGCGGGCATCGTGGCCGACAGCGTGCCGGAAACCGAGTACGCGGAATGCCAGAACAAGGCGCGCGCGGTGGTCGCCGCCATCGAAGCGGCACAAGGAGGAGTGCGATGATCCTGCTCATCGACAACTATGACAGCTTCGTCTACAACCTCTACCAGATGGCAGGGGCGATGCATCCCGATATGCGCGTGGTGAGAAATGACGCGCTGACCTGCGATGATATCGAAGCGATGGCACCCGAGGCGATCATCTTGTCGCCTGGGCCCGGGCGCCCGGCCGATGCGGGCGTGTGCATCGAGGCTATCCAGCGCTTTTCCGGACGCATCCCCATCTTCGGCGTGTGCCTGGGGCATCAGGCCATCTGCGAGGCCTTCGGAGGGGCGGTGGGATACGCCAAGGAGCTGATGCACGGGAAGGTTTCCCAAGCGCTTGCCGCGCCCGATTCGAAGTTGTTCGCGGGGCTGCCGGCGGCGTTTCCCGTCGCGCGCTACCACTCGCTTGCCGCCGACGAGGACAGCTTGCCGGATCGCCTGCGCGTGAGCGCGCGCACGGCCGACGG
This sequence comes from Prevotella sp. CAG:279, assembly GCA_963633085.1. Lineage (GTDB taxonomy): Bacteria > Actinomycetota > Coriobacteriia > Coriobacteriales > Eggerthellaceae > Senegalimassilia. The sequence continues at coordinate 16,246 of CAVGWX010000031.1, read as the reverse complement.
CGAGGTGATGGCGGTCGAACACGCAAGCGACCCCACCTTCGGCGTGCAGTTCCACCCGGAAAGCGTCATGACCCCCGACGGAGCCGCCATCATCGCGAACTTCCTTGAGATTGCGAAACGGTTTGGGGGCGAAGATGAGTCGTAGCGACCGGAAGCTGGCTGGCCGGCCGGGATGTGGTTGGTCGGCCGGAGTGGCTCACCTGTCCCCGAGTCTCCTGCGGCCTGGTCGAGCTTTCGCTCGACCCCACGAATTCTTGCTGCAAGGGGCAACGTTGCGCCGGGCTTTTCCTGCACCATGGGATCTTGCTGCAAGGGGCAACGTTGCGCCGGGTTTTCTCAGCATGGAATCTTGCTGCAAGGGTAACGGTGCGACGGGCTTTTCCTGCACCATGGGATCTTGCTGCAAGGGCAACGTTGCGACGGGCTCTTCCTGCACCATGGGATCTTGCTGCAAGGGGCAACGTTGCGCCGGGTTTTCTCAACATCACAGAATCTTACTGTTGGGGTAACGTTGCAGCTGGTATTTCGTGGGCGCGAGCGAGAGCTCGCGCAACAATAGTTCAGCGCCTTTAGGCGCGTCACCTTTTTAATCGCAATCGAAGCACACCAAGCTATCGAAGAACCGAAAGGACAACCAATGATCACCGAAGCGATCCACAAGCTCGTCGACAAGGAAGACCTCACCTACCAGGAGGCCTACGACACCATCAACGAGGTGATGAGCGGGCAAACGACCCCCGTGCAGACCGCGGCGTTCCTCGCGGCGCTTTCGACGAAATCGACGAAGGCCGAGACCATCGAGGAGATCTCCGGCTGCGCCGCCGCCATGCGCAGCCACGCCACGCCCGTCAACTACGCCGGCGACACGCTGGAGATCGTCGGCACCGGCGGCGACAAGGCGCAGAGCTTCAACATCTCGACGACCGCATCGATGGTCATCGCGGCCGGCGGCGTGAAGGTGGCCAAGCACGGCAACCGCGCCGCTTCCTCGAAATCGGGCGCGGCCGACTGCCTGGAGGCGCTCGGCGTGAACCTGCAGCAATCGCCCGAGCTGTGCTGCAAGCTGCTCGATGAGGTGGGCATCTGCTTTCTGTTCGCGCAGAAGTACCACGCGGCCATGAAGTACGTCGGCCCCATCCGCAAGGAGCTGGGCATCCGCACGGTGTTCAACATCTTGGGGCCGCTCACCAACCCGGCATCGCCCACCTTCATGGTGCTCGGCGTGTACGACGGCGCGCTGGTCGAGCCGCTCGCGCGCGTGCTGGTGAGCCTGGGCGTCAAGCGCGGCATGGTGGTGTTCGGGCAGTGCGTGCTCGACGAGCTGTCCTGCGCATGCGACACGCTGGTGTGCGAGTTCACGGCCGGCGAGGCGCCGGAGGACGCCGAATATATAACCTACACGCTCACGCCCGAGCAGTTCGGGTTCGACCGCTGCACGCGCGACGATCTGCGCGGCGGCGACGCTGCCGAAAACGCGCAGATCACCCGTGATATCCTTTCGGGCGCGGACAAAACCTTCCGCCGCAACACCGTCGTGCTCAACGCGGCGGCGGGCCTGTACGTCGCCGGCGCGGTCGCCTCGCTGACAGACGGCGTTGCGCGCGCCGAGGAGCTGATCGACTCGGGCGCGGCGCTGCGCACGCTGGACGCCTACGTGACCGCCTCGAACCAGTAAGCAAGGAGCCAACCAGGACCGTCGGAATAACGCAAATGCACGGTTTATCGTAGGATCGAGCGAGAGCTCGACCAGGCTGCGAGGGAAATGAGGACAAAACGTTTTCCCGGCCGACCGAAAATAGTGTGACGCGCCTAAAGGCGCTGATCTATTCAGGCGCGAGTCATGCCTCGCGCCTACGATAAACTTGCCGAAAGCGTTAACCCAACAATAGGAATTCGTAGGGTCGAGCGAGAGCTCGACCAGGCCGCCGGCGATGCCGGGACGAGGCGACCCGCCGGCCGGCTCTTGACCGCAACCAGTAAGCAAAGGAACCAACCGGACCGTCGGAATAACGCAAATGCACGGTTTATCGTAGGGTCGAGCGAGAGCTCGACCAGGCCGTCGGCGATGCCGGGACGAGGCGACCCGCCGGCCGGCTCTTGACCGCAAACAGCAAGCAAAGGAACCAACCGGACCGTTATGAACATTCTTGATGAAATAGCCGAAAAGACGCGCGAGCGTGTGGCCGAGCAGAAGCGGGCGCGCAGCTTGGCGAGCATGCGGCAAGCTGCCGAGGAGGCGCTCGGGCGCGATTGCGCGCGCTGCAACGCGGAGGACCCGGGGCTTTCCGCCGACGAGTTCGCCCAGGCCCGCCTGCTTGCACCGTGCAGCTTCCCCTTCGAGGGCATGCTCGAGCAGCCGGGGATGAGCTTCATCGCCGAAGTGAAGCGCGCAAGCCCCTCGAAAGGCCTGATCGCGCCCGATTTCCCCTACCTTGATATCGCGAAGGACTACGAAGCCGCCGGCGCGGCCGCCATATCGTGCTTGACCGAGCCCTACTGGTTTCAGGGGGCAGACGAGTATTTGGCCGAGATTGCCGAAGCGGTGCGCATCCCGGTTCTGCGCAAGGACTTCGTGGTGGACGAGTACATGATCTACCAGGCGAAAGCGCTCGGCGCGAGCGCGGTTTTGCTGATCTGCGCCATCCTGGACGACGAGCAGCTTGCCGCCTATCGCCAACTTGCCGACGAGCTGCGAATGTCAGCTCTCGTGGAGGCGCACACCGCCGAAGAGGTCGAGCGCGCAGCGGCTTGCGGGGCGCGCGTGATCGGCGTGAACAACCGCGATCTGAAGACCTTCACCGTCGACATGGCGGCGGCGCAAAAGCTGCGCGACCTGGTGCCGCCGCAGGCGCTGTTCGTGTCGGAAAGCGGCGTGAAGAGCGCCGCCGACGTGGACGCGGCGCGGGCGATGCGGGCCGACGCGGTGCTGGTGGGCGAGGCGCTCATGCGCGCCGAGGACAAGCGCGCAAAGCTGGCCGAGCTGCGAGGCGACGGGCGATGAGCGGGCAGGAGGTGCTCGTGAAGCTGTGCGGCATGCGCACCGAGGCCGACGTCGCGGGCGCCGCGGCGGCCTGCTGCGACCTTGTCGGCTTCGTCGTGGAGGTGCCGGGCAAGTGGCGCAGCATCTCGCAGGAGCGCCTGGTCGAGCTTGCCGCTAAGGTTCCGGCGGGCGTGAAGACCGTCGGCGTGTTCGTCGATGCGCCGGTGGAAACCGTTCACCGATTGCTTGCGGAAGGCATCATCGGCGCAGCTCAGCTGCACGGCAGTGAAGACGATGCCTATATCGCGCGCCTGCGCGAGTTGCTTGACGGCAACAACGAAGCCACGTCCAACGCACCGGGCGGCCCCGCAGAAGCGCGCGAGCGCCCCCGCCCCGCCCCGGCAGACGCCCGCATCATCCAGGCGTTCCGCATCCGCGGGTCGGACGACGTCGCGAAGGCCGCCGCAAGCGCCGCCGACCTCGTCCTGCTCGACGGCGGAGCGGGCGACGGAGCCACGTTCGACTGGCAGCTGCTCGCAGGTTTCCCCCGCCCGTTTTTGCTGGCCGGCGGCCTTGGCCCCGACAACCTCGCGCAGGCGATCGCGCAGGCCCGCCAAGCAGCCGGCGAAAACTTCGCCGGCGTGGACATGTCGAGCGGCATCGAAACCGACAAAGCCAAAGACCCCCTCAAGATGAAAGCGGCGGTGAACGCCGCGAAAGGAGCCACCCGATGACCAATTCCCCCGCATCCCGCGGACGCTTCGGCGTCCATGGCGGGCAGTACATCCCCGAGACGCTCATGAACGCCGTGGGCGAGCTTGAGCAGGCGTACAACCACTACAAGGACGACCCCGAGTTCAACGCCGAGCTGACCGAGCTTTTGAACAACTACGCCGGGCGCCCGAGCCGCCTGTATTTCGCCCGCCGCATGACCGAGGACTTGGGCGGCGCGAAGATCTACCTGAAGCGCGAGGACCTCAACCACACCGGTGCGCACAAGATCAACAACGTGCTCGGCCAGGCGCTTTTAGCGAAGAAGATGGGCAAGACGCGCCTCATCGCCGAAACGGGCGCCGGGCAGCACGGCGTGGCGACCGCGACCGCCGCGGCGCTGCTCGACATGGAATGCGTCGTGTTCATGGGCCGCGAGGACACCGAGCGCCAAGCGCTCAACGTCTACAAGATGCGCCTGCTCGGCGCGGAAGTGCATCCGGTCGATTCGGGCACGGGCACGCTGAAGGACGCCGTGAGCGAGACCTTCCGCGAATGGACGAGCCGCATCGCCGACACGCACTACTGCGTCGGTTCGACCATGGGGCCGCACCCCTTCCCCACCATCGTGCGCGATTTCCAGGCCGTCATCAGCCGCGAGATCAAGGAGCAGATCCTCGCCGCCGAGGGCAAGCTGCCCGACGCCGTGATCGCCTGCGTGGGCGGCGGCTCGAACGCGGCGGGCGCCTTCTACAACTTCATCGAGGATGAGGAAGTCGCGCTCATCGGCTGCGAAGCGGCCGGGCGCGGGGCGGACACCTTCGAGACGGCGGCCACCATCAACACCGGCAAGCTCGGCATCTTCCATGGCATGAAGAGCTACTTCTGCCAAGACGAATACGGCCAGATCGCGCCGGTGTACTCCATTTCGGCCGGGCTCGACTACCCCGGCATCGGGCCCGAGCACGCCGCCTGGCACGACAGCGGGCGCGCGCAGTACGTGCCGGTCACCGACGACGAGGCGGTCGACGCGTTCGAATACCTCAGCCGCCTGGAGGGCATCATCCCGGCGATCGAAAGCGCCCATGCCATCGCGCACGCGCGCAAGATCGCGCCGGGCATGCGCCCCGATCAGATCATCGTCGTGAACATCTCGGGCCGCGGCGACAAGGACTGCGCCGCCATCGCCCGCTACCGTGGGGAGGAAATCCATGAGTAATGCAGTGAACTTTGAGGGGAACGTGGCCGCGGCCGGCGCAGCGGGCGCGACTGGCGGGACCGTCTTCGACGGCAAGGCCGCCATCGCGCGGGCCTTCGCCGACGGGAAAGCCTTCATCCCATTCGTCACCTGCGGCGACCCCAATCTTGCCACCACCGAGGAGCTCGTCGTCGCCATGGCGCAGGCCGGCGCGACGCTCGTGGAGCTGGGCATCCCGTTTTCCGACCCCACGGCCGAAGGGCCCGTCATCCAGGAGGCGAACCTGCGCGCGCTTTCCGGCGGCGTGACCACCGACGACGTATTTTCCCTGGTCGAACGCCTGCGCACGCGAACCGACGTGCCGCTGGCCATCATGACGTACGCCAACGTGGTGTACAGCTACGGCATCGAGCGCTTCTGCGCGCGCATGGCGCAGACCGGCGTGGCAGGGCTGATCCTGCCCGACGTGCCCTTCGAGGAGAAGGAGGAGTTCGCCGGGCCGTGCCGCGAGGCGGGCGTCGTGCTCATCAGCATGGTGGCGCCGACGAGCGCCGGACGTGCGGAGATGATCGCGCGCGAGGCGGAAGGGTTCCTGTACTGCGTGAGCAGCCTGGGCGTGACCGGCACGCGCAAGACCATTTCCGGCGACATCGCGGGGCTTGTGGAGCTGGTGCGCCAGACGAACCCCGACATCCCCTGCGCCATCGGGTTCGGTATTTCCACGCCCGACCAGGCGGCGAAGATGGCGAGCATCTCGGACGGCGCCATCGTGGGCAGCGCCGTGGTGCGCATCATCGCCGAGAAGGGCCGAGACAGCGTCGAGCCCGTGCGAGCGTTCGTGCAGGAAATGGCAGCAGCCGCGAAGGGCGTATAAGCGGCCCCAAGGTTGCGGTAGCGTTGCGATGAATAGAGTGACGCGCCCTTGCGGGCGCTGAGCTATTGCTGTGCGAGCTGTCGCTCGCACCCACAAATATTGGACCTGGGATTATCCTGACGCTCGAAATTCGTGGGTGCGAGCCATTGGCTCGCACCTAAATAGGAAGCACCGAAGGTGCGCCACCGTATTCAGCGCGAGGCGGAAACGGCTCTCAAGCCCGATGCGCCTGCGCAGTAAATAGTGTGACGCGCCCTTGCGGGCGCTGAGCTATTGATGTGCGAGCTGTCGCTCGCACCCACGAAGTTTTGGCAGATGGGATAACCCTTCCGTTGGGATTTCGTAGCCAGCGAGACATGTCTCGCACATGAATCGTCCAGCGCCCGCAAGGGCGCGTCACACACTTGAAAACCGGCGCATCGTCGGCCGCCAAACGCCCGACGCCTTCCCGATAAGAATTGTGTCGCATCCTTCGGATGCTCTTAATGACGGCGCGAGCTGTCGCTCGCGCCCACGAAGTTTTGGCAGATGGGCTGACCCTTCCGTTGGGATTTCGTGGGTGCGAGACATGTCTCGCACCGTATTAGATAGCGTCCGAAGGACGCGTCAGTGTTTTGCAGCGCGGGGCGGAAGGGGCACGCGGGCAAAGCCGCCTTTTCTTAAGGCGCGAGCCTTTTGCTCGCTCGCGCCTCGTCAATGCCAAAAGCACGGACAACCTCTCAGCTGAGGAGGCTTATGCCTCTGCTGCCTTTGGGGCAAGTTCCTTGAGGCGGCGAGCTAGCCGGTAGAGGCCGTAGGCGAGCACGACGTTGGCGCCGAGGGACAGAAGGCCCAGGCCCAATGCGACGTACACGAGCGGGTCGCGCTGACTGCTCGTCTGCACCTTGATGACGCCCGCATCCTCCGTGGAGTCATCCGAGTACGTGACGATAAGGTGACCGTCGTCGGTGACGTGCACCGACACCACTCCGCGTCCCGAAGCGCCGTTGGCGCCGGCCGCACCCGTAGAGCTTCCCTGCGTCCCGTTTGCGCCGTTGGTTCCGTTGGTCCCATTGGTTCCATTCGTGCCGTTGGCCCCGTTGGTTCCGTTGGCGCCCGCAGATCCGGTCGCGCCCGTTGCGCCATTGGCGCCGTTCGCTCCCGTGGCACCCGTCGCGCCGGTAGCCCCCGTTGCGCCATTCGCTCCTGCGGCACCGGTGGAACCTGTCGCGCCCGTTGCGCCCGTCGCACCGGTGGCGCCCGTAGCGCCCGTAGCACCGGCAGATCCGGCCTCACCCGTGGCACCCGTAGCGCCCGTAGCACCGGCATCGCCGGTCCTGCCCTGCGCGCCGATCAGCGAGTTGAGCCACTCTTCCTCGGTTCCCGTGAACCCGTATTCAACGGCAATCTCGTATGCGGACTTGCCCGTCGCACCGGTATCACCCGTCGCGCCCGTGTCCCCGGTAGCGCCGGTCTCTCCCGTCGCGCCCGTGGCGCCCGTTGCACCGGTGGCACCCACCAAGCTCGCCAGCCATTCGGCCTCGGAGCCCGTGAAGGTGCCGTTTTCAACGGCGATCTGGTAAGCGGACTTGCCGTCGGAGCCCTTCAGGCTCTCGAGCCATTCCTTCTCGGTCCCGACGAATCCCTTTTTCACCGCAAGCTGATACGCAGACAGCCCGTCAGTACCGTTTTTGCCGTCCTGGCCATTGGCACCATCCTTGCCATCGGTGCCGTCTTTACCGTCCCGGCCGTCTGCGCCATCCTTGCCGTTTTGGCCATCAACGCCATTTTTGCCGTCGACGCCATCCTTGCCATCCTTGCCATCCTTGCCGTCTTTGCCGTCCTGGCCATCGGCGCCGTCCTTACCGTCGGCACCATCTTTGCCGTCGGCACCGTCTTTGCCGTTGACTCCGTTAGCACCATCCTTGCCATCGGCGCCCTTCAGGCTCTCGAGCCATTCCTTCTCGCTCCCGATAGTCGGATCGTTTTCCTTGGCGATCTCGTATGCGGACTTGCCGTCGTCGCCCTTCAACGAGGCCAACCACGTTGCCTCATCCGCGATGTTAGGGTTGCTGTCTTTGTTTGACAGCGTGCTCGTATACACCGAATACCCTGCGTTGCTGGCAAGAAGGTTGCTCCAAAGTCTTGTGGCTTCGTCCTTGACCTTGTCCCAGTCGACGTTCGTCCATACCTTCGAATCCGCGCTGTTCACGATGGCGTCGACCACTTCGTTCACCATGTCCACGCTCAGCTTCGTGTAGCCTTCCACAGTTTCTGGATATTTGCGTTTGCCATCGCTGCCAAGCTCGGAAGCCATCTCCTCGAACTCGCTTCGATGGTCATGCTTCAGCTCGTTGCTCACGGCTAGCAGCTGAGCATCCGACAGGCCTCCCTTATGGACCATTTCCGACAAGAACTGCGTGAACCACGTCCGGTAGACGCTGTATGCGTCGCCCTTTTCCAAGCATTCCTCGATGAAAGCTTTCTCATCCAAAGGCGTTATGCTCTCCAAACCTTGCGCTTCAAGTTTCTTGTTCGTTGCCTTAATGGCCTCCTGGTAGCTCTCGTACCACGACTCGCTCGAGCCCGACTTGAACTCCTCTTCGCTTATCGCAAGGTTAGTGGATATGGAGTCGACGTATATATCGTAAGCCGACTTGCCGCACAGGCTTGCCAGCCATTCCTGGATGGTTCCCGTAAAGCCCTCGTCAACGGCGATATCGTATGCCGACTTGCCGTTTTCGCCGTACAGCTCGGCAATCCACGTAGCCTCGTCGCCCACGAAACCGTTGTCGCAGGCAATCTGATAGGCAGACTTGCCGTCCGCGCCGTCAGCACCTGGCGAGCCGATAAGCCACGTGACGAATTCCTCCTCGGTGCCCGAGAACAGCTTGGTGTCCAGGGCGCTTTGATAGGCGGACTTCCCCTTCAAGGATTCAAGCCATTCCGTGACCGTACCCTGGTAACCGTTCGCGCGGGCGACTTCGTAGGCGGAAGCCCCTCCTCCCGTGCTATCGGTGTAGATGATCGACATCGCGTTCGAGTTTATGCTCTCGACGGTGTCCTTTGTTGTCGCTTTGCCGTCGCTATCGGTGGTATCGTCGATGCCGATGCAGCGAACCGCATAGGCCTTCATGCTGCCGCTTTCCTCATTAACCGGCAGACTGTAAGAGAACGACCCATCGCCGTTATCAGTTACGCCCGTTGAATCTGTTGATAAAGTAAGCGGAACCACGGTACCTTTCTCGTCAACGTTCACCGGAGTCCACTCCGCCGTCTTCGAGGTTTCATCGCGCACGTAGATGTTGTACTTGAGATGATCCTTGTCGTAAGACGCGCGCTGCGTATACGTACCTTTTTGATCCTTGTCGTAAGACGCGCGCTGCGTATACGTACCTTTTTTCACCTCGGGAATCGTCCACGTAAGCTTGACGCTCTTCTTTGTAGTTGTTCCGCTGCTCCCGCCAGTGGTGGGCACGGTGGTGGTGACCAGCTTGCAGCCGGTCAGCGTGACGGGCTTCGGCGGCGACTTCACATCTTTCACGATGTGATGCAACACGGGAACATAGATCGCGTCCTTGCCCTCCCCGCTGTTCTTTTTCGTGCCAACCTTTATATCGCCGATGGCGAAAGCCCACTGGAAACCATACGCCCTGATGGTATCTTCCGATGCGGCGTTGAGGCTGGTTGCATTGGACAGAGAAACATCCGACACCGTCGATGACAGCACCTTGCTTGATTTTGTTCCGCTGCCTTCCGATCCGCCCCATTGGTGCGAATACGATCCATAGCCGCCGATGAAGAACCAGCTGGCTACTCGGAATTTGAAACCCACATCGATCGAAAAGCCGTTGCGCCAAGAATAGAGGTAGCTATGCTCATCGACCTCGCTATACCCTACCGATGTGGACGCCCCGCTGTAGCCCATCGTGACCCATGTGGGACTGTCCAAGAACTGGCCCTTGCCGGAAGAGCTTGCTCCCACGTAATAATCATCTTTAAAAGTTGCCCCTTCTCCTGATCCCGAAAGTCCCGTGTTGTACGCGTAAGGATCGCCTTCGTTTCCGTTTAACGACTGGTCGTCAATCTTTTGCAGCAGCGTAATCGCCTCGCCCTCATACGTGCCATCAGCGTCTTTGCCGTCACTGCTCCCGTCGTAAACCTTTGTATTTGCGTTTTTCTCGTTGTACTTCTCGACGAAGGCGTTGTAGTCGCTTACCGACAGCTGCGTGTAGGTTGGCGCTGCAGCCGTTGTCAAGATGAGGTAGTTACCATCCTTGACTTCGGTGGCTTGCTCGCTCGTAGCGCCCCCCTCGGCCGCCACAGCCTCAGCATTCTTTATCTTGTATTTGAAGAAATACTCGGGAATGCGCCTGAGCACCACGGTGTTCGTGCTCTTCGCATTAAAGGTTGCGCTGAATTCCGTTGCCGTCGAATTCTTCCAATCTTGAATCCACGTGCCAGTCCATCCAGCCTTGACGTCAAGGGTGAAGAAGTTATCGAAACCTCCCTGTTTTCCCACCTGAAAACCGACTTGAACTCCCGCAGCAGCCGAATTCCAAGAGCTTTCCGATCGACTGGAGGTGTATGCCGAAGAGATCTTATAGCTTGTGGAACCCGCCAGGCTTTGGCCAAGTTCCGAAAAGAAGGGCGCAGCCTGGACGACCGCCTCCACCTGCACGCCGGAATAGCCGTAGTCGACGCCATCGTATTGAAGCTCGATGCCGTCATCGTCGTAGTCGAGCGCGACGATCTCGGAACTGTATCGGTCCTGAACCTCGCTCTCCTCGTGCACGCACGTGTAGCATTCGCGTCGGTTCATGTTGCTGCTGTAAAAGCCCGTAGACGTGTTGTGCGTGGTTATTTTGCCCGATTCCTTCACATCGTTTTCGTACATGCCGCCGATGCTCAGCACCGCAGCCGAATCGTAATGGATCTCCCTGCCTTTGTACCCCGTGAGGATCATGAACTGCTCGCGACCCGCCATGTTGTTGTCGAAGTTTCCGGCAACAACTGACTGAATGTAGGTGTCGGTGACCGGGTGGCTTTCCACACCGCCATCGGTATGCTTGAAATATTCCGGGATATAGATCGAATTCGGATCGGTGTCGATAGTGCAGCTGTTACCCGCGAACGTGTACACAGCGCCGTCGATGAACAGGTTCTCCTGGTTGCCTTCGCCGTTTATCTTGGCGAATTCGACACCTGCTCGCGCCAGTATGTTGTCGCCGGAGTAGTTGCCACCGACAGAGAAGCTGGTGGACTGCAGCTCCTTGTTGAAATACTGCTGGGTGACCGTACCGTCTGTGGCCGCATAGACGCCCACCGCATGGTAATCGATGTTCTGGTCGTACCAGGGTTTGTCTTTGTCGTTCACCGCGGAAGCGCTCTTGCTCTTGTTCGCGCCGCGCTGGTAAGCAAGCGATCCCGCGACGGCGATCTCGTCCAGCCCATCGCCGTTCGCATCGCCCACCGCCAGACCGGGATTGCGCGGGAAGCTCCAATAGGTATAGCCGTCATCGTCCGACTGCTTCGCGTAGTTGCCCGATTGCTCCACGTACATGCCGTTCGAGGATTTTTCGTTGACGATAGCGCCGAGGCTTCCGTCCTTGCTTCCCAAGGCCACCGCAAGGTAGGGCACATATTTGCGCATGTCGGACTTATCGTAGTTGTAAACCTCGGAAACGCTGGTGACGATGGCAAGGTCCTCAAGGTCGTCGCCGTTGAATTTGCCCGTCTTCAGCGTGCAGCCGAGCTTGTCGTAAATCTGGGCGCTGTTCTGCCAATTCTTGGTATAAAGCGGATGAAGAAGGCTCGAGGAAACCCCCGATTTCTCGGAGGTGTAGCTGATGTTTCCGTTCCCGTCGTCGCTCTTCGTCCACCTCAGTTCATAAAGGCCCAGATCGCCGGTCGTTCCGGCACCTTGCCCCGGGAAGTAGACGACCACGGAATCTTTGCCGGTTCCATAATAGTCGCCTGCGGTGATGGACATGAAATTGAGCATCTGATGCCCGCAAAGCTTATCGGCGATGTCGGTCCACCTCAAGGTGCCCAGCGTGACGTTATCGGAGCGTTTCTTCGATTTGAAGTCGTACATCCACGTGATGACCTCGGCTTCATTGTCGTTTTTGGGGTTGAGCGCCACATACGCGACGCAGTCGTCACGCACGCTGTCTTTGTTCGGGCTGAAAGCAACCGCCCTGATCAGCGAATAGTTGCTACCGAGAGCGTCGGAGAAATTCTCGGCTTTGTTGAAGTTCGATACATAGGTGCCATTGTCCGACACCACGCTGCCGTTATCGTTGAAGGTCTCGTCACCGTGAGTGCGGCCGCTCAGCGCAACGGGGGCGTGGGAGAAGTCATAGTCCTTCTTATCGTACTCTTCCTTGTACGTCGACGAATCGTACTTGTCGTACGTGGTGACGCTGGATTTGCCCCCCCAACTCTGGATAAGCGCCAGCTCCATCATGGGGTTCTTGACGACGGTTTCGGTGCCCGAGCTGTTATACGGGCCGGATTTCGACTCATAGAGAGCGTTGTAGCCCGAGGGCTCGCTGCTGTTCACCACGGCATCGTATATCTTGTCGGCGCTTGCCCCGCTATCGATGGTGGTGACCGGCACCGTGGTGGCGTTGCCGCTGGTGGTGGTGCTGCTGGAGCTGTTGCTTGAGCTGCTTGAGGAATCGCCGTTGGTGGCACCGGTGGTGGTGCCCGTGGCGGCTGCGTCGCCGTCAGCCGCCTCATTCGCATCGCCGTCGGAGAGCAGCACCACGGCCTCTTCGCCGTTATCGCTGCTATCGTTGGAAACAAGATGCTCTTCGACCTGCGATCTCGCAAATTCCTCGATGGCTTTGACTTCCTCGGTCGCGTCGTCCGACGTCGTGGAGCCATCGCCCTCAGACGTGTTGCCGCCCTCCTGCGCACCGGTCTCGTCAACAACATCGGTCTCGTCGGCCCAGGAAGACACCGGGCACATCGACAACGCGAGCACGCAAGCGACGAAGACGGAAAGCGTCTTGCGCGCAACCGTCTCCCAGCTCTTACGCAAAGAAACGTCTCTATTCATGTTCCTGCCCTTTCTCCCTCGGCTTACGCTTCGTCTGCTTGGCTGAAGCTCAAACCGGCAGCTGCGGCGGCACCTGCTGCGGCCACGCCGGCAACCACCGCTGCCGCGGTGGCACCATCTCCGGTTTTCGCGGTGGTCGTCTTGGAAGATTCGGTTTTGGCGGCGTTGTTCGCAGCTGCGGTCGTCGGGGCGCTCTCGCTCGCAGGGGTTTCGGCCGGCTCGTCGTCGGCTTTCCTGAAGTGGGCGACCACCTGGACGCTCTTGCCGTAGTCCTTGCTGACATAGAACGGGTAGGCGGCCACGGTCGTCGTCGTGCCGTCGTCCTCGACAGCCTCCCCACTCCTGATGGGGTTCTCGTCGACTTCACCGTTGACGGTCCAGTAATCGAACTCGTACCCGTCGTTCGGGGCCGCTCCGAGCATGGACGAAGTGCCGTAGATGCTGTAACCGCCGCCGATAGCCAGACCCATGCTCTCGTCGGCCGACGACACCTCGACGTTGCAGTGCATCTGCGCAGCCCCGTCCGTGTTGTCGATCTCGACGGCGTAGTCGTACCTGTCGCGCAGGTATTCCGAGGTGGATACCCAGAACTCGCCATTACCGACGATTGCGTACATCGTCTCAAGGTTGTCGCCGATGGCGTTATAGGAAAGCACCTTGGTGGGAACCCCTTTGCCGACCTCGTAGCGCATGCAGGTGATGGAGAACGCGTCTTGCGGGTCGGATTGGATCTTGAACGTGAAAGTCGAGGTATGCGGCACCTGCACGAACATCTGGAAATCCTCGTTCAGGCCATAACGATAGGGGAAGTCGGCGTTGTCGACGCGATGATGGTTTTCGAACAGCTTCACGTACGTCGTTTCAGCTGCCACCCAAACCGTGACATCGCCATCGAAGAGCACCATTCGGTAGGCGACCGGGGCCGAGACGTCTTCGGCGTCCTCGGCGTCGTTAACAGCGGCAAGCGAGGCGGATGCCGATTCGCCGCCGTAATTGGGGTCATAGGACTGCATCCATGCGAGGCACAGCGTTGAGCTATGCACCTCCATGGTGTTCGAGTCTTTCACGAAAGCGCCGACCATCGCGCAGAACAGCTTGATGTTATGCACGGCGAATTTCTGGATCATGGGGCAGATGCGGTGGAGCTCTTGGTAGAGATTCTCCTCCTCGTCGCCCCACTCGAGGTCGAGCAGCCTCAGCTTCGCGACGGTGGATTCAAGCATGTCGGCTATCAGCGACCCATCGATGATCTTCCAAGCCAGCTTGATCAGCGCCCAAAGGCCCAAAACGAGGATGTCGCCCAGGACGTCGAGAATGATTTCCGTCCAGAACCATGCCTTGAACAGCGCTGACGAGCCGACTTTCTCGATTCGGTAAATCTTACCCGACTGCATGTACTGCACCAGGTCGACAAAGGGCTGCTGGTAGTCGCGATAGTAGGTGGGGCGGGAACCGGTGAGGTCGTTGACGAGCCTGTCGATCATGGTGTTGAAGAACGAGTCCATCGACATGCTCAGATGGTCGAACGAATCGACGGGGTATTTCGAACGATAGCTGCTGTTGATCGCGTCCGCGCGCACGAGCATGGCGTCGCGCGCCGCAGAGTAGCCCGAATCGCTCGGGCGCGGCAGCATATGGTCGACGCCGTGGCGGCCGAACACCCACTGGCTGGGCATGACCTTCGGGATCAGATCGCAGGGGTTCACGATGCTGTGGATGTTGCCGAAGGGGTTCATCTGGTGATTGTCGGACCAATACTTCAGCGCGTCCGCATCGACGGTGCCGCCGCTCCAGGCACCGGCAGGGACCTCGTAACCGTAGACGTACACGTCCTTCTGGTACACGTCGAAGTCTTTGAAAAGATACTCGGGGCCGTCGACGGACGTTGATCCGAGAATGTAGCCGGTGTTCGTTATGTCGGAATGGTTCGCATCGCTTTCCGGCAGCTTGTTGTTCCATGCGTACCGGGTCATAAGCCCGCCGAGCATGTTCGCGGTCGCCGAGGCGCGCGAAAAGCCCGCCACGAGGATCTTCAGGGGCTTGGTGTTCGGGACGCTCTGCTGCAGGTAGTCCTTCAAGAAGTCGAGCGCCTTGTTGGCGACGGTGGTGAAGCCCTCGTGGTCGCCCTCTTTGCCGGCCTCGAGGTTTCCGCACCACTCGTAGAAGTAGTTCGCGCCGCGGATGCCCATCATGACCAGCTCGTAGTCGGTCCCATCCGCCGTGATGGGGCGATGCCCGCAGATAAGGCCGATGGAATCGTGCTCGGTCGGCGCGGTGTAGTAGTCGTTGATGGAAACGTCCGAGCATTGCAGCTTGTCGCGCAGGAAGCTGATCGCATGATTCGGGGAATCGGTGTACTTCGCCATGTCGTCGTTGGCGCCGAACGACGCCAAGGCCAGGCACAGGCCGAACGTGCCCATCTGGTTGCTGTAGTCGAACGAGGAGCCGTCGAAAAACGACTCGTGGAAAATGAACTCGGCCCTGTCCGAACCGCCGAAATCGAACATTTCGGTGATGTCCGCCGGCACGGAAGAGCCGTCCGCGATGGGCACTGCCTGCTCGTCACCTGCGGGCGCCTCCGAAGTTGACCCGGTGCCCTCGTCGGCGAACGCCGCGAGAGGGTTCGCCAGCACCAGGGATCCGACGCCGATGCCCGTGTAGCGCATGAACGCGCGGCGCGTGATGCCCTGGCGGTTGTCGGAGGTAGGCTTGGCAGCGGAGAGGACCGGAAGCGAGGCGGAGGCGGTTTCGTTGCTCATCGCGAGTTCCTTTCGTGGCGATTTTCCCATCGGGCCTGCACCGGCAGGGCCGTGTCACGTCAAGTTATGCCGGACCAACGTTGCTTGCTGACCGCAATGCTGGAACCGACCGGTAAAACCTGATAATTCTATCAGAAATAACCGCAAAATGAAAGGAATAACCAGGTCAGGTCAGGTCAGGTCAGGTCAGCAAGTCTCTGTGAGGTCTTTTGCGTGGCGGATGAGGTCCGGAATCGACCGTCAGCAAGTGGCTCCGGGTCGTTTTTGGGCGAGCTTTCGCTCGCCCCCACACACAGATTCCGCGAGAAGCTCGCCCCCACACGCAGATTCCGCTTTCGCTCGCCCCCACACAGATGCCGCGAGCTGTCGCTCGCTCCCCACAACAAGTGCCGCTTTCGCTCGCCCCCACACAGATGCCGCGAGAAGCTCGCCCCCACACACAGATGCCGCAAGTTCTCGCTCGACCCCACACACAGATTCCGCTTTCGCTCGATCCCGCGCACAGATGCCGCGAGCTCTCGCTCGCCCACACGCAGATTCCGCGAGAAGCTCGCCCCCACGCACAGATCCCGCGAGCTTTCGCTCGCTCCCACGAAATTCCGCTGATGGGACAACGAAGCAGCTAGCATTTCGTGGGTGCGAGATACCATCTCGCACCGTAATAGCCAGCGCCGAAGGC
>CAVGWX010000030.1:0-19424 GCA_963633085.1 Prevotella sp. CAG:279 | reverse complement strand
GCCTGCACCTGCTCGCGGCAGCGCATCGCGCAGTATCAGGGCAGGATCGGCGGGCCGGTGCTCGACCGCATCGACGTGCATATCGACGTCGCGCGCATCCCGGCTAAGGAGGTGCTCTCCACCGGCAGCGGCACCTCGTCGGAAAAACTGCGCGAGGGGGTGTTGGCCGCGCGCGAATACGCGTCGTGGCGCCGCGCCCATACGGGGATCGACGAGCGCGGCGCGCGAAGCGAGGCGCTCGTGCAGGCGTGCCGCATGAACGAGGCCGATGCGGCGTTTTTCGAGGAGATAGCCTGCGCGCGCACGATGAGCGGGCGAGCCATCATGCGCACGCTTTCGCTCGCGCGCACCATCGCCGACATGGAGCGCGCGGCGTGCGTCGGCGGCGACCATCTGTGCGAGGCCGTGAGCTTCCGCCTGCGCGACGAGGTGGGGAAATGAGCGGGTCGGGTAAGGCGTTTCGCTCGACGGTCCCTGCGCAGGCCATCTGCGGCCCGCGCTGCGTGCTGCACCCCGACGATGAGCGCTTTCCCGAGCAGCTGAAGGGCATTCCCCATCCGCCGAAGGCGCTTTTCGTGGTGGGGGACCCTGCCGCGCTTGAGATGGGCTTGGCGGTGGTCGGCGCGCGCAAGGCGACGCCGTACGGCATCGGGTGCGCGAAGCGGTTCGCCGCCGCGGCGGCGCGGCGTGGCATCTGCATCATCTCGGGCGGTGCCCGGGGCTGCGACGCGGCGGCTCACGAGGCGGCGCTTGAGGTGGGGGCGAAGACGGTCGTCTTTCTGGGCGGCGGCTGCGACAAGCCCTACCCGGCCGAGCACGCGGCCCTGTTCGAGCGCGTTGCGAGCAGCGGGGGCGCGGTGGTGTCGGAGCACCCTTGGGACGCGCCGCCGCTGCCGCAGCGCTTTCGGCTGCGCAACCGCCTGATAGCCGGGCTCGCCCGCGCGGTGCTCATCGTGGAGGCGGGCCTGCCGTCGGGCACGTTCTCCACGGCCGACGAGGCGCTTGGCGCGGGGCGCGACGTGCTCGTGGTGCCCGGGGCCATCACCTCGCCGTATTCCCGCGGGGCGAATCGGCTGCTGTACCAGGGCGCGACGCCGGTGGTCGACGACGATTCTTTCGATGATGTGCTCTTTTCCCTGTTCGGCTGCCTGAAGCAGGAGACGTATCGGCGCAAGGATGCGGCGGGGAAGGCTCGCGCCGTTGCGCCGAACCCGATCGCCGCCGCGCTGTGCGCGCAGCCCATGGGCACGGAAGAGCTTTACGAGCTTGCGAGGCTTTCCTGCAAGGCGGGGGATCCGCGCAGCTGGCTCATGCGCTGCCTTGCGGAAGGCGAGCAAGCGGGCCTGTTCGCGCGCTATCCCGACGGGCGCTACGGGCCGCTCTCGGGTGTGTGTTGAGTTGCGGCCGATGCCTTGCAGGCGCGCACGCGGCGTGAACGCTCTGGTATGCTTTGGCGCATGATGACTGAGAAACACGTGACGATTATCGGCGCCGGCCTCGCGGGAAGCGAGGCCGCGCTGCAGCTTGCCGACCTTGGCGTGAAGGTTCGGCTGATGGAGATGCGCCCGTGCGTGCAGACGCCGGTGCACAAAAGCGACCGGTGCGCGGAGCTCGTGTGCTCGAACAGTCTGAAGAGCACCAAGCCCGAAAGCGCGGCGGGCATGTTGAAGGAAGAGCTTGCGCAGATGGGCTCGCGCCTGTACGCCGCGGCGCGCGAAAACGCCGTCGCCGCCGGCGGCGCGCTCGCGGTCGATCGCGATGCGTTCTCCGGCGCGGTGACGCGCGCCATCGAGGCGCATCCGAACATCGAGCTTCGCCGCGGCGAGGTGGAGAGCCTTGAAGAGGCGCTGCGCGGGTGCGCCGTCGCGCCCGATGCCGTGGTGGTGGCGAGCGGGCCGTTGACCTCCGACGCTCTGGCCGCATCGCTTGGGGAGCTCACCGGGTGCGACCAGCTCGCGTTCTACGATGCGGCGGCGCCCATCGTGATGGCCGACTCGCTGGATATGACCAAGCTCTTCCGGCAAAGCCGCTACGAGGATGCGGGGCTCGGCGACTATCTCAACGCCCCCTTCACACGCGAGGAATACGAGCGCTTCGCCGCGGAGCTCATCGCGGCCGATCGCGTGATCCGCCGCGATTTCGAGACGCGCGACCTGTTCCAGGCGTGCCAACCCATCGAGGAGATCGCGCGCAAGGGGATGGACGCCCCGCGCTTCGGCACCCTCAAGCCGGTCGGCCTCATCGACCCGCGCACCGGGCGCAGGCCCTGGGCGGCGCTACAGCTTCGCGCCGAGGACGCGCACGGGTCATGCTACAACCTGGTCGGATTCCAGACCAACCTCACCTTCCCGGAGCAGAAGCGCGTCTTTCGCATGATCCCCGGGCTTGCCTCGGCTGAGTTCGCGCGCTTCGGCGTGATGCATCGCAACACGTTCTTGAACGCGCCGGCGCTTTTGGACGGCACGCTTTACCTGAAGGCGTCGGAGCGGCTGGGGGTGCCCGTGTTCGTCGCCGGTCAGCTTGCGGGGACCGAAGGGTACTGCGAGGCCATCCGCTCGGGCTTGCATGCGGCCGTAAGCGTGGCCGCGCTGCTTGCGGGCGTCCCGGCGCCCGAGCTGCCGCGTCAGACGGCGTTCGGCGCGCTTATGGCTTACGCGACCGATCCGGCCACCGCGGACTACCAGCCCATGCACGTGAACTTCGGCATCATGGAGCCCCTTGATGCGCCCATCCGCAACAAGGGCCAGCGCTATGCGGCCTATGCCGCTCGCGGCAGGGAGGCGCTTGGGTCCTACGTCGAAGCGCTTCGCGCGGCGGGCCTGCTCGCGGCCGGGGCAGCGGGTGTTGCCGATGAGCCGGCGCCGGCGGCACCTGGCGAGGAGACGAGGCGGTGACGGGCGCGAAGGGCCCAGCGGGCGAAGCGCGCGCCGAAGAGCGGGAGCGCGGGCGCAAGGCCGATCTTTCAAAAGAGGCGTCGCAGCTCATAGATACCTTTTGCGAGGGTTTCAAGGCCGAGCGCAACGCATCGGACAATACGATACGCGCTTACCGCATCGACCTGACCGATTACGCGCGATGGGCCGAGGCGGCCCGCATCGACCCCGTCGCCCCCACCCACAAGCAGCTGCGCCGCTACCTGGCCGATCTTTCCGAGTCGGACTATTCGCGCGCGACCGTCAATCGCCGCCTGGCGTCGCTGCGCACCTTCTTTCGCTGGCTCAACGTCGCGGGCCTTGTCGAGGACGACCCGGCGAGCGCGCTTTCCGGACCGAAGCAGTCCCGCCGCCTGCCGCACGTCATCCGCCCGACCGACATGGCGAAGCTCTTAAGCGTCCACGCCACGCGCGACGCGATGGGGCGCAAGCAGGAGCAGACCCCTGCCGAAATGCGCGACCAGGCCCTGCTTGAGTTCCTCTACGCGTGCGGCGCGCGCATCTCGGAGGCGTCAGGTTTGCTTCTGGCCAACGTCGACTTCGACGGGGGAGTTGCGAAGGTGTTCGGCAAGGGGTCGAAGGAACGCATCGTCGTGCTGCACGAGATGGCCCTGGCAAGCATGCGCACCTACCTGGTCGCAGGCCGCCCGAAGCTTCTGCGCGAAGGGGTTGCCTGCCCGTATTTCTTCGTGTCGGCGCGCGGCGCGCAGATGGGCACGGACGCCATGCGCAAGATGTTCAAGCGCACGCTCGCCGCGGCGGGGCTTCCGCTCGACTACACGCCGCATGACATGCGCCACACGTTCGCCACCGACATGCTCGAGGGAGGGGCCGATCTTCGCACGGTGCAGGAGCTGCTCGGCCACGCGAGCCTGTCGACCACCCAGATCTACACGCATACGACGCCCGGGCGCTTAAGCCAGGTGCATCGCCAGGCGCACCCGCGCGGGTAGGAAGCGGGTGTGCGGGCTGCCGGCCGCCCGCGGCACACCAAAAGGACGCCCCGCTGCGAAGCAACCCGCGGGGCGGAGTCGCCCTATTTGCCGAGCAGGTGCAGCACGGCCGCGACGGGGTGCTTCGTGAGCATGCGCGGCCCGCTGTAGCGCATGACCTGGCGGATCTTCTCGCGCATCTGGGGCTTATAGCAGTGGTTCTCGCATTCGTCGCAGCTCGTCTTCACGTCCATCTTGCGGCAGCGGCGCGTGCGCTCGGTGGCATAGGCATCGAGCGCGGCGCATTCGACGCACACCGCCTCTCCGCAGGCGGCGGTGGCGCTGCGGTCCTTATCCGAGTGCTTCGCGGCGCAGTACAGCGCGATCATCTGCGACACCGTGCGAACCTCGCGGGCGCGTCGCTTGGCCGTTTTGGGGCTGTCCTCCATGTTCGGGCTCGCTTTCCGGGTTAGGGCTCGTTGCGCCGAGGGCCGGTTTAAGCGCTCATGCGGATACCGACGTACACGGCCGAATCGGGCAGGCCCGAGACGCTGTACTTGTTGGACAGGGCCGTCGCCGAGATGCGCCACGTGTAGGTGGTGTCGCCCACCTCGACGGTGCCGGTTTGGTAGGTGTTGCCGACCTCGTCGGTGCCCGAACCGCCTTCCGGGGTGGTGGCGGGGTCGAACCCTTCGGTGGCGATAGCGGACGCGATGGCCGCCTCGATGGAGCTTGACGAGAAGTCGGCGTACTTCACCGAATAGCTTTCGCCGTCGCTGCGGTCGAGCGAGAAGCTCCATGAACCGTTGAGCAGGCGGGATGCATCGGAAGCGCTGAGGGATGAAACGCCTTTGGCATACAGCGTCGCCGCATCGGCCAAGGTGACGTCGCTCGGCAGCTTGATGAGGGAAAGCCCCTCTGAGCCTTCCTCGGTCTGGTTGTAGATGGTGTAGCCGGCGCTGGCGAACGCGTCGAGGATTTCCTCGTTGTCGCAGCCGGCAAGCTCGGTCAGCACCGGGAGGTCGTAGGTGACGGGGCGCGCGAGGTTCTCCTCGACGCTCGTCTGGCTGAGCTGCTGGGTTTGCTGCGCGGCCCCGACGGTTCCCTGGTAGAGGTTGACGCCGACGATGATACCGATGACGACGAAGGCCGCCATGATCGCCTGCTGCGCCCGCGGCATGGAGATGGGGCGGGAGAGGTTCTCGGAATCCAGGTAGCGGATGGATCCCTCTTGCCGAACGTAATCGGGCTTGCGGTAGAACAGGTTCATGCGAATCCTCACTGCGCACTTCCGGATGGTTTGTGTTCGTGCGACAGTATAGCATTGCCCCGCTTTGCGGCTCATGGTAGCCTACGTAAAGCCCATGGGGGAGTAGCAGGCAGGACATACCTGCGGTGCGTTCAACATCGTGGCCTTTCGGCCTGGCGTACCTGAAATTGCAAGACTCGTGGCGCATCGTTGAGAGATCAGCGGTGCGCCACGAGTTTTTTTATGGCGAAAACCCCTTTGCGCGCAAAGACGAGGATCGACCGACTGACAAAGGAGCAATCTGCATGGACCTCTCCATCTTCACCACGCCCGAGGCGTGGATCAGCCTGGTGACGCTGATGTTTTTGGAAGTGGTGCTGGGCGTGGACAACATCGTGTTCATCTCCATCACCACCAACCGCCTCGCCCCCGAAAAGCAGCATATCGGCCGCAAGCTCGGCCTGGCCGGCGCCATGGTGTCGCGCTGCATCTTCTTGTGCTTCGCCAGCTATCTCGTGCACATGTCGAACCCGCTGTTCACCATCGATCTGGGCTTTTTCTCCCATGCGTTCAGCGTGCGCGATTTGGTGCTCTTCTTCGGCGGCGGCTACCTTATCTATAAGGGCATCGCCGAGCTGCGCGACGTGTTGGCGCTTGCGGAGGAGAAGGCCGAGTCCGGCGAGGAGCATGAGACCAAGCGCCGCATCGGGCTTGCGCAGGCCATCGCCACCATCATGGTCATGGACGTCGTGTTCTCCATCGACTCGGTCATCACGGCGGTGGGCTTGGCCGAGCATCTCATCATCATGATCATGGCCGTGGTGTTCGCCGTGCTCATCATGATGATCTTCATCGACGTCATCTCCGACTTCATCAACAAGCACACCGAGATGAAGATCCTCGCGCTCGTGTTCATCGGCGTCATCGGCGTGCTGCTGTTCTTGGATTCGCTCGGCATCAACTCGGGCATCGAGGTGCTCGACATGCATATGGAAAAGCTCATGGTGTACTTCGCCATGGTGTTCGCGGTCGTTCTGGAGATCATCCAGATGCGGTGGTCGGCGAATCTCGCGCGCTGGAAGGCCGAGTGCGCCGCCGCAGGCGCCTTGGCGCAGGAGGTTTCCGCTGAGAACCCGGGAACGGACGGCGCGAAGGCTGCTGCCGGCGACGCCGCGGGCGAGGGCGGCGAGAAGGCGGCGGACGCGGCCGAGTAGGCCTTCGGGCCGGGCCGCTTGGCCGCGTGGCGGGCGATGCCGCTAACGTCGCAGCCGCCTGGCCGGCTGATCGTGCGTATGTGCATGGTTTGAAGGCCGCCTTCGCGGCGGCGGCGTACGTGCTATCATAAATAGGCAAATGCGCATTTTTACCGATGCGCGCACCCGAAACGTACAAACAGACAAACCCTGGGGTGGAAGGATCATCATGGACGAAACAGGGGTCTTGGGGCTTTTGGAAGAGCTCTCGATTCTGCTTGAAGACTCTAAGCCGGTGTTCGGCAAGACCAATCTGCGCCAGGTGGATATCACTGCCGCGTTCGAGATCATGGACGAGATTCGCGACACGTTCCCGAGCGAGTTCTCCCAGTCCCGCCAAATCGTGCGCGAGCGCCAGAGCCTGCTCGACGACGCCGAGGCCGAGGCCAACCGCATGATCGAGGACGCTCAGAGCCAGGCGATGACGATCGCTTCCGAGCAGGAGATCGTCCGCATATCCCAGCAGCAGGCCGACCAGCTGCTCGCCGACGCCCGCGAGCTGGAGCGCCAGACGCGCGCTGGCGCGGAAGATTACGCCGACGAGGTGTTCGGCCACGTCGAGCAGAGCCTCGACACGCTGCTGAACAACGTGCGCCGCTGCCGCGACCGCCTCAACGCCAACTCCATGGCGAGCCGTCAGTAATGGACGCGATTCGCTTCGAGGTTCCGCCGGAGCTCTTCGTCACCACGGAGAGCTCCTCTTTTGCGGGGGAGCTTGACCTGCCAGAGCTTTGCGCCGGTCCCGACACGTACCGCTTTTCCGATCCCGTTTCCTGGAACGTTACGGTGACGAACACCGGCGACGCGCTGCTCGTGATGGGAAGCGCCCACGGGGTTGCGCGCACCGATTGCGCGCGCTGCCTCGACGAGTTCGAGCTTGAGCTTGACGGAGAAGTGGAAGGCTACTTCCTGCTGTCCGACGGCGATGCGCGCCCCGAGGATATGGATGAGGACGAGTTTGAGGTGCTCAGCGCGGACAAGGTTATGGACTTGGAGCCGCTGGTCGCCGCCGCGCTGTTGGTGGAGCTGCCGCTGGTGCCGCTGTGCGACGAGGACTGCGCGGGCCTGTGCGCCACGTGCGGGGCGAACCTCAACGACGGCCCGTGCGCCTGCCAGGCCGCGCCAGATGACGACCTGCCGCGCATGAGCGACGGCCGCGTGAGCCCGTTTGCCGCGCTGAAGGACTTGAACCTGGAGGGCTAGAACCTGGAGGGCTAGAACCCCTACGGCCTGCTCTTATGCGCGAATTGTGGAACCTGCGTGGTGCCGCCAGCGCATCATGTAGTGGTTCTTGCGCACAGGCATGCTTTTTGGTAGAGTATTACCTCGCGTGTTTACCAAGCAACGACGAGCGCAAGCGCGCCCGAAATTTGAGCAAGGAGATAGATCATGGCAGTACCTAAGCAAAAAATGGGCCGCGCCCGCACTCATTCCCGCCGCAGCGCTAACGACAAGATCGCGGCTCCTTCCCGTTCGGTTTGCCCGCAGTGCGGCGAAGTGAAGCTTCCGCATCGCGTGTGCCCGAACTGCGGCTTCTACAAGAGCCGTGAGGTCATCGTCACCGAGTAGCCTCGAGCGATTCATCGTATGAAGAGCCTCTCGTGCCGCAGCTCTTGCGGCTGAGGGGCTTTTTTGTTGTTGAGAAGGGGAAGCAACATGAGCGAAACCGTGACCGTCGCCGTCGACGCGATGGGCGGCGACCATGCGCCCGACGTCGTGCTCGAAGGCGTCGCGCAGGCGCTTGCCGCCGACGAATCCCTGCACGTCGTCCTGTGCGGCCCGAAGGCCGTCGTCGAGCCGTTCTGCGCCGCCCACGAGCGCTGCCGCGCGCAGGTGACGACCGAGGTCATCGACATGGCCGAGCACCCTGCCCGCGCCGTGCGCAAGAAGAAGGACTCCTCGCTGGTGGTGGGGTGCCGCATGGTGAAGGAGGGCCGGGCGCAGGGGTTCTTTTCCGCCGGGTCGACCGGGGCGTGCCTGGCAGCCGCCATTTTGGTGATGGGGCGCATCAAGGGCGTTGCCCGGCCGTGCCTGGCCACGGTGGTGCCGAGCCCCGTGCGGCCGATCGTGCTGTGCGACGTGGGGGCCAACGCCGATTGCAAGCCGGAATACCTGGTGCAGTTCGCCCAGATGGGCTCCATCTATGCGCAGAAAATGCTCGGATACGACGCCCCCCGCGCGGCGCTGCTCAACATCGGCGAGGAGGACACGAAGGGCAACCAGTTCGCGCAGGAATGCAACAAGCTGCTGCGCAAGAAGGTGCCCAGCTTCGCCGGGAACGCCGAGGGCCGCGACGTGCTTTCCGCCACCTACGAGGTGGTGGTCACCGACGGGTTCACGGGCAACGTGTGCCTTAAAACGATCGAGGGAACCTCCAAGGTGCTCATGAGCGCCATCAAGGACGCCATGCTCTCCTCGACGGTGTCGAAGATCGGCGCGCTGGCCGTCAAGGGCAGCATGAGAAAGCTGAAAGAGCAGGTTTCTGCCGACACCTACGGCGGCGCCCCCTTGCTCGGGGTGCGCGGCGCCTGCATCGTGGGGCACGGATCATCAAGCGCGCTCGCCGTGAAAAACGGGGTGCTCACCACGGCTAACATCGTTCGCGAGCAGGTATCTGAAATAATCGAGCAAACGGTGGTCGCCGGAAACGTCTCGGCTACAATTGAACCCTAGGAGACGACGAGGGCGGCGACTGCGCTATGCTTTCGAAGACGAGGACAGAAAGAGGCATTGAGCGGGGCTTATATGACGTTAACTGACGAGCAGGCCAGCAAGCTTGCGAGAGCCGAGGAGATCCTCGGCTACGAATTCAAGGAAAAACAGTTCATCCTGTCGGCCATCACGCATCCGTCGGCCACGGAGGGCAAATCGGTCAAGTACTCCTACGAGCGCTTGGAGTTTTTGGGCGATTCCATCTTGGGGGCCATCGTGGCTTCCGTGGCCTTCGAGCGCTTCCACGACTTGGACGAAGGCGGGCTGACGCGCATCAAGGTGGCTCTCGTTTCGGGCGCGAGCCTGTCGGACGTGGCCTCGGGGCTCGGGTTCGCCGACGTAATCGTGTTCGGCTCGTCGGAGACGGGCACGGGCAAGCGCGGCCTGCATTCGGCGCTTGAAAACGTGTACGAGGCCGTGGTGGCGGCGCTGTTTCTGGACGGCGGGCTCGACGCGGCGCTCGCGTTCGTGGACCGCACGCTCATCCCGCGCATGTCCGAGGAAATGGCGATGGAGCCGGAAAACCCCAAGAGCGCGCTGCAGGAAAAGCTGCAGGAAGACGGCATCACGCCCACCTACAAGCTGGTGGAAACCCAAGGCCCGCCGCACGACCGCACGTTCGTCGCGCAGGTGTTCGCCGGGTCCCAGGGCCTTGCGCGCGGCACGGGCCGCACCAAGAAAGAGGCCGAGAGCCAGGCCGCCAAGAGCACGCTTGCAAGGCTCGGCGAGTTTTTCGGCTTGGGCATGAACGAATCTGCCCGCGCCGAGAAGGCCGCCGCCGCCAAGCAGGCCAAGGCCGAGAAGGCCGCCGCGCGCGCCGAGGAGCGCGCCCGCAAGAAGCACGAGAAAGAACGTGCCAAGCAGATGAAGCAAGGGTAGGACATGTACCTGAAATCCCTTGTGCTGAAGGGCTTCAAGTCCTTCGCCGACCGCAGCGTCCTTACCATGGAGCCCGGCATCACCGCCATCGTGGGGCCGAACGGTTCTGGCAAGTCGAATATCTCCGACGCGGTGCTGTGGGTGCTCGGCGAGCGAAACGCCAAGCACCTTCGCGGCGCCTCGATGGAAGATGTCATCTTCGCCGGATCCTCGGCGCGCAAGGCCACGGGGCTCGCCGAGGTAGACTTGGTGCTCGACAACTCCGACGGCAAGCTGCCGGTCGAGTTCGACGAGGTGGCCATCACGCGGCGCATGTACCGCAGCGGCGAAAGCGAATACCTCATCAACGGCACCGTCGCCCGGCGCATGGACGTGCTGAACATCCTGCACGATTCGGGCCTGGGCACCGGGACGCACTCCATCATCAGCCAGGGCTCGCTCGATTCCATCCTGCAATCCAAGCCCGAAGACCGCCGCAGCCTCATCGAGGAGGCCGCCGGCGTGCTCAAGCACAAGCAGCGCAAGGCGAAGGCTGCCCGCAAGCTCGCCAACATGGACGCCACGCTCGCGCGCGTGCGCGACGTGTCGGACGAGGTAGCGCGCCAGCTGGGGCCCCTTGAGCGCAAGGCGAAGAAGGCCCGCGCCCACCAGGAGCTTTCCGAGGAGCTTTCCGCCATCAGCCTCTCGCTTGCCGTCGACGACCTGCGCCAGCTGCGCAGCGCCTGGGATGGCGCCTGCGAAAAGGAAAGCGAGCTGGTGGCCGAGCTTGCGGTGAAGCACCAGGCGATCTCGGACGCGGAGGCCGCCGCCGAGCAGCTGCAGGAGCGGATCCGCCGCCAGGCCGCCGACGCGGGCGAGCTTTCGCGCAGCTACCAGCGGGCGAGCAACGCCGTGGAGCGCTTCGACGGCGCGGTGCTGCTGTTGCACGAGAAGCGCCGCAGCGCGCAGAACGCGGAGGCCGAGGCGCGGCTTTCCCTGGAGTCGGGCGCGGCTGCGCGCGCGGCCGCCGCAGATGAGCGCCAGAGCGCTCAGCTGCAGCTTGACCAGGCGTCTTCCGAAGAGGTCGCTGCCAAGGATAAGGTGGCCGGCTTGGAGGAGGCGCGCCGCGGCAACGCCCAGCGCCGCCGCGGGGCGGAAGACGAGCTCGAGGGCCTGCAGAAGCAGGGACGGGCCGACGATCGCGAGCAGGAGCGCCTGCGCCGCGAGCTTTCCGAGAACCAGGAGGCGCTCGCCAACGGGCTGGCCCACGCGCGCATCGTCGAGGCGCGCGTCAAGGAGCTGGAGCTTTCGCTTTCCCGCGCCGAGCAGGAGGCGCAGAAGCTTTCGGACGCCGCAGCGGCGGCGCAGCAGGCGCTTGACGACGCGCAGGCGCGCGAGGGAGCCGCCCGCGCCGGCGTCGCCGAGGCGATGGGTGAGCGCGGGGCGGCGCGCGAGCAGCTCGACCAGGCGCGCCGCGAGCTCACGGTGCTGGAGAGCAAGATAGAGGCGCTGCAGGAGCTGGAGCGCGAAGACGGCGGGGAGGGCCCCGCGCGCGGCTGGATCGTGAGCCGGGCCGAGGAGACGGGCGCTGTGCTCGAGCCGCTCTCGCATGCCGTGCGCGCCTCGGAGGGCTTCGAGGAGCTGGTCGAGCACCTGCTCGGAGCCGACGTGGCGGCGCTGGCCGTCGAAAACTCGGAAGCGGCCCGCCGGCTCGTGTGCGCCCTGCGCGATGCGGGCGAGAGCGGCCGGGCGGTCCTGCTCCCGGCGGCGGACATGGCCTCGCCGGCGATCGCGCGCCAGGCGGCTGGCGAGTGCGGCGGGCGGGCGCTCATCGACGAGCTTTCCTATGCCGATGCCCTGGCAGGGGCCGTCTCCTGCCTGCTCGGCGACGTCGTGGTGTGCGGCTCGCTTAACGCGGCGCTCGACGGGCATGCGCGCGACGGGCTCGGCGCGCGCTTCGTGACCGCCGCCGGCGACATCGTGTGGCCGAGCGGCAAGATCACCGTCGGCGGGGCCGACGCGCATGCGGGCGTGCTCGCGCGTGCCCGCCAGCTCGACGAGCTGTGCGCTTCCCGCGAGGGGCTTATGCACGCGTTTTCGGATGCGCAGGGCAAAGAGCAGCGCTGCGAGGCGCTGCTGCGGCAAGCACAGGCGGAAAGCCTGAAGCTTTCCGAGCAGCTTGCCCAGGCCAAGGGCGCCAAGCAGGCCGCCGACGCCGAGGCGCGCCGGGCCGCCGATGCGCTTGCCGCCGCGAGGCGCGATTTCGCCGATATGGAGCGCCAGCGCGCGCAGGCGGCCGACACCGTGGCCAAGGCGCGCCCCAACGTCGAGGCGCTGCAGGCCAAGCTCGACGAGCTTGCGAGCGCGGGCGCGCGCCGCAGCGCGCGCATCGAGGAGCTGCAGGACGCGGTGGTGCCGCTGCGCAAAGAGGCCGCCCAGCTGCGCGACGCCCTTTCGGAGGCGAAGCTTGCCGCGGCCACGCTGCGCGAGCGCGTGGGGTACGCCGCGCGCATCGTCGAGGCGCGCGCTCGCGACGTCGAGAACCTCGACGCCTCGCAAGAGCAGCAGCGCTCCCAGCTCGCCCGCAAGCTGGTCGCCCAGCAGCGCGTCGAGCCTCTGCTTGGGATCTTCGAGGAGCTGACGGCGTCGGCCCGCAGCCGCGCCCGCTTGCTCGAGGAGCGCGCCACGGTGGCCCAAACGTCTTCCGACGGCCTCCATGCGCAGGTTAGCGCCGCGCGCGAAGCCGCCCGCGTCGCCCATGACGCCTACGACGCCACCAACGCCGCCCTTTCGGCCGCGCGCGTGGAGAAGGGCCGGCTGGAGGTGCAGGTCGACACCGCGGTCAACGTCATCGTGGGCGACCTTTCCTGCCCGCTCGACCAAGCTCTTGAGCTTCCCGAGCTAAAGGATCGCGCGAAGGCCGAGGACGACGCCTTCAAGCTGAAGCGCCGCATCTCGAACATGGGCGCCGTCAACCCCGATGCGGCGCAGGAATACGAGCAGCTGAAGAGCCGCTACGACTACCTCGCCTCGCAGCTTGCCGACCTGGACGGGGCGCGAAGGTCGCTTTCCAAGATCGTGCGGGTGATCGACGCGCGCATGAAGGAGGACTTCGAGAAGACGTTCGCCGAGGTGGACGAGAACTTCCGCACCATCTTCGCCACGCTGTTCCCCGGGGGGTCGGCCGAGCTTATCCTGACCGATCCTGACGACGTGGAGAACACCGGGGTGGAGGTGAGCGCGCAGCCGCGGGGCAAGCGCATCACGAAGATGATGCTCATGTCGGGCGGGGAGAAGTCGCTCACGGCGCTCGCGCTGCTGTTCGCGGTGTACCGCATCCGCAGCGCGCCGTTTTACATCCTCGACGAGGTGGAGGCCGCGCTCGACGACAGCAACCTTCGCCGATTGCTGGCCTATTTGCAGTCCATCCGCAACGACACGCAGCTTATCATGGTGACGCACCAGCGCCGCACCATGGAGATGTCCGACGTGCTGTTCGGCGTCAGCATGCAGGCCGATGGCGTCACGCGCGTCATCAGCCAGAAACTCGATAACGCGCTGCGCTACGCAGAGTAAGGGAGGAACCGATGGGATTTTTCGACCGCATCAGCGAGGGGCTGGCCCGTTCGCGCGATAGGTTCAAAGAGGAGATGAACATCCTTTTAGACCGCGGCCCCGACTTGGACGACGAGTTCTGGGACGGTTTGGAGGAGACGCTCATCTTGGCCGACATCGGCGCCGCGGCGGCCGACGAGATCGTGGAGAACCTGCGCGAGATGGCGACGCGCAAGGCCCTGCCGGACGCCTACGCGGTGCTCGACGCGCTCAACGACGAGATCGCCGCCACGTTTTGCGAGGGCGGCGAGGATATCCTCGGCGGAGAAACGGCCTGCGTGCTGTTCGTCGGCATCAACGGCACGGGCAAGACCACCACGGTGGGCAAGCTCGCCAAGGAAGCGCACGACGCCGGGCGAAAGGTCATCCTGGGCAGCGCCGACACGTTCCGCGCCGCTGCCATCGAGCAGCTCGAGGTGTGGGCCGGCCGCGCGGATGTCGAGATGGTCACGCGCGAGCGGGGCGCCGACCCGGCCAGCGTGTGCTTCGACACCCTCGAGCGCGCCGAGCAGGAAGGGTCCGACCTGGTGCTCATCGACACCGCGGGGCGCCTGCACACCTCGGCCGACTTGATGCGCGAGCTGACCAAGGTGGTCAACGTCGTGCGCAAGCGCTCGAGCATGCCGGTGTACACGGTGCTCGTCATCGACGCGACCACCGGGCAGAACGGCCTGCAGCAGGCCCGCGAGTTCAACCGCGAGCTCGACTTAGACGCGCTCATCGTCACGAAGCTCGACGGCACGGCCAAGGGAGGCATCGCGCTCGCGGTGAGCCACGAGCTCGAGCTTCCCATCATCAAAATAGGCGTCGGCGAGGGCATGGACGACCTGAAGGACTTCGACGCGCACGACTTCGCCCGCGCGCTGGTGGGCAGCTTCGACGAGCGCCGGGAGCGCTAGGCGTGGACGACGTCATCATCCAGGTGCACAGCGCCCCGGACGTCTTTCGCATCCACGTTCCCTTCGAGAACATCTCGACGACGGCCACCAACTGCTACGTGATCAAAGACGGGGTGCACGCTGCCGTGGTGGACACCGGCGCGCCCACCGACGGTGCGGCGCTCGTGCTCTCGCGCGCCCTTGACGAGCTGGATGTGGACCGCAAGCACGCGAAATGGTTCCTGACGCATTTCCACCTGGACCACGCGGGCCTGGTCGACCGGGTGGTGCCGCCCGGGGCCGCGCTGTTCGTGGGCGCCACCGAATGCGGGGAGGCGCGCGCCCGGCGCACGGGGGTGTTTCTGGACGTTCTGCGCCGCACGTATCGGCAGGAGGGCGTGGCGCTGCACGACGCCTCGGCGGCCGCGCGCCTGGGGGCGGAGGGGGAGCTGTTCGACTCCGCGCGTCTGCGCACGGCGTTCGTCCGCGACGGCGACGAGATATCGGTGGGGCGCTACCGCCTGCGCGTGGTGGCCACGCCCGGGCATACCCCGGGGCACCTGTCCCTGTTCGAACCGGAAAGCCGCATCCTGTTCGGCGGCGACCACGTGCTGTTCGTCATCAGCCCCTCCATCGCGCTGTTCCCGCGCGGCGGCGACGGGCTTCAGGCGTATCTGGACAGCCTGAAGAAGGTAAGCGACCTGCGCGCTTGCGCGCTTTACCATTCGCACGGCCCTGTTCGCGAGGACTTCGAGGAGCGCATCTCGTGGTTGGGGCGGCATCATCTGGAGCGCCTCGAGGAGGCGCGCGGCATCGTCGCGGAAAACCCCGGCATGTCCGGCTACGAGGTCATCCGCTCCATTTCCTGGAACGTCCCGCATGAGAGCTGGGGGGACATCTCGTTCATGCAGCGCTGGTGCATCGTGACCGAGGGCATCGTGTACCTCAAGCACCTGGAAAGCCGCGGGCTTATTGCGCCGCTTGTTGCGAAAGACGGACTGCGACGCTACCGTACGGTATAATTCCGCCCATCTATAGATAACCGCGCCCGGCCGCACCGGTGCGCAAGGGGAAGAGGCTCACCTATGTTCGATAACCTTTCCGATCGCCTGCAAGGCATCTTCGACGGCCTGCGCGGCAAGGGCCGCCTGACCGAGGACGACATCAACGTCGCCATGCGCGAGGTGCGCATGGCCATGTTGGAGGCCGACGTCAACTTCAAGGTTGTCAAGCAGTTCGTCTCGCGCGCCAAGGAGCGCTGCATGGACGCCGAGGTGCTTGAGTCGCTTTCCCCGGCGCAAAACGTCATCAAGATCGTCATGGACGAGCTCACCGAGCTTTTGGGCCGCACCGACAGCAAGCTCGTCCTTTCGAGCCGCATCCCCAACGTCATCATGCTCGTGGGCCTGCAGGGTTCGGGCAAGACGACCGCCGCCGCGAAGCTGGCGTACCGCCTGAAGCAGGAGGGCCACAGCCCCCTGCTCGCCGCCTGCGACGTGTACCGTCCCGCCGCGGCCGACCAGCTGGAAACCTTGGGCGGCGAGATCGGCGTGCGGGTGTTCCGCGGCGACGGGAAGGACCCGGTGGCCATCGCCGAGGGCGGCGTGCGCGACGCCATCGACAACCTGCGCGACGTGGTCATCGTCGACACAGCGGGCCGCTTGCATGTCGACGAGCAGATGATGGAGGAAGCCTCCGCCATCAAGGCCGCCGTCAAGCCCGACCAGGTGCTCATGGTGGTCGATGCCATGACCGGCCAGGACGTGGTGAACGTGGCCGCGGCCTTCGCCGAGCGCGTGGATTTCGACGGCGTCATCATGTCGAAGATGGACGGCGACGCCCGCGGCGGCGGCGCGCTTTCCATCCGAGAGGTGACCGGCAAGCCCATCAAGTTCATCAGCGCGGGCGAAAAGCCCGATTCGCTCGAGGAATTCCATCCCGACCGCATGGCTCGGCGCATCCTGGGCATGGGCGACATGCTGTCCATCATCGAGTCCGCCGTGAAGGTGCAGCAGCAGGAAGAGGAGCAGGCCGAGACCGAGCGCCTCATGAAAAGCCAGCTCAACCTCAACGACTTCATCACCATGAACCGCCAGATCCGCAAGATGGGCGGCGTTTCCAAGCTCATCAGCGCCCTTCCCGGCGGCGACAAGGCCTTAGGCCAGGGGCAGGTCGACGAGGGCGCGCTCGATCGCATGGAGGTGATCATCAACTCCATGACGAAGGCCGAGCGCGAGAAGCCCGACGTGCTCAACGGCAGCCGCCGCGCGCGCATCGCGGCCGGCGCCGGCGTGTCGGTGGCCGAGGTGAACCAGCTCATGAAGAAGTTCAACGAGACCAAGAAGATGATGAAGAAGATGATGCCGGCGGTGGAGGACATGGCGGGCGGCAAGAAGGGCAAAAAGGGCAAGAAGGGCCGCCGACGCCGCATGGGCATCCCTGGCATGGGTGGCATGAACATGTCCGACCTGAAGAAGCTCCAGGACATGATGGGCGACATGAAGTAGGGATCGATTTTCGATGCGGGCGGCGACCGGTTTGCAGGGTCGAGAAGCCCGCGTATTCAATTGTGTGACGCGCCTTGCGGGCGCTGGCCTAATGATGCGCGAGCTTTCGCTCGCGCCCACGAAAAACCTGGTGGCGGCGTTACCCTGGCGGCAATGTTTCGCGGGCCCGCGCTTTGAGAAGGGTGACGCGCCTGGCGGCGCTGACCAAGTGATGCGCGAGCTTTCGCTCGCGCCCACGAGATTCTTTGCGGAAAAGTTACGGCAGCAGCAAGATTTTCGTGGGTGCGAGCTATTGCTCGCACCCAAATAGAAAGCGCATTTATGCGCGCCACTGTATTTCAATGCGGGTGGTAATTGGTTAGCGAGGTCGAGAAGCCTTGCGTTTTGAATTATGTGACGCACCCTTGCGGGCGCTGAGCAAGTGATGCGCGAGCTTTCGCTCGCGCCCACGAAAAACTTGGTGGCGGCGTCATCTTTGCAGCAAGATTTCTGCAAAAATCCTGGTGGCGGCGTTGCTTCAGCGGCGAGATTTCTGCAAAAAAGCTGACTGCAGCGTTGTCTCAGCGGCGAGATTTCTGCAGAACATCTGGCGGAAGTGTTACGTTAGCAGCTAGATTTCGTGGGGCCGAGCGAGAGCTCGGCCCTTGTTTGTGCGCCGTCAGGCGCTCACTGTATTGTTCTGCCCCCGGCCGGTTGGCGATGCGCCTTACGCGAACTGGTCGTAGCCTTCTTCGGAGATGAGCAGGCGCGTGGCGTGCGGCATGATGCGCGCGGAAAACGGGGTGGATATGCCGGTGGCCTCGCCGTCGTACTGCACCTCCATGGGCGGGTCGGCGATGACGGTGACCGTTTTAGACCGGTAGATCTCCATCGCGTCGGTGCGGTCGGGGAACTCCCCGTCGCGGTCGAGGATGCCCGCGAAAAGCGCCGGCAGAAGGTCGAACGCCGTCTTCGCCTTCAGGATGACCACGTCGAAGATGCCGTCGCGCGGCAGGTTGTCGTGGGTGACGGCGATGTCGAACTGGATCTTCGAGAAGTTGACCAGAAGCACCCCGAGGCCCTCGCTTTCAACCGTGCCCTCGTCGAGCTCGAGCGTGAGCTTGGAGGTTTGCGGCATCGCGTTCATGACGGCCGCCTGCAGGTAGGCCACCGGCCCGAGCAGGCGCTTGCCGCGCTGGGCGGCGCGCATGATGGTGGCGTCGTAGCCGGCGCCGGCCATGATGCCGAAGCCGAACTTGCGCCCGCCGGCCTCGATTTCCCCCAGATCGAAGTCGAGCGTGCGGCCCGAGCGAACGAGCTTTGCGAGCGCATGGGGTTCCTGGGGGCTTGCGAGGTTGAGCGCCAGCAGGTTCGCCGTGCCGGCGGGGAAGGGCAGCACCGGGATGTTCGTGTTCGCCAACAGGTAACACACGGTGGCGACGGTCCCGTCCCCGCCGGAAGCCACCACGACATCGAAGTCGGCCGCGTCGGCGAGCAACGCCTCGACCGGGGTGGTGCCGTCGGTCGATCGCAGGCACACTTCGTCTGCGTCCTGCGAGAAGCTGCGCACGAAATCGTACACGGCTCCTTCGCCGTAGCCGGAGGCCAGATTGTTGATGACGAGCAGTTTCACGGTTTCCCCTTCACTTGCTATATGATTGCATGGTACCGCAGATAGTTCCCGAAGATGAGGTAATACCGGGTGTACATAGCAAACCAAGAAACCTTCGAAGCGTTCATCGAGCGCGCGAGAGCGTCGAGCGTTCTTGCCATCGATACCGAGTTTTTGCGCGAGAAGACCTACTACGCGAAGCTGTGCCTGCTGCAGCTGGCCACCGACGACGAGGTGGTCATCGTCGACCCGTTCTCCATCAAGGACCTCAAGGCGATGGCGCCGCTGCTTGAGGACGCAAACGTCGTGAAGGTGCTGCACGCCTGCGGCCAGGACCTGGAGATTCTCTGGCACGAGGTGGGCGTGATGCCCAAGCCCCTGTTCGACACGCAGGTGGCCGCGGCTCTGCTCGGGCATACCCAGCAGATCGGCTACGCGGCGCTCGTGTCGGCCGAATGCGGCGTGCAGCTGAAGAAGACCGATTCGTACACCGACTGGTCGCGCCGCCCGCTTTCCGATTCGCAGATCGCCTACGCCGCCGACGACGTGGTGTACCTGCCGCGCATGTACGAGCAGATGAAGACGGCGCTCGAGGCTCAGGGGCGCCTGCACTGGCTCGACCCCGAGTTCGCCGAGATGTCCGACCCGGCGCGCTTCGAATCCGACGAGCGCGAGCGCTACCGGCGCCTCAAGCGCGTGGGGCAGCTTTCCCGCCGCCAGCTGGCCGCCGCCCGCGAGGTGGCCGCCTGGCGCGAGCTGACCGCCCAGCGCCGCGACGTGCCGCGCAAGTGGGTCATCACCGACGAGCAGATCGTGGAGGCCTGCAAGCGCGAGGCCCGCACCATCGACGATCTGTTCATGGTGCGCGGCATGCGCGAGAAGCTGTGCACGCGCGA
>CAVGWX010000029.1:0-20146 GCA_963633085.1 Prevotella sp. CAG:279 | reverse complement strand
GTCCTCCTCGGCGTGGGCCTCGGCGTCCTTGACCATGCGATCGACTTCGTCGTCGTTGAGCGCCGTGGAGCCGCTGATGGTGATCTGCTGCTGCTTGCCGGTGCCCAGGTCCTTAGCGGACACGTTCACGATGCCGTTGGCGTCGATGTCGAAGGTGACCTCGATCTGAGGCACGCCGCGGCGAGCAGCCGGGATGCCGGTCAGCTGGAACTTGCCCAGCGTCTTGTTGTCCTGCGCCATCTGGCGCTCGCCCTGCAGCACATGGATCTCGACGGACGTCTGGTTGTCGGCTGCCGTGGAGTACACCTCGGTCTTGCGGGTCGGGATGGTGGTGTTGCGGTCGATCATCTTGGTCATGACGCCGCCCATGGTCTCGACGCCCAGGGACAGAGGCGTGACGTCGAGCAGCAGGATGCCCTCGACGTCGCCGGCGAGAACGCCGCCCTGAACGGCGGCGCCCATGGCCACGACCTCGTCGGGGTTCACGGACATGTTCGGCTGCTTGCCGGTCATGCGCTTGACCAGTTCCTGGACGGCGGGCATGCGGGTGGAGCCGCCGACGAGGATGACCTCGTCGATTTCGCCCTGGGACAGGCCGGCGTCGCGCAGCGCCTGCTCAACAGGCTTGCGGCAGCGATCCAGCAGGTCCTTGGTGATGGACTCGAACTCCGCGCGGGTCAGCGTGTAGTCCAGGTGCTTCGGGCCGGTGGCGTCGGCGGTGATGAAGGGCAGGTTGATGTTGGCCTGCGTGGTGCTCGACAGCTCCATCTTCGCCTTTTCGGCAGCTTCCTTCAAACGCTGCAGGGCCATCTTGTCCTTGCGCAGGTCGATGCCGCCGTTGTCCTTGCTGAACTTGTCGGCCAGCCAATCGATGACGCGGTGATCCCAGTCGTCGCCGCCCAGGTGGTTGTCGCCAGCGGTGGCCGCAACCTCGAAGACGCCGTCGCCGAGCTCGAGGATGGACACGTCGAAGGTGCCGCCGCCGAGGTCGAACACGAGGATCTTCTCGTCCTTGTTGGTCTTGTCGAGGCCGTAAGCCAAAGCCGCGGCCGTCGGCTCGTTGATGATGCGCAGGACCTCAAGGCCGGCGATCTTGCCGGCATCCTTGGTTGCCTGGCGCTGCGCGTCGTTGAAATACGCCGGGACGGTGATGACGGCTTGCGTGATGGGCGAGCCGACCTGCTTCTCGGCGTCGTTCTTCAGCTTCTGAAGAACCATGGCGGAGATTTCCTCGGGCGTGTAGTCCTTGCCGTCGATGTCGACGACGGTGCGGCCGTCCTTGCCGGCCTTCACCTTGTAGCTGACCTTGCTCTGCTCTTCGGAAGACTCGCTAAACGAACGGCCGATGAAGCGCTTGACGGACGAAACGGTGTTCTCGGGGTTGGTGACGGCCTGGTTCTTAGCGGCCTTGCCGACGACGCGCTCGCCGTCCTTGCGGAAGCCCTCGACGGAAGGCGTGGTGCGGTCGCCTTCGGCGTTGACGAGGATTTCCGGCTCGGAGCCTTCCATGACCGCCATGGCGGAGTTGGTGGTGCCGAGGTCGATACCCAGGATCTTGCTCATTGTATTGCTTCCTCTCACTTGGAGTTATGTAACCGAAATTGGACGCTGGCGGCCTTGCCCTATGGGGCTTAGCCTTTTTCCAACGTTTCGTAATATAAAATCTCAGTCAGCACGTGTCAAGTTATTTGAGAAATAAAAGGTTACGTTTTGTTAACGCGGAAGCAGTATATGCAACGGCGCCCCTGCCTTTTATAAGACAGGGGCGCCGAAAACGCTCGTTGATTTGAGGCGAGGCTATTCCTCGACGACCTCCGGGATGGCGCCCATGGGGCACTCCTCGACGCAATCGCCGCAGGCGATGCAGTTCTCCTCGTTCACGGCCTCGACCACGCCGCCGTTGACCTCCAGAACCTCCTGCGGGCAGGCGTCAACGCAAATGCCGCAGCCGATGCACTCGTCAGTTTCGATAACCGGATGAGCCATGGTAACTCCTTCTCGTCTTATAACCCGGCGGAAATGCTCCGGGTTCTACCCCAATTAAGCAATGCCCGCACGATACCACTAAAGAGGTCGATTGCAAGACCAATCAACGAAATACCGGTAGGCTCTTCGAGGAGCGGTCAGGCAGGGGCATCGACGAGCAAACGTTGCCCTGCACGCTAGCAAATGCGGGGGAGCTGCTCGCCCACCAGCATGTCCAGGATGCGGGTGCCGCCGAAGGCCGTGCGCAAAAACACCTTCGAACCGCGCTCGGGCTGCATAGCGGACACCTCGCCGATGATGGCCGCATCGGCGCCGTATTTGTTGGCGCGCATGGCGCAAAGGGCCGCGTCGGCGTCCTCGGGGGCGACCACGCATACCATCTTGCCCTCGTTGGCCACCTGCAGCACATCGTAGCCAAGCATGTCGCAGGCCCCTTGGACCGCCGGCTTCACGGGAATCGAATCTTCCTCGACCGTGATGTCGGTGCCGGACTGGGCAGCCAGCTCGTTGAGCGTCGAGGCGAGCCCGCCGCGCGTTGGGTCGCGGAAGCAGCGCGCGCCGGGTGCCGCCGCCATGACGTCGGCGATGAGGTGGTTGAGCGGCGCCGCGTCGCTTTGCAGGTCGGCTTTGAACGACAGCGACTCGCGGCAGCTCATGATGGTGATGCCGTGGTCGCCCAAAGTTCCGCTGACCAGGACTTTATCGCCAGGACGGCACTGCGCTCCCCCCAGATCGACGCCTTCGGCCAGCACGCCGACCCCCGCCGTGTTGATGTAGACGCCGTCGCCGTGGCCGCGGTTGACCACCTTGGTGTCGCCCGTGACCAGCCGCACGCCCGCTTCGCGCGCCACCTCGGCCATGCTGGCGCAAATGCGCTTGAGGTCGCTGATGGGAAAGCCTTCTTCGAGGATGAAACCGCAGCTGAGGTACAGGGGCGTTGCGCCGCTGGTCGCCACGTCGTTGACCGTGCCGCACACGGCGAGCCGGCCGATATCGCCGCCCGGGAAGAAATGGGGCGTCACGACGAAGCTGTCGGTCGAAAAGGCCAGCCGCTCGCCCGCACCGGGGGCCGGCAGCACGGCGGCATCGTCGCCACGCCGCAGCTCGTCTCCCGCGTAGGCCGCGAAAAACACCTCGTCGATGATCCTTTTCATCATGGTTCCGCCGCTGCCGTGCCCGAGCATCACCGTTTCATCCACGAAACAAACCTCCTAACGTCCGCCCTCTTCAGACGGATGCGTCGTCGTCAAAACCAGTTTTCCGTTCTGCACGCCCTTCGTTCCCAAAATAAGATTCGCGACATCTTGCACCAGGCCCGCCTCGCCGCGAAGCACGATGATCTCCAGGCACATGTGCTCATCGAGGTGCACATGCATGGTGGAAACGATGTTCGAGAAATAATCGTGCTGGATGGCGTGCAGCTTCTCCTGCAAATCGCCCGCATGGTGATCGAACACGATGGTCAGGGTGCCGGCCACTTCCTGGCCGGGAACGGCGCAGTCGTCCTCCACCAAGGCGTCGCGCACCAAATCGCGCACCACCTCGCTGCGGTTCTTCGCCAGCCCGCGACGAGCGACCAGCTCATCGAACCTGACCAGCAGATCCTCGGGCATCGCGACCGAGAACCTCATGAGGCCGTTGCTCATATGCGCCCGCTACACCAATTCCACGGTCACGCCGCCGGCCGCCTGCGCATCGTCTTCCAGCGCGTCCTTCGCCTCGTCGAGCAGCGCGCGCACGTCGTCGATCAGCGCCTGAGCCTCGTGCAGCTTCTCGGACACCGTCGCGTAGCCGGCATCCCCCGCCTTATGGCCGAGCGTATGGGCCCAACGGCGCTCAAGCTTCAAATGGTCGTCGATCTGCTCGATCATCATCTCGAACTGACCCGTGTTGATACCGTTGGTGCACATAGCTTCTCCTTTTCGTTGGTTTGGGCCTTTGCGTTTCGCTGCGGGGAAAGCGCGCGAGCCGCAGCGGGCCGTTCTTGCTATCATGAGTTATACGGCGATGGCCATCCAACTGCAAGAGCGAGTGTGAAAAAATCGATGAGCAGTAACAAATACGAGGTCGCAGTAGACGAAACATGGGATCTGTTCGCGGATCATCTCATCGGCGCCCGCGCCGGGCTGGTCCTTTGCGTCGGCGCCGAGGAGCTTGGCGACAAAGCGCGAGGAGCGCTGGAAAGCTCGGCGAAGGCGCTCGGATACGGTGAGGGATCCTGCACGTTCGCCGCCGTCGAAGGCCTTGAGGAGCACGCGCTGTTCGTGCTGGTCGAGGGGATCGACCCTGTTTGCGTGGTGGCGACCGACGGGAAAGGCTCCGCGCTTCTGGGGCAGGCATACCGGCTCAGCGTGCCTGCGGGCAAACCATCGCGTTTGCTTGGCCGAACCTGCGTCGCCTTCCTCGACTTCGAGGAAATGCTGGAAAGCGACGACGACAAGCAGATTGCGTGGGCGCTTTTGAAAAAGCTGCCGAAGTTCGGCGCGTAAGCGCATCGCGTGCGAGAAAAGCTGCCCGACGGGGGATGTCGGGCAGCTTTTTTGCTTTCCCGCCCTGAGACGACCAAAGGCCGCGGGGGATGCGGCCTTTGGTCGGACGAGTGAAACGAGGAGAAATAACTGAGGGACGTTATCTCTGACGGGAAATACTGTACAAGAGTGATTATTCTTCGTCAAGAATAATCTTTGAAGTTCGGCAAATTTTTTTCACCTCTCGCGCAGCACCATGGCCAGGGTGCTCGCCAGATCATCGGGCTCGATGGGCTTGCTCAGGTGAGCGTCCATGCCGCTTGCCAGCGAACGCTGAACGTCCTCGGCGAAGGCATTGGCGCTGGCGGCCACGATGGCAACCGACCCGGCATCAGAGCGGTCCAGCATGCGGATGGCGTGCGCGGCAGCCAGGCCGTCCATCACCGGCATCATCACATCCATGAGTATTGCCTGGTAGTAGCCCTCATCGGAGTCCTGGAACGCCTGCAGCGCCTGCTGGCCGTCGCCGGCGCAGTCCACCTTGCAGCCAAGGTTTTCCAGCATGCAGGTGAGTATCTCCCTGTTCAGTTCGTTGTCCTCGGCAACCAGCACGCGCACGCCTTCGAACGTGCCGGCAGCCACCGCGGGCTGCTCGGCCTTGTCGGGAGCTTCGGTTTGCGGCAGGCGCAGCTTGAAGCTGAAGGTGCTGCCGCGACCCACTTCGCTTTCCAGCTGGATCTGACCGCCCATCATGTGCACCAGGCGGTTGCTGATGGCAAGGCCCAGGCCCGTTCCCTCTTGGCGCGCGTCGGTGCCGGCAACCTGCTCGAACTTGCGGAAGATGCGGCGGGCATCTTCCTTGCTGACGCCGCAGCCCTGGTCCTTCA
This sequence comes from Prevotella sp. CAG:279, assembly GCA_963633085.1. GTDB lineage: Bacteria > Actinomycetota > Coriobacteriia > Coriobacteriales > Eggerthellaceae > Senegalimassilia. Next base: position 14,805 of record CAVGWX010000029.1, on the reverse strand, counting down.
CGCTGAACAGCACTTCCGCCGCGCCGGCATCGAAGGCGAGCTCGCGCACGGTGAGCAGCACCTCGGTTTCGTCGGGCGAGTACTTGATGGCGTTGCCCAACAGGTTGATGAGCACCTGGCTTATGCGCAGGGAATCGCCCATGAAGCAGGTGTGGCCCAGCTTGACGTCGGTACGGAACTCCTGCCGTTTGGCCGCGAAGCGCGCGTCCAGGACGGGGTGCAGGTCGTCCAAGAGCTTCTGCAGGTCGAAGGCGCCGAGCACCAGCTCCATCTTGCCGCTCTCGATCTTGCTCATATCCAGGATGTCGTTCAAAAGCGAAAGCAGGTAGTGCGAAGAGCTGCGCACCTTGTTCAGGCAGTCGATGCGGCGCTCTTCGGTCTGCCCCGGCTCCAGGGCGATCTCGGTCATGCCGATGATGCCGTTCATGGGCGTGCGGATCTCGTGGCTCATGCGCGCCAGGAAGTCGGACTTGGCGCGGGCACTCTGGTCCAGCTGCTCCTGGTTGATGCGGTCTTGGATGATGGTGCCCACTTCCCACAGCGCGTTCGCGGTTCCCTCGTCGTCGAGCTGGGCGATATCGACGCCGGTAAGGTAGATGCTTCCGCTGTACTTGCCGTTTTCCGCCATGGTGAAGGAAACGCCCTCGGCAAGGGGCGACGCCCCCTTGGGCACGGGGACCATCGTGCGCATCTCGCTGATGGGCACGATGGCGTTGCGCTCGGCGAGGCGCACGAGCCTGCGGTAATCCACCGGGTCGAGATGCGTCACCGCATCGATGGACTCGACGCCCGCAACGGGGTGCCACAGGTAGCGCATCGCAACGGAAAGGTAATCGTCGTTGCAGGTGGTGATGGCCACATTTTCCACGCCCAGGCGCTTCGCCAGGCAGCACGAGAGCAGGTCGAGCCCGGCCACGAGCGAACGGCGACGATCCAGCAGGTTCATGGCCAACGAGGAAAGGCTGGCCTGGTGCAGGTGCCCGAAGGAAACAACCTCGCCGAAGGGCTTCGGCGAAGCCTCGGAATCCTGCGCCGCCTCCCACGCCACCAAGCTGCAGCCGGTGCACTTCGCTTCGGCCACAGCCACGCGCACGCGCCGCACGAGGACGTCCAGCGAATCGGACGAGCGCGCCTGCGCCACGCCGGAATGCAGCATCAGGTCCAGCGCGCTTCGGTGCACCAGTTGGCCGAATGCCTCTTCCAGGCGCACGATGCGGGCTCGGCATTCTTCTTCGGCGGAGCCGGGCAGCCACACCAAAAACTCGTCGGAGCCGGCACGGGTGAACAGCGGGGCAAGCGGGTCTTCGGCATCCTTGGCGCCGCGCGGCCCCTGAGGCGAAAACTCCCGGCGCATCATGTCGGAGAGCTCTTCCACCAGGACATCGCCAAAGGTAAGGCCGAAGCCCTCGGCGATCTTGTCAAAGTGATGGATGTCCACCAGGACGAGCATGCCGCACGGCTGCGCGCGACGCGCCTTGGACATGGCCTGCATGCCGTGTTTCAGGCGGTAGAAGCCCGTAACCTCGTCGCGCACCTGGCGAAGCTCCTGCTCGATCCTCATGCGCTTGGATTCGTCTATGTTGCGGAAGTAGCCGATGGCGCGGCGCTTGCCGGGTTCGCATCCCGGGATATCCTTCGCGAACATCCGGTACCACACGCCGGCGTCAACGCCATGGGGATGAAGCAGCACTTCCGCATCCACGCTGGACGCCTCCCCGCGAAGGAAGGCCAGCACGGTTTGCTGGTCGGCGGGCTCAAGCAGGTTGCGCAGGGTGGTTTTCGCGAACTCGTCCACGCGGTACGCGCCGTCGTAGCCGTCGGTGTTGGAAATCTCGAGCGCATCGCCCTGCTGGCGGTACAGGAACAGCGCGTCGGTGGAGCTTTCCACGGCAAGGCGGTAGCGCTCCTTTTCCTCGGCCAGGCGCTGCTCGGTGGCAAGCTCGTTTTCGGTGAGGTCTTGGATCACGTCGTGCAGCCCGTCCACCTCGCGAATGCCGCTGCGGCGGAACGCACGCAAGCCCGTGATGCCGCCCCGCACGCTTCCCATCAGGCTGTCCAGCGGGCGCACGATGGCGCGCGCCACGAGCATCACCAGCACGGCACCTATTGCCGCGCACATGAGCGAGATGGCGACCAGCATATCCATCAGGTTGCCGCCCGTGCCGTAGATGGAGCTTTCCGTGGCGAACCCGGCCAGCACCACGTTGGTGTTGTCGTACGGCGCGTTGTTGGCGTACAGGTGCAGCGACGCGGTGGTTGCGTAGATGGATTCCCTGCCCTGGCTGTACCCCTCCACTTCGAACAGGCCGCTCTCTTCGGCAGGCGTCAGGTTCAGCGCTCCAGAGGAAACCGCGTTGTACATGGACCCGGTGCCGAACAGGCAGCGATACGTGCCGTCTTCCTGCCGCGCCATGAGCGCGTAGCTTTCAAGCGAGCCCGAGCCCGACGAGGGAATGAAGGTGTTTACCAGGTACTCCAGCGAAATCTCGGAGCCCACCACGCCGTACACCACGCCGTCGCAGATGAGCGGCACGGAATAGGTGATCATCTTGTGGCCGTCCATGGAATGATCTTCCAGGATGAAGGGGGAAGCCCAATAGCCCAGGTTTTCCATGCTGGTAGAGGTGTTGGCGCAGGCCGCCAGATAGGGCTTGTAGAAGAAGTCGTCGGCGGAGCGGTTGCCCTGCCCCGCGAAGCTGAACGTGGGCGACCAGGAATTGTCCAGCGTGATGCCGGCCGCGCGCGAGATCTCGATGTTGCCGCGCTCGAAGAGCATGTCGGAATGGCTGGCCGTGTTGGCCAGGGGGTCGGAATCGCGCAGGAACACGCCCTCGTACTGCGCCGCCTGGGAGGTATCGGCCCTGTTCGACAGCACCAGGAAGGCGCCGCTGGTGCTGTCGTTCTCCACGCTGGAAACGAGGTTCTGCGAAACGCGGAGCAGGTACTCGCGCTGAGCTTCGGCGTCTCCCAGGAAATCCTGCATGGTAAGGTTCCGCTCGGCCAGAAGCTGGCCGAGGGTTTCGTCGTAGTAGCCGGAATCGTTGCGGATCGCGGACCACTGGTTCACCATGGCGTTCTGCAGCACCGTTGCCTGGTTCACCGTCATGCGCTCGTCAAGCGTGGCGGCATTCTGCGCCATCGTCTTGATGGCGCCGCTGCCCATAACGGTTGCCAGGGGCAGCACGCCCTGCAAGACGATCACCAGCAGCAGGGGCACCAGCAAAAGGGCAAGAAACGGAACCTTGCGGTCCTTCTTGCCTTTCAGCAGGCTCCCGCTTTCCCGACCGATGCTCATGGCAGCAGCGCCCCGCTAGTTCCCCGCTGCGCCGTTGAGCGCGGACGTGAAGTTTTCGTACCACTCATCGAAGGCGGCGTCGGTGGTATACGGGGCGATTGCCTGCTCAAGCGACGAGCCTAAAGCCAGCGCGGCTTCAACGGCCTTGCGGTCGGCGGAAGCCTTGTCGGAGAGGTTGTAGGTAAGCACCTTGCGCACCGAGTTGGAAACGGAAGGGCACTCGCCGCTGTAGAACTGGGTGGAATCGAGGCTCTCCGTCACGCTTTGGATGGTGGCGTAGGACTTCTGGTTCACGCTCAGCTGATTCTCCTCCACCACCTGATCGATGGCATCCATGGAGTTGGCTTCCTTCAGAACCGGCAGGTAGGAAGCGGAGAGCGCGAAGCGGATGTTGTTTTCCTTCTGGGTGAGCCACTTCAAAAACACGGTGGAAGCGTAGTCGTGCTCGTCATCGGTTTTCAGCACGGCCATGCCGGCACCCTGCTGCGACTGCACGTTGCTGCCGCCTTTCATGACCGGCGCGCTGAGCACGGAGTAATCGATGGCGGAAGATTCATTGCCCTGAACCACCTGGTCGGGGAAGTAGGCGGCCGATGCGGTGGAGCCGGTGTAGCAGATGATGTCGCCGGTTTTCACGTCGTCGGAGCGAAACTTGCCCTGAGCATCGAAGTAACCGCTGATCATCGGGATGTAGTAGTTGTCCCACAGGCGGCGGATCTTCTCTTTGTCGGCGTTGACAACCACCGTGCCACCCGATTCGGAGAGCAGGTCGGTGCCCATCTGCTTCATGCACACGTAGAAGTAGTTGGCCATGGAGTCGCGGCCGTAGAAGGCCTTGCCGTCGTTGGGGATTTCGGGGGTTCGAGCGTCGGTCCACTCGTAGTAGCGCTTGGCGACCGCAGCGATGCCCTCAACGGTTTTCAGCTCGTCGAGGCTGGAGCCGGTGGCCTGGGCGAACTCGTCCCATGCGGTCTTGTTCAGCATCATGGTCTCGGTCGCCTTGGCCAAAGGGAACAGGTACAGCGAGTTATCGCCGGCGAAGCGGCCCTCTTCCACGTAGCCGTCCACGTATCGGGAAAGCTCGTCGTCGCTGATGTACTCGGAGAGGTTCACCAGCTTGTCTTCCTTCTGAAGGGAATAGGCCGTATCGGCGTAGGCGCTGAACACGTTGGGCAGCTCCTTGGCGCCCACCGCGCCGGCCTGCGCTTCGTCCATGGCGGTTTCAAGGTCGGAAATGGAGCCGAGCGTGTAGGCCTGCACGCTGATGCCGGCTTCCTTGCCCTCGGTTGCGTTGAACTCGGAAACCAGCTGGTCGAACGTGGACTGCTGAACGCCGTTGTAGTAGTGCCACACCTTGATGGAAACCGGATTGCTGGGATCGAGTTTCACCTGCTTGGCAGACTGCTGGGCGCCGCAGCCGGGAAGGCACAGCGCGCAAAGCGCCACGGCGAGCACGATAGCGAGAACCCTTTTGCGCATACAAGCTCCTTGTTCAACGCCCGCACCATCGCAGGCGCGGGAAAAACACGATGCGCGCCCATTATCCCACATCAGCCCCGCACAGCGTTTAAACAACTCCGAACATTTGCCCAAGGCTGCAAACACCAGGTGCAAGGGTTTTTCAGAGGGCGCAAGGGGGCCGGTCCGAAGGTTTGCGCAACCGCTTCGGCGTGTTGCTTTCGCAGTCTTCGCCATCGCCGATGCGGCATGCTGTACCATGAGCACATACGACGCCCCGCGCGCCGCGAAAACCAACCGAACACTCCCGGGAAGGAGCCTTCATGGCTAACAAGGGACTCGCCAAGGAACATGACGAACTGACCATCTTGGTCACCGGCGGTGCCGGCTTCATCGGCAGCCACACCTGCGTCGAGCTGATCGAAAGCGGCTATCGCGTGGTCATCGTCGACGACCTGAGCAATTCCAGCGAGGTCGCCGTCGAGCGCATTCGCACCATCTGCGGCATTGCCGCAGATGACTCCCAGCTGCGTTTCTACAAGGCGAACATCCTTGATCGCGACGCCTTAAACGGCATCTTCGACGAAAACGACGTCGACGCGATCATCCATTTCGCCGGTTTCAAGGCCGTCGGCGAAAGCGTTCAGAAGCCGCTCGAGTACTACTGGAACAACATCGCCGGCACGCTCGTGCTGTGCGACGTTGCGCGCAACCACGGCGTGAAGAACATCGTGTTCTCCAGCTCCGCCACCGTTTACGGCGAGCCCGAGTTCATCCCGATCACCGAGGATTGCCCCAAGCACGACTGCACCAACCCCTACGGCTGGACGAAAAGCATGCTCGAGCAGGTGCTCAGCGACCTGTACGTCGGCGACAACGAGTGGAACGTCGTGCTCCTGCGCTACTTCAACCCCATCGGCGCCCATGAGAGCGGGCTTATCGGCGAGGACCCCAAGGGCATTCCGAACAACCTGCTTCCCTATGTCGCCCAAGTTGCCGTTGGAAAGCTTGCCTGCGTCGGCGTGTTCGGCGATGACTACCCCACCCCCGATGGCACCGGCGTTCGCGACTACATCCATGTGGTCGACCTCGCGCGCGGCCACGTGGCGGCGCTTAACTGGATGGGCGGCAAAGTCGGCACCGGGAAAGCCATCGGCATCGGGTCGATCGCCGGCGAAGCGGCCGCAGACGGCAGCCGCCGCGGCGTGGGCATCTTCAACCTGGGCACCGGCAAGGGATCGAGCGTCCTCGATGTCGTGCACGCGTTCGAAAAGGCCTGCGGGCACGAGATCCCCTACGAGGTGAAGCCGCGTCGCGCGGGCGACATCGCCACGAACTACGCAGCCTGCCGCAAAGCGGCGGACGAGCTGGGCTGGACCGCGCAATACGACCTCGACCGCATGTGTGCCGACAGCTGGCGCTGGCAGTCGACCAACCCCGACGGCTACGCCACCAAGTAATCCGCCTCGAAGCGAAACCAGTGGCGCCTGCGCGATGCTCCACATGCCACGCAGGCGCCACCCATAAAAAGAACCCCCAGCATGGGGGTTCTTTTTATGGGCTGATATATGAAACGCGTTAGTAGCTGCTGGAGCTTCCGGTGGAATACGAGTCGCCGGTTGCGGCGCTGCCCGTCCCCGCCGATCCGGACGTGCCCGAATCGCTGTAGGAATAGGTATCCGAATATCCGCTGCTGGCGGTTCCGGAACTGTAGCTGTAACCCGAGTCGTACCCGGAGCTGTAGCCGGAATCGGACGAGCCGTAGCTGTATCCGTAGCTTGAATCGCTGCCGTACGTGGAGGACGTGTCGCTGCGGGTCAGGTCGTTGCCCGAATGCACGCTCGTGCCCGTCGACACCCCGGTCCCGGTGCTGATCGATCCGCTGCTTGAAGATGCAGAGGACGTCGCCATCCGCTCTTGCGCGAGCTTGCTGGTGGACCCGGTGATGCCGCTCGGGTCGCCGCCTTCTTCGACGATCTTCACCATCTTCGCCGTGGCGTCTTCGTCGCAGAACACGTAGGAGATGCCGTCGACGTAGCCGGTGATGGAGGGAAGCATCGCCGAATACAGCGTCATTTCGCCGTTGTCGTTTCCTTTGATCTGCTGGGCAAGCGAAAGGATGTCGGCGATCTTCATGTCGGTGGTAACGCACTTGGCGGCCGCCTGGATCACGCCGGGCATCTCGGTCAGCGGAAGCGCGAGAACCTTGTCGACGAGCGCCTCGATCAGCTTGCGCTGATTGGACGTGCGGGTGAAGTCGCCGTCGGTGTAAGCGCGGCTGCGCGCGAAGGTCAGGGCCGCGTTGCCGTACAGGTGCTGCAAGCCCGGTTCGATGACCACGTGCTCCCAATCGGGGTTGGAGGACGTGCCATCGGCGTCAGGGTCGTCGACCAGCTCGTCGACCTCGACGTCGACGCCGCCGACGGCGTCGACGAGCGCGATCAGGTCGTCGAAGCCAACCTCGACGTAATGGGAGATTCCGATGCCCGTCAGCTGGGACGCCTCGCGGATGGTCGCCGCGGCCCCGCCGTAGTTGTAGGCGGCGTTGAATTTGTTGGTGCCGTAACCGTCGATGTCGATCATGGTGTCGCGAGGAATGGACACAAGCGTGGCCTGGTTGTTGATCGGGTCGACGCGCACGACGATGTTCGTGTCCGAACGCGCGCCGTCGGCATCATCGCCGTCCTCGCGCTTGTCGGAACCGATGAGCAGGACGTAGAACGGCTCAGAATACGACGTCGTCTTGACGAGCTGATCGTTGATCTCCGAGATCTGCTCGTCGGTGTAATCGCCCTGGTTCAGCTCCTTGGAAACGCCGTTGTACCAAACCGCGAACGCCGCGCCGCACCCAACGGCGACAACCAGAACCGCAGCGAGCACGCCGAGGGCGATATGCCGGCCGCGCTTCGACTTGCGAGCGGACTGCGTTGCGTACACCGGATTCTGGCGAGAATACTGCGTTGCTCCCTGGTGGTTGTGGAAGACGTTGTTCGCAACCTTGCCCTGAGAACCCGGCGTGTAGACGGGGCGATATGCCGATTGTTCCGGGGGAATGTTCGACGTGGCCTGAGAGTTTCGATTCTTATGAAATGCCATGCGTGCTCCTCAACAGCGTCATCCCAGTAGGATCGCTTGCGGCGGGCTGCCGGCGCGAGGCTCTCCCCCTCACTCGCCCATGCTCACCCGACACGGTTCGTTTCATTCGCTTTGGTTTTTATTCCTTCCGACCAACCCGCTTGACCAAGGCGCTTCAAGCGCTTTCGCCTTCGTAAAAACGCGCAAATCGGCGCTAGGTATTGTAGCATCCGGATTCCGCAACCATAAAATGGGCACGTGAGGCCGATAAAGCGTTCACCGCACCCCACGCCGTTAAGGCCGCCGAAGTTTCTTTATCGAATCGGCCATTTGTAACCGCCAGGTTACGTCATCGGACGCAGACCGCCGTAGGGTTGTCGCATGCAGACCGTGCACCCGCATAGCAACCCTTTACTGGACACCAGCGCAGACGCGCCGACGCTTGCGTGCACGCTCGGACGCAACGTCGAGAAGCTTCGGAAGCGGGCCCACATCAACAAAACGCGATTCGCCGCAATGGTGGGCATCGGGCGGCCCCAGCTCAACAAGATAGAAAAGGGCACCGCAAACGTTCGGCTTTCGGTGGTCGAGAAATTGGCGGACGCGCTCGACACATCGCCCGCGAAGCTTTTGGGATTCGAGGAATAACGGTGCGCTCGCGTGCCGATCTCCTCGCCCCTCATCCCTGCCGATTCGCGCCGCTATCGCTAGCAGCTTTCTCATCAGCGGTTTCGTCATCTCGTGAGAATTTGCTGAAACGCACCGATTCGCTTCAATATCTTGCGCTATAATCCTCAACCATGCGGGTGTCGCCAAGTGGTAAGGCACGAGCTTCCCAAGCTCGCATTCGCGGGTTCGAGTCCCGTCACCCGCTCCATTGCATTGATACGGTAGCCCCTAGCGGCTACCGTTTTCTGTATGTAAGGGGATTGCCATGGAACATCATGCCACCTTCGACACGTTCATCTTCGATCTGGACGGCACGCTGCTCGACACCATGCCCGACTTGGTCGTCGTCACGAACGAGACCCTCGAGCACTTCGGGCACCCCACGCATACCCCCGAGGAGATCTTAAGCTACGTCGGAGACGGCGCAGAGCGCCTGATCTACCGGGCCATGCCCGAAAACACCCCCGAAAACGAATGCGCCGAAGCGCTCGAATATTGGAAGGCGCTCTATCCGCAAACCGGGCACAAGAACACGCGCCACTACCCGCACATGCCCGAGGCGCTCGCCGAATTGAAGGCGCGCGGCTGCAAGCTGGCCGTGCTGTCCAACAAGTTCGAAGGCGGCGTGAAGGACGTCATCCCCCGCTTCCTGCCGGATGCGTTCGAGATCCTGCATGGCGAATGCGAAGGCATCCCCCGCAAGCCCGACCCCACCGGCCTGCTTCGCACCATCCGCGAGCTGCATTCCACGCCGCAGCAAACGGCTTACATCGGAGATTCGGCGGGCGACATGCGCGTTGCGCGCAACGCCGGCGCGTTCGCCATCGGCGTCGACTGGGGATACAACCCCGCGAGCGCGTTGCGGGAAGCTGGCGCGGATACGGTCATTTCCAGCCCGACCGAGCTGCTGCGCTTCGCCGGCGCCTAGCTGCGCGGCCTTGCAAGAAAGAGCGCCCATTGACTCGCTTCTTATATTCGCTTCCCCGGCGAGCCATTTACGCGATGGTGGCATTCGCCCTGCTCATTCCAGGGGGAATCGGGATTGCGGTCACGGACATCGGCCGATACTCTCCCGATGTCTGGGCCCATGTGTATCGAGTATCGGGCATTCTGCACGGCGATGTCGTCGCGCATCCGGTGGACGCAACCTCCGAATACCATAGCATCGCATCCGAAAACGTCGGTGGGCGCGTTTCGCTCGACCTCATCGAACTGTCCATCGAACATGCCGGTCGAGACAGCAGCGCCATCAACGAGGACTCCGTCGTTGTTGCCGACGACGGGACCGTCAGCGCCCCCTACAACAACACCGCCGTCTACAGCCCTGTCGCCTACCTTCCCCAACTTGTCGGCTTTGCGCTCGGGGACCTCATGGGGGCATCGGCAAGCGCGAAATACTATCTCGCAGAAGCGACGATGCTTATCCTGTATGCCCTGATCGGGGCGGCGTCCATCGTTGCATTGCCGAAGCACCGATGGATCGCCTTGGCCGTTTTGCTGTTTCCCGGCACTTGGTACACGTTCTCCTTCGCCATTTCGGCCGATTCGTTTTCCCTTGCGCTGTCCATCCTGTTCGCCTGCCTCGCGTACCGCTGCGCCACGGAAAAGTCGGCGGGCCGAAAAGCGTATTGGGCGCTGGGCGCGACAGGGCTTCTCATGGCGTGCACGAAGTTCTCGAACGCGCCGCTGTTCGCACTGGCGCTGCCGCTTTTGGCGAAACGGGGCGAAGTGGGAAAAACCTATCCGGTGGCCCTCTGCTTCCTCGCCGCGGTCATTCTCGACGTCGCATGGATGAAGCTGGGCACGCAGGGGTTCGCCACAAGCCCCGCCGTCATCCCCGCCTCCCTCGTCGCGCAGCGCACGAGCGAAGGAACCGCGCTTATCGGAACCGTTTGCCAGCACATGCTCTACAGCGCAGCCCACTTCGAGGGAACGTACCGATTCGGCACGCAAGGCGTCGCTGTTTTCTGGCTGGGTTTCGTCGCGTGCGTTGTCGTCGCCGCATGCACCGGGTTGTCGCGCAGGCAGGCGAGCGCACCGCGTTTTTTCTGGCTGTATGCGTGCCTCGTCGTCTTCGCATTTGCATTCGTGACCTACGCCGCATTGTGGCTGCAATACACGCCAGATGGCATCGCCGGCGTCGACGGCGTCCAGTATCGCTACTTCCTTCCCGCGCTTCCGATCTACGCCCTCCTTCTTGCCGACTGCCTCCCTTGCCTGCGCGCAAAGGCGAAAGAGGCGCGCGAGCGCCCTTGAACGGCGGCCAGAGGCGGCCGGCTTGCGCGTAACGCGTGACGATGTCGCGCAAGCCGATCCCTTGCCGAGTTTAATGCTACAATAGCGAAATCGCCTCAGTAGCTCAGGGGATAGAGCACCGCTCTCCTAAAGCGGGTGTCGTACGTTCGAATCGTATCTGGGGCACCATTAGAAAACACCAGGTCAGGCATGTGATTTGCTTGGCCTGGTTTTCTTTATCCGCCCGTTTTCCCACAACCGTTCCTGCCGGCATCGGCGTTTCCGGCAGGAACCAGATGAGGTAGAATCGGGTCGCCAGCAGAGTCCGCACGCGGGCGGCGCTTTCTTTTTCGAAGGGGGCGTCTGCCTATGGATATTATCCTGCAAGCTTTCATGGCCCTGGCCTCATTGGCCACCGTTCTCGACTTGTATACCGAATAGGTATACTTGCATGGTATACTATCTACCGAAGAAAGGAGCCACATTGGTCAGAGTGCACGAGAACGCTCTCAAGCACGGGCTCACCGACAATGAGGTTGCTTACGCATGGGAGAACCCGATCCGGTGCCGCCAGCGCAACGGCACCGACGATCCGCCTCTGTGGATCTCGGTCGGCACACTTCCCGACGGAAGGTTCGCCGAGCTGATCGCATTCATGGACATCGAAGGCGTCTGGTGCGTGTTCCACGCGATGGTGCCGCCGACGAAAAAATTCAAGCGCGAGCTGGGATGGAGGTAGAGATGAACGGAATCGTTGCCGAGAACGGTGTCATGGTAACTGACGAGATGATCAACGGCTGGGAGAGCGCGCTCGAGCGCGACGAATGGCCCAGCGGCTGGGTCAACGTCGGGGAAATCGTAGAGGGAAGGCTCCCGAAAGCTGCTCCCGAGACAACGACGCTGTCCTTGAAGGTCCCGGTAGCCATGAAAAAAGCACTCGAGGCCGAGGCGAGGTCCGAGGGCAAGTCCACCGGCGCATTCGCCCGAGGTCTCCTCGCCGATGGCCTCATGAAGCCCGGGCGCGAGGCTTCGCCAGAGAAAGCCACCAAGGTGCTTTCAACCGTCGGCTAATTGCGGCGCGCTGCGCGCGCCGCTGGCTCATGAGCCATTAACCAATAAGGGAAGGGACCCATTGGGTCCCTTCCCTTCATTCCGGCTTGCTGTTCGCTCGATGGCCTTATGCGCCGATGAGCGCCTGGAGGCTGGTCATGAAGCTGGACATGTTGCGATAGCACATGAACAGCGTGATCAGAATGAACACGATGCCGCAGACGTTCGAGAACACGTGGTTGCGGAACTTGCCCAGGTTCTTGCCGTTCGCCACGTACATCACGAAGAACGCCATGATGGGCAGCAGGATCGCGTTGGCGGCCTGAGCGACCAAGATGAGCTGAGTCGGGGACTTGCCCAAAAACACCGCCATCAGGCAGCCGCACACGAGCACGATCATCCAGATGACCTTGAACCGCAGGTCCTTCAGCGTCTTGCCCCAGCCGAGCACGCCGTTGACGGCGTAGGCGGCGGAAAGCGGGGCGGTGATGGCGCTGGAGAAGCCGGCGGCCAGAAGACCGACGCCGATCATGACCGTGGCCCAGTTACCCAGAAGCGGGCTTAAGGCGAGCGCCATGTCCTTGCCGTTGGAAACCGTGATGCCAGCCGCGTTCATGTTCGCCGCCGCGCAGATGAGGATGGCCATGGAGATCAGGCCGCCCAGGCCGATGGACAGCACGCAGTCGAAGCGCGCGTCGGCAACCTGCTCGGGGTCCTTGAAGCGCTCGGAAGCGCCGGACGCATGCAGGAACAGGTTGTACGGCACGATGGTGGTGCCGATCAGGCCCACTGCGGTCAGGATGCCCTTCGACGCGTCCTGGCCCTCGGGCAGGGCAGGCGTGAACAGGCCGGCGACGGCCGCGCCCCAGTCGACGGGAGAGGCGATGGCCGTGATCAGGAACACGACGCCCATGAACACGACGATGCCGGTGAGGATTTTCTCGACCAGCTTGTACGAGCCGATCCACATGCAGGCGAAGGCCAAGATGCCCAGCACGATGACGATCGGGACCATCGGAAGGTCGACAACGGCCTGAATGCCCAAGATGCCGCCGGTGATGTTGCCGGTTTCATACGCCGTGTTGCCTATGAAGATGGCGATGATGACGATAACAATCGCGATCCATTTCAAAACCGGGTTCGAAATGCGATCGCGGATATTCTCGCCCAAGCCTTCCTGCGTGACGATGCCGATGCGAGCCGCCATCTCTTGGAAGATGATGGTTGCGACCGTGGCGAACAGCAGCGCCCACAACATGGTGTAGCCGTAGCTGGCGCCGGAAACGGTGCACGTGGTGACCGTGCCGGGACCGACGAAGCCTGCCGCAACAAGCGCGCCGGGGCCGATGTTCTTGAGCTTCTCAGCAATTGAACTGGCCATCGTTGCCTCCTTTCCCTGCCGGGTATTCCTACCTAGCCTCGTGGTTTACTCGGCACACTTTAGCAGACGAAAGTACCCGCTCGCCAGATGGACACGCGGTTGTAACATGGCGATTTGCCAGCAAAACGGCAGAAGAGGGCTTTTCGGCGCCAAACGGCCTGTTCGGCACGAATGAAACATGCGGCTACGACATCTTCCAGAAGTCCTGCATGAGCTCCTGGCGGCTCGCCGAACCCGTCTTCTTCAGAATGTTGTGCACGTGAACCTTCACCGTGGAGAGAGCCAGCGACATCTCGGAGGCGATGTTCTGGTTGTCCTTCCCCAGGAGCACCAGATAGAGCACCTCGCGTTCGCGCGGGGAAAGCTTGTGGCGCTGCGCGAACACGTTGAGGTTTTCCACGATCTGCTGCTCCTGCTGTTTCGTGCCGCCCTGCGCGGGAGGGCGCTCGAAGCGCAGGGACAGCGTTCGCCATGCCACGCGCACCGACACGACGCCAAGGGCGATCATCAGGAGGTTTTCCGCGTAGTTTCGCTCGGTGGTGAACTCGAACGCGCCCAGCTGGATGGTCGAGGCGCCCAGGAACAGGAAGCAGTACGCGTCTTCCGCAAGGATGAGCAACGACAGGACCCAAGCCATGGCGTACACGCCCCCGTGCCGGCGCAGGCGCACGCGTTCCGCCTGGTTTTTCGTGAAGAGCGCTCGATACCCCAAAAACAAGAGGATCCAGTACATATAGAACTGATGCATGCTCCAGAACCAGAAGCGCTGCGCCTCGCTCGCGGGGAAGGCGAGAAGGGCAACAAGGCTGGCAAGCGTGTACGCCACCGGAGGAACAACCAGAAGAGGCTGCCGGGCCTCGTCAAGGTAGTCGCAGACGAGCCACCAAAATGCGGTGATGAAGCCCCCGCCGGTCACCAGCGACGACAGCGATCTCACCATCATGTAGGCAGCAGAGACGTCCATGCCCGTGACATGGGCGATGAACTCGTCCTGGAACACGAATGCGATATCGAAGAAGTAAAACGTGAACGACACGCACAGCAGCAGCATGGCGCGCTTATGGGACACGAGATACGCGGAAAGGCACACCGCAGCCACCGCAATGGATAGCAGCAACATGAGCAGCGTGTAATGAAACAGGATTAGCTCCACCAGGGCCCCTTTGCCTCGACGGTACCGCGCTTTGGCGCCCCTTAGGCTCAAAGCGCACCCGTTCATGATAGCGAAGGGGGCCTACCGTGTCACTCGCGCGTTCGAGCGGTTTCCGCGAACGGCAGCATCGATAAAGCCTGTCACCTGGGGTTTATCGAAGGTTTACCGTATCTGCCGCGCGAATAAACCCAACATCCACCCAAAACGGCAACCCGCTAAACCTAGATTAGGTCTTCCTGGCCAACCAGCACCCAGGCATAGTGACAAGCAAGGCAAGGGCGAGGCGAAAGCGCCTTTGCAAACGCACCGAAACGCTTCAAACAAGCGAAGGGGAAGCGCCTCGGTGCTCGATGGAAGGGGCGGCGGCTAAGCCAAGTATGCAGCCAAACCAAAAGCGAAGATAGTCACGTAAACAAGAGACGAAAGAAGGTTTGCCATGGCAGGCGTGAACGTCAAGAGCGAGATCAAGCCGCTCAAGAAGGTGCTGCT